>CAXTTS010000063.1:0-15623 GCA_964247265.1 uncultured Sphingomonadaceae bacterium
TGGTCGCCTTCTCGATGAGCATGGTCGGCACCTTCCTCGTCCGCTCGGGCATCCTCACCTCGGTCCACGCCTTTGCGGTCGATCCGCGCCGGGGCAGCTTCATCCTCGGCCTGCTCGTCCTCTATATCGGCGGGGCGCTGCTGCTGTTCGGCCTGCGGGTTGGCACCGTGCGCGAAGGCTCGCGCTTCGATGCGGTGAGCCGCGAAGGCGCGCTGGTCATCAACAATCTGCTGCTGTCGGCCATCCTCGGCATCGTCCTTGTCGGTACGCTCTACCCGCTCGGCGCGGAGGCGGTGACGGGAGAGAAGCTCTCCGTCGGCCCACCCTATTTCGACGCCGCCGCCGGCCCGCTCGCCCTCATCCTCGTGGCGGTGATGGCCGCCGGGCCGCTGATGCGCTGGCGGCGGGACGAGCTGAAAACGCTCGTCACCCGGCTCGCGCTGCCGGTGCTGCTGGTGGCGCTCGCCTTTCTCGCGATGATGCTGTTCGCCCCGCATATCGGCACGCTGCCGCTGCTCGGGCTCATCATCGCGGCGGGTGTCGCCGCCGCCAGCATCGCGCCCTTGTGGAAGCGCAACCTGCGCCGCACACCGCTGTTCACCTACGGCATGGTGATCGCCCATCTCGGCATCGCCGTGTCGCTGGCCGGCATGGCGAGCGAAAGCGCCTTCATCAAGGAAACCCTCGTCGCCGCCCGCGTTGGGGAGGTGAAGACGGTGGGGCCGTGGCAGGTCCGCTTCGACGGCGTGCAGCCGATCGCCGGCCCCAACTGGACCGCGATCGAGGCCACCCTCACCGCCACGCGCGGCGGCGGCGCACCTTACGTGCTGAAATCGCAGGCGCGCGATTTCTGGGCGCCCGTCACCGAGACGAACGAGGCCGCGATCCAGACTGTGTGGGATGGCCAGCTCTACGTCGTGCTCGGCAAGGGCGACGATGATGGCCGCTGGCAGCTGCGCCTGTGGTGGAAGCCGTTCGTCACGCTGATCTGGGCGGGCGGCGGCATGGTCGCGTTCGGCGGCTTCCTCTCGCTCGTCGGCCGCGTCCGCCGCGAACGCTGGGGCTTCCGACGGGAGGCTTATGCATGAGTGCGGCGGTCGATCGATCAAGCGGGGCAAAGGCGGGGCTGCGGCTGCTGCTGTGGGCGCCGCTGATCCTGTTCCTGATCTTCCTCGCAATGTTCGCCACCGGCCTCATCAAGCCGGCCAGCCGGGACATCAAGTCCCACATGATCGGCCAGTCGCTGCCGAAGTTCGATCTGCCGGTCGGCGCGCCCGGCCACGCCCCGCTGGCCGACACTGCCTTCCGGCGCGGTCAGCCCCGGCTGCTCAACGTGTTCGCCAGCTGGTGCGTGCCCTGCGCGGCGGAGGCGCCCCAACTGATGCAGCTGGCGCAGGCCGGCGTGCCGATCGATGCCATCGCCATCCGCGATCGCCCGCAGGATGTCGCCGGCTTCCTCGGCAAATATGGCGATCCCTATCGCGCGATCGGCAGCGACGTCGATTCGGCGGTGCAGATCGCGATGGGGTCGGCCGGCGTGCCCGAAAGCTTCGTGATCGATGGCCGGGGCATCATACGCCACCAGCATATCGGCGAGATCCAGCCGGAGGATGTGCCCGCCATCCTCGCCGCCGTGCGCAACGCCAGATGAGGCGCGCGATCCCCTTCGCCGCGCTGCTCGCGCTCGCCGGCCCGGCTTATGCCGATTCGCTGATGGCCCCTGCCGCGCTCGCCGATACGCAGCTGCCCGATCCCCGGCAGGAGGCGCAGGCCGCCGCGCTGATGGCCACGCTGCGCTGCCTCGTCTGTCAGGGCCAGGCCATATCGGACAGCAATGCCGAGATGGCGGGCGACATGCGCGCGCTCGTCCGCCGCAAGATCGCCGCCGGCGAGAAGCCCGACGACATCCGCGCATGGCTGGTCGCGCGCTACGGCAAATGGGTCAGCTACGATCCGCCGCTCGATGCGGAGACCTGGCCGCTCTGGGCGATGCCCGTGCTGCTGTTGCTCGCCGGCGCGGTCATCGCGCGCAATCAGTTCAAGCGGCGGCGGGCGCGCTGATGGGGTGGATCATCCTGCTGGTCATGGCGCTCGTCACCGGCGGCCTGCTGTGGCGCTTCGCCTCGCTACCGAAGGGCGCGCTGGAACTCGTCGCCGCCGCGTTGCTGCTCGGCATCGCCGGCTATGCGTGGCAGGGCAGCCCCGGCCTCGCCGGCAAGCCGACCCCGCCCAAGGCCGAATCGAAGCAGCCGGACAGCGAGTTCGCCAAATCGCGCGCCGGGTTGATGAGCATGATGGGCAGCAACGCGCAGGTGCTGGATACCGCCGACGCCTTCCACCGCCAGGGCCTCGACGCTTATTCCATCGCCGTGCTGCGCGGCGCGCTGGAGAAGAACCCGCGCAGCGCCGATCTGTGGGTCGGCATGGGCAATGCGTTGGTCATCTATGGCGGCGGGCTGATGTCGCCCTCGGCCAAGCTCGCCTTCGATCGCGCCGCCGCGCTGGCGCCCGATCATCCCGGCCCGCCTTTCTTCCTCGGCCTCGCCTTCGCCCAGGCCGGTCAGCTCGATCGCGCTGAGGCGACGTGGCAGGCGCTGCTCGATCGCGCGCCGGCCGATGCGCCGTGGCGAGCGGACGTCGCCGCGCGCCTCGCCCAGCTGCGCGCGCAACAACAGGCCGGGCAGCAGGCGAGCCAGTAGAGCTACCGGCGCAGCGCCTGCACCAGCCCCGCCGCGATCGACAGCGCGATCTCGGCCGGCCCAAGCGCGCCGATGGCAATGCCCGCTGGCCCGTCGATCCGGGCGAGCGCCGCTTCGTCGAACCCCGCCGCCGCCAGCCGCTCCAGCCGCTTGGCATGGCTGCGCGTCGATCCCAGCGCCGCGATATAGCCGGCGGGCGATCGCAGCGCGGCGATCAGGGCGGGATCGTCTATCTTCGGATCGTGGCTCAGCGTCACCACGGCGGTCGCGGCATCGGGGCGCAGCGCCGCCACCGCCTCGTCCGGCCAGCGCCCGTCGAGCGCAATGCCGGGGAAACGCTCCTCCGTGCGGAAGCGGTCGCGCGGATCGATGATCGTCGCGGCGATATCCAGCCCCCGCGCAAAGCCCGCCAGCGGCAGCGCGATCTGCACCGCGCCGACGATCAGCAGCCGGCGCGGCGGCAGATAGGCGTTGATGAACGCCTCCGGCGCGGCATCCTCGCCGATTTGGCTCAGCCCGGTCGAGAGATCGGTCGCGATGGTCAGCGGCACTCCCTCAACCCGCGCCGCCGCCAGGCGATCGAGTAATGCGGGCGGAAAGCCCGCCTCGCTCACCGGTTGCACCATCACCGCGATCTCGCCGCCGCAGGGCAGGCTCACCGACCAGGCGGTCTCCTCGGCCACGTCGAAGCGCAGGTGGCGCAGCTGGCCGTCGGCGATCGTCTCGGCGGCGGCGGCCAGCACCTCGCCTTCCACGCACCCGCCCGAAACCGATCCCTCGAACCGCCCGTCCGCCGCCACCAGCATGTGGCTGCCGCGCGGCCGCGGCGCCGATCCCCAGGTGGAAACGACGGTGGCCAGCGCCAGCGGCATCGGCGCCCAGGCGCGGGCGGCGGCCACCAGCCGGTCCAGCTCGCTCGTCATCGCGGGCGGCGTCGTCGGGTCGGTCGGGGAAGGATGCATCGATCGGCCTTGTCTCGTGATGGGGCAGCGCCGCCCACATGGCGTCTCCGCCTCGCTTCCGCCACTGTTCCCGGCTAGCAACATGCCGACGGACGCGATCGGGACAGGATGCAGATGACGAGTGGCAAGCGCGACGATGCCTCGCTGGGAACGATCGCGGTCCGCGCGGCCGAGGTTGGCATGAAGCTGGGCGAGATGGCCGCCGCCTCCGGGCTTGTCGTCGGCGCGCGGCTGGGCGTGATCGGCGCCGCGATGACCAACCCGATGAGTGGCGACTATAAGGAGCTGGGCCGCATGGTGCCCGAAAAGGCGTTCGCCTTGGCTTTTTCCGGGATCGCCCTGTTCGGCGCGGTCGGCAGCTTCCAGCGCGACATGGCCGCCCAGTTCGCCGACATGGCCGGCCTGATGACCGGCGGCGTGCCCCACCCCACGCGTCTCTCCCGCCTCGCGAAGGATGCGGGAGAACGTGGCGCGCGCGCGCTGATGTGGCCGATGGCGGTGAGCGAGGTGACGATGGCGCCGCTCCACCGCACCGTTACTGCCAACGCCCGGCGGCTCGGCCGGGCGAAGCGCGCCGCCTGACTCACCCCGGCGAAGCGGGATATAGCGCCTCGACGAAATACAGCCCGTCCGGCGGCGCGTTGAGCCCCAGCGCGGCCCGATCGCGCGCATCCCGCGCCGCGACCAGATCGGCGATCGACCAGCGCCCCCGGCCGACCAACGCCAGGCATCCCACCATCGATCGCACCTGATGGTGGAGGAAGGAGCGGGCGGCGGCATGGATCGCGATACCGTCTTCCTCTCTCGCCACGTCCAGCCGGTCCAGCGCCTTCACCGGGCTGGCGGACTGGCAATGGGCGGAGCGGAAGGTCGTGAAATCGTGCCGCCCCACCAGCATCTGCGCCGCGGCGTGCATCGCGGCCGCATCCAGCGGTGCCGCCACCCGCCACGCCCGCCCCGCCGCCAGCGCCAGCGGCGCCCGGCGATTGACGATGCGGTACACATAGCGCCGGCCGATGCACGAAAAGCGCGCATGCCAATCCTCGGCGACAGGTTCGCACGCCAGCACCGCGACGGGATCGGGCTTCAGCTTCGCGTTCAGCGCCTCCATCAGGCGGAAGGGTGCGATCGGCCGCGCAATCTCGCAATGCGCCGTCATCGCCTCGGCATGGACGCCAGCATCGGTGCGGCCGGCGGCGTGGAAGGCCACCGTCTCGCCGGTGATCGCCGCCGCCGCCGCCTCCAGCGCGCCCTGCACGCTCGGGCCATGCGCCTGCCGCTGCCAGCCCATGAACGGCCGGCCGTCATATTCCACCGTCAGGCGAAAGCGCGTCACGAAAGGCGGGTTCCCGCCGGCAGGGCAAAGCCGCGCAGCAGCTCCGCCGGCGCCATCGCCGCGCGCCCCGCGCGCTGCACCGCCAGCGGCCGGATCGCGCCGCCCCCGCAGGCGATCGTCAGCACATCGTCGATGATCGTGCCGGGCGCGCCCTCCGCCCCGACGACTTCCGCCGCCAGCACGCGGATGCGCTCGCCTCCATGCTCGAAGAAAGCACCCGGCGCGGGATTGAATGCGCGTATCTGCCGCTCCACCGCGATGGCGGATGCGGTGAAGTCCAGCCGCGCCTCCGCTTTTTCGATCTTGGCGGCATACGTCACGCCCTCCTCGGGCTGCACCAGCGGGGGATAAGCCGGCAGGTCGGCCAGCACCGCCACCATCAGCGCAGCACCCCGTTCGGCCAGTTCGCCGGTCAGCGCGCCCGCCGTCTTGCCGCCGATCGGCGTTATGACGGTAGCGAGCATCGGCCCGGTATCCAGCCCGCGCTCCATCTGCATGATCGTCACGCCGGTCATCACGTCGCCCGCTAGGATCGCACGCTGCACCGGCGCCGCCCCCCGCCATCGCGGCAATAGCGATCCGTGCACGTTCAGGCAGCCCAGCCGAGGCGCCGCCAGCACCGCCACCGGCAGGATCAGCCCATAGGCCGCCACCACCGCCACGTCCGCACCCAGCGCCGCGAACTCCGCTTGCGCCCCCACATCGCGCAGGCTCACCGGATGGCGCACCGCCAGCCCCGCCGCCTCCGCCCGCCGCTGCACCGGCGATGGCATCAGCGCCTTGCCCCGGCCCGCGCGGCGCGGCGGCTGGCAATAGGCGGCGGCGATGTCGTGCCCGGCGGCGATCAGCGCGTCGAGCGTCGGCACGGCGAAGTCGGGCGTGCCCATGAAGATGATCCGCATCGCGCCTTCAAACGCCGGGGCCGCCGATCGCGCAAGCCTTTATCTGGCCGATCGCCGCACGAGCCCCTATCTGCTGTCGGTATGGCTTCCCCCGAAATCGACGCGCTCACCCAGGCGCTCGCCCGGCTTCCCGGCCTCGGCCCGCGTTCCGCGCGGCGGGCGGTGCTGCACCTGCTGAAGAAGCGCGAGGCGGCGATAGGGCCGCTGCTGCGTGCGCTGGAGGCGGTGAACGATCGGCTGGTGACATGCGCCGCCTGCGGCAATGTCGATACGGTCGATCCCTGCTCGATCTGCACCGATGGCCGCCGCGATGCGCGGCTGCTGTGCGTGGTTGAGGAGGTGGCCGACCTTTGGGCGCTCGATCGCTCGCGCCTGTTCCCCGGCCGCTTCCATGTCCTCGGCGGGCGGCTGTCGGCGCTGGAGGGCGTGCGGCCCGAGGATCTCGCCATCGAAGGACTGATCCGTCGGATCGCGGCCGGCGGCACCGACGAGGTGGTGCTGGCGATGAACGCCACGCTGGAGGGGCAGACCACCGCCCACTATCTCGCCGAGCGGATCGAGGGATTTCCGGTGCGCGTCACCCAGCTGGCGCACGGCCTGCCGGTGGGCGGCGAACTCGATTATCTGGACGAGGGGACACTGGCGCAGGCGTTGCGCGCCCGCCGCCCGATCGCCTGATCCGCCTGCCTGATCCCCGCCCGCGATTGACGATTCGGCCTGAAATCCCTAACTTTGCCACATGGCTATCCGTCCGATCCTCGAAGCGCCCGATCCCCGCCTGAAGGTGATCTCCACTCCCGTCGACGTGGTGGACGACGAGGTGCGCGCGCTGATCGACGATATGTTCGATACGATGTACGACGCGCCCGGCATCGGCCTCGCCGCCGTGCAGATCGGTGTGCCGAAGCGCATCCTCGTCATCGATCTGCAGGATGCGGCCGAGGGTGAGGAGCCGGTGCGCAACCCGCTGGTGTTCATCAATCCCGAACTGTTCGATCCCTCGGAAGAACAACGCTCCTATAATGAGGGCTGCCTGTCGGTGCCCGATCAATATGCCGATGTCGATCGCCCGGCGGCCGTCCATGCCCGCTGGCTCGATCGCAACGGCGTTCCGCACGAGGCGGCGATCGACGGCATGCTGGCCACCTGCCTGCAGCATGAGATGGATCACCTCGAAGGCATATTGTTCATCGATCGCCTCTCCCGCCTCAAGCGCGACATGGTGATGAAGAAGCTGGAAAAGGCCCGCCGCACCCGTCGCGCGGCCTGACCGGCGCCTGCCGGCTTGCGGATCCATCGGACTGGCGGCATAGTTCGCTTTCTGTTCCGCTGGAGTGACGCATGGAAGCCGGCTTTGCCATCGCCCTCATCATCGCGCTTGGCGTGGGGCTTGCCTGCGGCTGGATCGCCTGGGGCCGTGCCGGCGCCGGCCTGAAGGCGGAGCGGGACGATTGGCGCGACAAGTTCACCCGCGCGATCGCCGATCTGCACGGCGCGCTGGGCGATGCGGGGCAGGTCGCCCCGCTGCGCGATGAACTCGCCGAAACGCGCCGCCAACTGGACGCATCCCGCCGCGAATCGGCCGCCAATCTCACCGATCTCCGGGCGCTGCACGACGCCGCGCGGGCCGAGGCGGCGGAGGCGATCGCGGCGGCGCGCGGCCTCTCCGCCGATCGCGAGGCACGGGCAGAGGCCGCCGAACTCCAGCAGCGCGATCTGGCCGAGACGCGCGCCTCGCTTGCCGCGCTCCGCCGCGAACATGCTGAGATCGCTGCGGAACTGCACGGCCTGCGGGCCGATCGCGAGGCGCGGGACGAGGCGGCCGCCGCCCAACTCCGCCAATTGGTCGAGGCGAAGGATGCGCTCTCCGCCCAGTTCGGCGAGGTCGGCGCGAAATTGCTCGATACCGCCCAACGCCAGTTCCTCGAACGCGCCGACCAACGCTTCCACCAGGCCGGCGCCGATGGCGAAGCCAAGATCAAGGCCGCCTTGGCGCCGGTCGAGGCGACACTGAAACGCTATGAGGAAGGCGTCGCCAAGGTCGAAGAGGAGCGCCGGCGCGAGCAGGGCAACCTCACCGGCCTGATCGAATCGATGCGGACCGGGCAGGAGGCCGTGCGCGGCGAGGCCGCCCGGCTGGTCAATGCGCTGCGCGCCGCGCCCAAGGCTCGCGGCCGCTGGGGCGAGCAGCAGTTGCGCAACGTGCTGGAAACTTGCGGCCTTTCCGAACATGCCGACTTCCAGACCGAGGTCTCGGTCGACATCGGCGAGGATGGCCGCATGCGGCCCGACGTCATCATCCGCATACCCGGCGGAAGCTCGCTCGTGATCGACGCAAAGGTATCGCTCAATGCCTATCAGGATGCGTTCGAGGCGGTGGACGAGGCGGAGCGCGCCCGCCATCTCGGTGCGCATGCGGTGGCGATGCGGGCGCATGTCAACGGCCTCGGCAACAAGGCCTATTGGGACAAGTTCGCCCGATCGGCGGATTATGTCATCATGTTCGTGCCGGGGGAGCATTTCCTCTCCGCCGCGCTGGAGCAGGACGCCAAGCTCTGGGACTTCGCCTTCGCCCAGCGCGTGCTGCTCGCGACGCCGACCAACCTGATCGCGATCGCCCGCACCGTTGCCGCCGTCTGGCGGCAGGAGGGGTTGGCGCGCGAGGCCAAGGCGATCGGCGCGCTCGGCAAGGAGATGCACGATCGGCTTGCAACCGCCAGCGGACTGCTCAAGCTGGTCGGCGGGGGGCTGAACTCGGCGGTCAACAATTACAACAAATTCGTCAGCTCATTCGAATCGCGGGTCGCCGTGACGGGCCGCAAGTTCCGCGACCTGAACATCGAGGTGGGCTCGAAGGAAATTGAGGAGGTTCCTCAGATCGAGCTGCGCGCGCGGCACGGCGAGGAGATATTGCTACCCGCGCCCGAAGATCGCGAGGCAGCGGAGTAGAGCGAGCGTCTTCGTCCGTCCGAGGTTCGCAGCAGGCTACAGCTTGGTCGGTGTCTCCGCCCTTGCGGCAAGCTTCACCGCCGCCCCCGGCCTTACTGCCAGCAGTCGTGCCAGCGTCGCGCGGAAGCTTGCCAGATCGTGCCCGGCGAGTTGCGACGTCGTCGTGAAGCGGATGCTCGCCGGGTTGATCGCCACGCCATTTTTCCACACTTCATAGTGCAGATGTGGTCCGGTCGAGAGGCCGGTCGAACCGACATATCCGATCAGCTGGCCTTGCGCGACGCGGCTGCCGTTGTGCGCGATGATCCGGCTCATATGGCCATAAGCGGTGGCGATGCCGCCGCCATGCTGGATCATCACGTAATTTCCGTGACCGCCATGCCAGCCGGAGTAGCTGACGACGCCCGCCGTCGCCGCAACAATCGGGGATCCATAGGCCGCGCCGTAATCCACCCCCTTGTGAAAGCGGGTGAAGCCGAGCAGCGGATGGCGCCGCATCCCAAAGCCGGAGGTGAGATGGCCCATCACCGGCTGCGTCATCGCGCCGCGCCGCTCGCCAACACCCGATGCCTCGAAGAACTGCGTCTGGCCACCCACGGTCCACTTCAGCAGCCGGGTCTTGCGGCTGCCCTGATCCAGTCCGGCGTAGAGCAGATCGCCGGTCTCCACCTCGCCGGTCGCGGCGCGGCGCTGCTCGACGATCATGTCGAAGCGGTCGTCGGCGCGGACATCGCGGCCGATCGACATGCGCGCGGAGAGCGCCCGGAGGTAGGCCGCCACCGCGCCGGACGGGGCGCCAGCCGCCCGGGCCGCTGCGTACAGGCCGGAGCCGACGCGGCCCTGAACGCGCAGCGGCGTATCGTCCACCGCGATCGCCTCAGGATGCAGCGCCAGCACACCATTTTCCCGCGCCACCGCCAGCCGCAGGTCAAAGCGCGCGCGGAAGGCGAGCGCGTCGAGCGGCCGTGCCTCCGCGCGGCTGGCGCGGCGGCCAAGCGTCAGCTCGATCCGGGTGCCCGGCTTGATCTGTCCCAGCGGCACGATGCCGGCGATGCGTGCGGCGATGCCTTGCGCCTCGGCGGAGGCGACGCCGGCACGCTCCAGAACACGCGCGAAACCGTCACCCTGGCCGATCGTGGCGCTAAGGTCGACGCGCGGTCGCTCCGGCGTGTCGACCAGCGGCTCCACCGCGTCGGTCGCCGCCATGCGCCGGCCGGTGTCGCCACCCAGCGCAAGCGGGCTGAAGCCCAACGCGCGCGCCTCCTGCCACTGCCCGGGTGCTAAGGGGGCGGGCGTGGTGCCCGGCAGCGGCGACAGGCCCGGCGCGGTGGCGATCATGCCACCGCACAGCAAAGTGCAGGTGGCCAGCCCGCGCCACCAGTCGCGCGTGCCGATGCGCGCGCCGAGATCCACCACGAGTTCTAGATCGGCCAGCCGTTCCCGCCAGCCCGATGACCGCACCCGCGCGGGCAGCCGGGCCGATACCGGCAGCGCCTGACCGAACACCAACGTGGCCGCACCGCCTCCGCCCGACATGCCGGCCGCCGTCTCGTTGCGCAGATACAAAGGCCGGATATCCCCGAAGACCCGCTTGGCCACGTTGTCGCGACCACATCGCACGACTGTGGAGCTATGCGGTTAAAGTCAAATTAAGTGGCGCGGCTTTTCCACGGCGGTGCGACCAAGCGGTCGCGCCGCAGGATGGATGCGCGGGAATATTCAGGCGGATGCCGGCGCTGCCGCAAGGCCTTGCGTTTGCCCTCGCGCCAACCGATGTTCACGGCATGTCGCGCTTCGCCGCCAGCCCGGTCGTCGCCGTTCTCGGGCCGACCAACACGGGCAAGACCCATCTCGCGATCGAGCGGATGTGCGGTCACTCGTCCGGCATGATCGGCTTTCCGTTGCGCCTGCTCGCGCGCGAGGTGTATGAGCGGGTGGTCGCGATCAAGGGCGCCGCCTCGGTGGCGCTCATTACCGGCGAGGAGAAGATCCTGCCGCCCCAGGCGCGGTGGTTCCTCTGCACCGCCGAATCCATGCCGCTGGACCGGGATCTCGCCTTCGTCGGGCTCGATGAGGCGCAGCTGGGGGCGGACCCCAATCGCGGCCACGTCTTTACTGATCGGCTGTTGCGGGCGCGCGGCCGCGACGAGACGATGATCCTCGGCTCGGAATCGCTCCGGCCGATGCTGAAGGCGCTGATCCCCGGCATCGAGATCATCAACCGGCCGCGCTTCTCCACGCTGAGTTATGCCGGCGCCGCGAAGCTCTCGCGCCTGCCGCCGCGTTCCGCGATCGTCGCCTTCTCGGCGGAGGAGGTCTATGCCGTGGCGGAGATGCTGCGGCGGCTGCGCGGCGGGGCGGCGGTGGTGATGGGGGCATTGTCGCCACGCACGCGCAACGCGCAGGTGGCGATGTTCCAGGCGGGGGAAGTCGACTATCTCGTCGCCACCGATGCCATCGGCATGGGGCTGAACATGGATGTCGCGCATGTCGCCTTCGCCTCGCTGCGCAAGTTCGACGGGCGGCGGACACGGCGGCTGACGGTGCCCGAAATGGCGCAGATCGCCGGGAGGGCCGGCCGCCACCAGCGCGACGGCACCTTCGGCACGCTGAGCGTGGAGGGCGCGAGCGGCGGCTTCGACGACGAGGAGGTGGCGGCGATCGAGGAGCATCGCTTCCCGCCGCTCGATCATCTTTATTGGCGGGAGGGCGAGCCGGATCGATCGAGCCTGGACGCGCTGCTCGCCTCGCTGGAGCGCAAGCCCGACAAGCCGGTGCTGCGCGCGGCGCCCGAGGCGGTGGATCTCGCCGTGCTGCGGCGGCTGGCGGAGGAAGGCTGGGTGCGCGAGCGGGCGAAGGGCAGCCACGCGGTTTCCCGGCTGTGGGGCGCCTGCGGGCTTCCCGATTTCCGCAAGACCGGGGCGGAGCCGCATTCGCGCCTCGTCGGCCGGGTGTATCGCCATCTGACCGAGGGCAAGGGCCATCTGCCGGTGCAATGGTTCGCCGACGAACTGGCCCGGCTCGATCAGGTGGGCGGCGATGTGGAGACGATCGCCGACAGGATCGCCGGGGTGCGGACCTGGGCCTATATCGCCCATCGCCCGGACTGGCTGGCCGAGCCCGAGAAATGGGCCGAGCGGACCCGCGAGATCGAGGAGAAGCTGTCCGATGCGCTCCACAAGAGCCTGACGCAGCGTTTCGTCGATCGGCGGACGGCGGTGCTGATGCGCGATCTCGGCGCGCGCGGCCTCGATGCGCTGCCGGTCACGGTGGCGGCGGACGGCGTCGTGGCGGTGGACGGCGAGCCGATCGGCCATCTCGACGGCTTTCGTTTCCGGGTCGATCACGCGACGCGTCATGGCGACATGAAGCGGCTGCTGGCGGCGGCGGAGCGCCGGCTGGGGGGCGAACTGGCGCGGCGGGCCAAGGCGCTGGCAGCGGCGCCCGATACCGATTTCACGCTTGCCACGGATGCCGGGCGGCCGGTGGCGATATTCTGGCAGAACCACATCGTCGCGCGGCTGCAGCGCGGGCGGACGCTGCTGACGCCGCGCATCATGCTCTACAAGGCGTTGGACGGGCTGTTGCCGGACGATCGCAAGGCGGTATCGGCGCGGCTGGACGGCTGGCTCGCGGCGGAGTCTGGGCGCCAGCTGGCGCCGCTGATCGCGATCGCGGCGGCGGCGCGTGATGCGGCCCAGCCATCGGCCTTGCGCGCGCTCTATGCCCCGCTGGTCGATGCCGGCGGGATATTGGCGCGTCGGCCGGCCGAGGCGATCGTCGGCGCGGTGGACCGGGCGCTGCGGCCGGCGGCGGCGAAGCTCGGGATCAAGCTCGGCACCCTCGATATCTATGTGCCCGCTTTGCTGAGGCCGGAGCCGGTGCGCTGGCGTCTCGCTCTGGCGGCGGCGCATGGCGACACGGTGATGGCCCCCCCGCCACCGGCAGCGGCCGTGGTGGTGGAGACGCCTGACGAGCGGGAGCGGTACGAGGCGTTCGTCCGCTCCGGCTTTCGGCCGCTCGGCGCACAGATGCTTCGCGTCGATCTCGTCGAGCGGCTCGCCCGTGTCGCGCATGACGCGCGGGCGCAAGGCGAGGGCGGCCGCGCACCCTTCGCACCCGATCCGGGGCTGGCGATCTCGCTCGGCCTACGCTCCGCCAGCTTCGCGCAACTGATGCTCGCGCTCGGTTTTCGTCCGACCGAGGCCGGCGCGCCCGAAGGCCGGCCGCATTGGATCTGGCGTGGCGCGCCGAGGCCGGCCCCCTCGCGCCCCGCAGCACGACCTGCACGCGAGAACGCCTTTTCGATCCTGGCCGGGATCGGTCGCGATGGCTGAGCAAAGCCAGCGGATCGACAAGTTCCTGTGGTTCGCCCGGCTAGCGAAGACGCGCGGTTTGGCGCAGGACCTGGCCGAGGCGGGGCATCTGCGTGTCGACGGGCGGGCGGTGGATCGCGCCCATGCGCCGGTCCGCGCGGGCAACGTACTCAGCTTTGCCCTGCACGGCCAGGTGCGGATCATCCGGATAGAGACGCTGCCGCCGCGACGCGGGCCCGCCCCCGAGGCGCGCGCCTGCTATACCGATCTGTCGCTCGCCGCGCCGGTTGAGAATGGCTCGCAGGCGGCGCCCGATATTGACGCGCCGCGCCCACGGACCTAGCAGGCGGCCATGTTCAGGAGCCCATGCAAATGACCTATGTCGTCACAGACGCCTGCATCCGGTGCAAATATATGGATTGCGTCGAGGTCTGTCCGGTCGATTGCTTCTACGAAGGCGAGAACATGCTCGTCATCAACCCGAGCGAGTGCATCGATTGCGGCGTGTGTGAGCCGGAATGCCCGGCCGAGGCGATCCTGCCCGATACCGAAAGCGGGCTGGAGCAATGGCTCGAACTGAACACCACCTTCTCCGCCGCGTGGCCGAACCTCACCCGGAAGCGGCCGCAGCCCGCCGATGCCGACGAGCATAAGGGCGAAGAGGGCAAGTATGAGAAATATTTCTCGGCGGAGCCTGGCGTCGGCGATTGATGTAGCGCGCGAGCGCTGCGGCATCGCCCGCACGGAACGCGCGGAATGCTGGCTTTTTCTCCGTCAGGCTGCTATACAATCGGGCAACGGAAGCGGGTGCCTTCGCGCTCGCAGCAGAAACTGGCTCGTTCAGTCGCTGCCCATTGCTGTCGGCCGGTGCATCAGGTGCGTCCGTTGATCGATCAGGAGGGGTGGCGGCTTCATCCTCGGAAAGGTCTCGTTACATGGCTGCAAAGGCGCTGAGCTTCGTCGTCGGCGATTATGTGGTATATCCCAAGCACGGCGTGGGCCGTGTCGTCGAACTCCAGAGCCAGGAGATCGCCGGGATCAAGCTGGAACTCTACGTCCTGCGTTTCGAAAAAGAGCGTATGACGCTGCGGGTGCCGACCAACAAGGCGGAATCGGTCGGGATGCGCAAGCTCTCGTCCAACGTCACGCTGCAGGAGGCGCTGACCACGCTGAAGGGCAAACCGAAGGTGAAGCGCACCATGTGGTCGCGCCGCGCGCAGGAATATGAGGCGAAGATCAACTCGGGCGATCTGGTGTCGATCGCCGAGGTGGTGCGCGACCTGTTCCGCGCCGAGGACCAGCCCGAGCAGAGCTATTCCGAGCGGCAGATCTTCGAAGCGGCGACCAGCCGCCTCGCCCGCGAGCTTGCCGCGATGGAGCAAGTGGACGAGCCGACCGCCCAGGAAAAGATCCTCGACATCCTGCGGGCCTCGGCGGCGATCCACAACAAGTAGATCGATCGCTCCTGCGTTCCAAAGAGGGCGGCCTGACGGGGCCGCCCTTTTTCGTTGGCTTGGGGGCATCGAAATGACACACAGGCGGGATGAGGCGTCGTTTCTCCCTCCTTCTGCCGTTGGCGCTGCTCGCAGTGCCGTTCGCCGCCCATGCCGCAGAGCGCGGCTACACGATCACCAGCTTCGATCGCATCCGGGTGGAAGGCCCCTACACCGTCACCGTGTCGAGTGGGCGCGGGCCATCGGCGCGCGCCAGCGGCAGCCCGCAGGCGCTGGATGCCGTCGTCGTGCGGGTCGAGGGGCGGACGTTGATCGTACAGCGCGATGGCAGCGCCTGGACGGGCTATCCGGGCCAGGATCGCGGTCCGGTGACGATCGCGGTAACGGTGCCGCGTCTCGTCACTGCGGTTCTCGCCGGATCGGGCCGGCTTGATGTGGACGCCATGCGCAACGCGAGCGTGGACCTGACGCTGGCGGGATCGGGCCGGATCGCGGTGGCGCGCCTGGAAACCGACAGGCTGAACGCGACCGTGTCGGGCTCGGGCGGGCTGGCGCTCACGGGCAAGGTGGCCGACGCCCGGATCGCGTTGCGCGGGTCGGGCCAGATCGATGCGGCCCGGTTGCAGGCGAGCGATGCGACGGTGATCTCCGATGGCTCGGGCGACGTTTCCCTGACGGTATCGCGCGCGGTGAACGTGCAGACCACCGGCAGCGGAAACGTGCGGATCGCGGGAAAGCCCGCCTGCACGGTGCGGCGGATCGGATCGGGCAACGTTTCATGCGGTCCTCAGTCCTAGCGCCAAGCAGCAGTCTCAAGTCAGCCGGATGGTGTCACGATCGACGTCACCCAGCGAGGTGCAGCCCGACCGCCGCCTGGTGAGATCGAGTTTTGCGATCATGTTCGCGAGCAGCGCGCGGACCCCGGCTTCGCCCGCGACGGCCAAGGCATGGCGGCGGCGGTGGCGCCGCTGCCCGTCGCTCCGTCGGCATAAGCGAAGGCTGCGG
>CAXTTS010000064.1:0-1678 GCA_964247265.1 uncultured Sphingomonadaceae bacterium
TGCTTGCCTCGCTGACGATGCCCGATCCCGCGCCGGCCGCCCCGCCTGCGCTGCCGCTCGCCTTCGCCCTGCCGGCGCCGCGACAGGCGGATGCGACGGACGAAGCGGATGGTAATGTTCCCGCCGAGGCGGATAGCGACGCGGACGAGACGAGCGAGCCCGCTGCCGACGAGGCCGGGCAGGCTGCCGCGCCGCCAGTGCCCGATCCCGCCGCTGTGGTTGTCGCGGTGCCCGCGCCGGCAGAGCGGGTGAAGGGAAAGCGGCAGGACGTCGCTTCGATCGACACCGGCGCCGCACCTGCCGCTGGCGGCTTGCCATTTCGGGCCGCGCCGGCCGCACAGGCGGATGCGCCGCCCGCGCCGATGGTCGGCATGGCCTGGCGCCAGAGCCTCGCCACGGCGACTGCACTGACGCCGGTAGGCGCGGAGCAGCGCCTTCCGGTGGCGGATGGCGCCATCGCCGTGCCGCCAGCGCCCGCCCCAAGCGACACATCGCTGCCTGCCGGCATGGCGTTCGACCGGTCGCGTCTGTCTCGGTCTGTGCCGGCCAGCACGGTCGCCCTCTCCGCGCCTCAGCCGGCCCGCGCCGCCCCGGTGGCGTTGCCGGCCAGCCCTGCTCCCGGTGTCGCACCGGCGGACGCGACGTCGGCCAAGCCACCGACTGCGCCGGCTCCGCTCGCGGAGGCGGCAAGCGATCGGCCGGCGACCCACGCCACCATCGCGACGCCAGAAAGCGATCAGGTCGCACGCTCCGTGCCCGGCGCTGCGATGCCGATAGCGGATCGGGCCAGCGTCGACACGCCTGCGGTTGGCGCGCGTTCGATCGTGCCGCCTCTACCGGTTCCGCTGACCGGGGCGGCTACCCCGATCGCCACGCCGTCTGGTTCGTCGTCGGCTGCTGCTGTGCCGGCTATCCCCGAGCCGGCTACCTCCAAGCCGGCCATCTCGGCGCCGGCGCAGCGGGCCGAAGCGGCGGCGGCGGCGATCCGGCCATCCGCCCCGACCGCGGCGGTGCGCTTCGCCCCGATCGCCGCTGCGCCCGGTGGCACGCTCCCGGCCGCCGACACCGACGCGACGGCGGCGACGGGCATCGATCTCGACGCGATTTTCCCGGCCGGCGGCAACGCACCGCTGACCGTGGCCTTCGTGCGCCCTCCGGCGTCGCCACCCGCCGCCGAGGTGGCAGCGCCGACTGCGCCCGTTGCCTTGGCTACGCCGGCGGTAGAGCGCGATCCCAAGGCGATCGATGCACCGGCCGCCGACGCCAGCCCGCCGCTGGCCGGCATCGCGGCGACGCTGCCGGCGCAGACGGCCGCCGCCACGCTCGACGGGTCGGTCGTTACCGGCCCCGTCGCTCCGAACGCGGCCGGCGAAGTCTCGCTCCAGCACCATCTCGATGTCGCGCATGACAGCGCGTGGCTCGACCGGCTGGCGCGCGACATCGCCTCCTCGGCCGATCACGAATCGCGCATGCGGTTCCAGCTCAACCCGGAGCGGCTCGGCGCATTGCAGGTGGATATCGCCCGCAACGGTGAGGGCGCGACGGTGCGCTTCACCGCCGAGACCGAGGCGACGCGCGCGCTGATCGCCGATGCCCAGCCCAGGCTGGTGGCGGAGGCGCGCGCGCAGGGCATGACGATCACCGACAGCCGGGTGGACGTATCCGGCCAGACCGGCAC
>CAXTTS010000064.1:1778-15570 GCA_964247265.1 uncultured Sphingomonadaceae bacterium
GGCATGAGCCAGAGTGGCTACGGCCAGAGCGGTGGCGGCGCTGCCAGCGCGTTCGGCCAGCAGCAGCAATCCGGCGGCCATCGGCCGCCACAGTTCGAACGGCCGGCAACGGCGATGACACGACCGGCGCCGGCCGGGCAGGCCGAACGGGCCGCCCTGGCCGAACGCTACGCATGACGGGACACGGACGATGAGCGACGACGCGAAGGCGCCGCCCCCCAAGAAGGGTGGCAAGATGAAGAAGCTGCTGGTGATCGGCGGCGGCGCTCTCCTTCTGCTCGGCGGTGGCGGCGCGGCGGGCATGTATGCCGGCGGCAAGCTGGGCGGCGGCGCCGGCCACGAGAAGAAGGAGGATCCCGACGCGCCCAAGCTGGTGCTGAAGGAGGGCGAGCATGGCCCGACATCGCTGAAGGACGGGCTGAAGGATGGCGGGCATGGCGGCGATGCCGATCCGGTGGACCCCGAAATCTACAAGGCGACCTATTATCCGCTGGAGCAGAATTTCACGTCCAACCTGACGGACACCAACGGCTTTGCCCAGATCGGGATCGGCGTATCGACCTTCTACGACGAGAAGGTGCTCAACAACCTCAAGGACAATGACATGCCGGTGCGATCGGCGATCCTGATGACGCTGGCCGATCAGCAGGCGGAAACGCTCTCCACGCCGGAGGGCAAGAAAATGCTCCAGAAAAACCTTAAGATCGCTATTAACAATGTTCTGAAGCAGAAAACCGGGTTCGGCGGGATCGACGACGTGTATTTTACCAGTTTCATCATATCGTGACGGGCGGCGCGTGACGGGGGGAACGCTGTCCGAGGAGGAACGCTCGGCGCTGCTGGCGGGGCTGGAGGACGTGACGCCGCCAAGCACCGCGCCGGCGGATCGCACCCCCCGCGCCTTTGCGCTGGGCAACGAGGCGTTCCGCCCGACCGCGCGGCTGGCCGGGCTGGAGCGGATGGGCGAGCGGCTGGGTCAGCGCATCCGCACGGTGGTGGAGCCGTTCGCGCGCACCCGCGTGCAGGTGCATTCCGAACCGCTCGAAACGCTGCGGTTCGAGGAATGGCGCAGCGCGCTGCCGAACTTCACCAGCCTCAGCCTCTATCGCCTGCGGCCGCTGAAGGCGGGCATGTTGCTGGCGATCGAGCCCGAGTTCGTCGGCTGGCTGGTCGATGCCTTCTATGGCGGCGGCGGCGCGCCCACCAAGCCCAAGTCGCGCGAGTTCACCCCCACCGAGGAACGGCTGCTCGGCCGACTGGCAGACGGCGTGGTCGACGAGTTGGTCAAGGTGTGGAGCGAGGTGGCGGTGCTGACGCCCGCGCTGGCCGCGCGCGAGACCAACGCCACCTATGCCAGCCTGGTGCGGGCGGACGAGGCCGTGGTGCTGCAACGCTTCACGATTACGCCCGCGCAGGGCCAGGCGACGACGATCGCGATCGTCTATCCGCTCGGCGCGCTCCGGCCCTATGAGGCGCTGCTCGCGGCCAAGGTGCATGACGAGGGCGGGGCGGCGGGCGACACGGCGTGGCGCGCGCGGTTGGCCGAGGCGCTGGAGAGCGTGCGGCTGCCGGTACGCTCCGTCCTCGCCCGCCCCGAACTCTCGTTGTCGCAGCTCGTCGCGCTGAAGCCGGGTGATGTCATCCCGATCACGCTGAATCCGAAGGTGCCGCTCATCGTCGCCAACCGCCGCATCGCGACGGGCACGATCGGCGAGCAGGAGGGGCGGGCCGCTCTGATGATCGACCAGGTTGAACGGGTTATGCGAGGATCGACGACAGCGACACGCCGGAGATGCCGGGCGCGCGCAATTACAAGCTGCTGGCGGATATTCCGCTGCGCCTGTCGGTGGAGGTGGGCAGCACCTCGCTGCGCCTGTCCGAACTGCTCGACCTTTCCGAAGGCAGCGTGGTGGAGCTGGACCGGCAGGCGAGCGAATTGCTCGACATCCTGGTCAACGGCACGCTGGTGGCCAAGGGCGAGGTGGTGACGATCAACGGCCGCTTCGGCATCCGCGTGGTGGACGTGGTGGCGGCCGATGCGCGCCTCGCGGGGCTCGAACGCCGGGCATGATGACCGCTTACATCCTGCGCCTCATTATCCTGTTGCCGCTGGTGGCGGGGATGGCGTTCGGCGCGCTGTGGCTGTGGCGACGGGTGCAGCCGGGCCTGTCGCTCGGCCAGCGGACGCGCGCGGTGAAGCTGATCGACGCGATCCCGATGGGCGCGACCGGACGGCTGGCGGTGGTGGAGTTCGCCGACAAGCGCCTGCTGATCGCAGTATCGCGCGGGCGGATCGAATTGCTGTCGGAAGGGCCGTTGCCGTTCGTCGGCGAGGACGATCTCGACGTGATCGATGGGTAGCGTGTCCGCGCCGCGCGACGGCGTGTCTCGACTGCGCTCGACACAGGGGCGGTGGAGGTGGCTGGCCATTGGCGCCGCGCTTCTCGCCGCCCTGCTGCTGGCCGAGCCGGCTTTCGCCCAGACCACGGGCGCGCTGGACAAGGCGCTGACGACCATATCGGGCGACGGCAAGCCGCTGTCGCTCTCGCTCCAGATCCTCGTCCTGATGAGCCTGTTAACGGTGCTGCCGTCGCTGGTGCTGATGATGACGAGCTTCACCCGCATCATCATCGTGCTGTCGATCCTGCGGCAGGCGCTGGGATTGCAGCAGACGCCGCCGAACCAGGTGCTGGTCGGGCTGGCGCTGTTCCTCTCCTTGTTCGTGATGCGGCCGGCGGTGGACCAGATCAACGCCACCGCCTTCACCCCCTACGGCGCCGGCACGATCGGTATTGAGGAGGCGATCCAGCGATCGGGCGCGGTGCTGCACGGCTTCATGATAAAGCAGACGCGGCAGACCGACCTGAAGCTGTTCGCCGATCTCGCCAAGTCGCCGCCCTTCGCCAAGGCCAGCGACATTCCCTTCTCGATCCTGCTGCCGTCGTTCGTGACGAGCGAGCTGAAGACCGCGTTCCAGATCGGCTTCCTGATCTTCCTGCCGTTCCTCATCATCGATCTGGTGGTGGCATCCACCCTGATGGCGCTGGGCATGGTGATGCTGTCGCCTGCAATCATCTCGATGCCGTTCAAGCTGCTGCTGTTCGTGCTGGTGGATGGCTGGGCGCTGACCATGGGGTCGCTGGCCGGCAGCTTCGTCCAGTGACCGCGCGGGGCTAGGATGGGTCCCGATTATTTCGTCGGCATCGCCCAGCAGGCGCTGTGGATCCTGGCGCTGGCCTGCGCGCCGGTGCTGATCCCGGCGCTGGTGGCGGGCGTGGTGCTGGGCATGATCCAGGCGGCGACATCGGTGAACGAGCAGACGTTGAGCTTCGTGCCCAAGCTCATCATCGTCGGCATCGCGCTGGCGATCTGCGGCGGATCGATGCTGATGCTGATCGCCGATTTCACCCGCGATATGTTCGCCCGCATCCCGGACCTGATGCAGTGAACGGCATGTTCCCGAACGGCTTCGTCGGGATCGAGGCGCAATTGTGGCTGTGGCTGCTGGCGATGGTGCGGCCGGGCGCGGCCTTCATCGCGGCGCCGGTATTTGGCGCGCCCTATGTGCCGGTGCAGCTGCGCCTGATCGTCTCGCTGGCGGTGGGCATACCGGCGGCGGCGGCCATTCCCTTCGCGATGCCGGATGGCGGCCTGATGACCATCGCCGGCGCGATGATGGTGGCCGGCGAGGTGCTGGCGGGCCTCGCCATAGGCTTTGCCGTGCAGATCGGCTTTTCCGCCGCATTGCTCGGCGGGGAGACGATCGGCAATGCGATGGGGCTCGGCTTTGCCGGGATGATCGATCCGGCGAGCGGCAGTTCCAGCCCGGCGCTGGGGCAGTTGCTCTCGATCCTCGGCACCTTCCTTTTCCTGGCGATGGGCGGGCACCTGATGCTCGCCGCTATCATCTTCGACAGCTACAAGGCGCTGCCGCCGGGGCAGGGCTGGCTGGGGGCGGAAAGCGTGCGCGGGCTGGCGATGTTCGGCGGAACGGTGTTCGCCGCCGGCCTCGCGATCGCGCTGCCGGTGGGTTTCGCGATGATCCTGGTGCAGATCGTGATGGGGATGCTGGCGCGATCCGCCCCGGCGCTGAACCTGTTCGCGGTCGGCCTGCCCGCCACGATCCTGGCCGGCATCGTGCTGCTGGCGATCGGCGCGCCGACGATGGCGGACGCGATCACCGCCTCGCTCCAGCGCGGGCTGGATTATGCGATGCAGATCGCCGGCGGCGGGTGATGGCCGTTCCTGTCCGGCCTTCCCATTCCCCGAGCGAAGTCGAGGGGCCGCCGCTGGAAAGCACCCGCTCTGGACGGCCCTCGCTTGCTGGTCCCTCGACTTCGCTCGGGACAGGGAGATTGCGGATCGGGGCTGCCTCGCATGGCTGAATCCGAGGGCGGCGAAAAAACAGAGGATCCTACCGCCAAGCGCAAGGCGGATGCGATCGAGAAGGGCGACATCCTGCAATCGAAGGAGCTTGGCACCGCGATGGTGGTGCTGGGTGGTGCTGCGTGGATCGCGATGGCCGGGCCGTGGATGCTCGGCGCGCTGAAGAACATGCTGGCCGACGGATTGCGCTTCGATGCGGGATCGCTGCGCAGCTTCGATCCGGCGGAGGCCTTTTACCGGCTGGGGGCGGCGGTGGTGTTTCCGCTCGCCTCGCTGTTCGCGATCACCATCGTCGCGGCGATCGGCACGCCGGCGATCCTCGGCTCGCTTGGCTTTCGCTGGGGGGCGATCGCGCCCAAGCCTTCCAAGCTGAACCCGCTATCCGGCTTCGGCCGCATGTTCGGCATCAACGGCGTGCTGGAACTCGGCAAGTCGCTCGCCAAGGTGGGCCTGCTCGGCGCGGTCGGCTGGTGGCTGCTGTCGTCGGAGGCGGGCAAGCTCGTCACGCTCGGCCAGCAGGATCTCGTCTCCGCGCTGGGCGAGCTTGGCCAGACGTTCGTGTTGGCAGTGCTGGTGATGGCGCTGGCGCTGGCGTTGATCGCGGGGGTGGATATTCCCGCGCAGATGATGCGGCGCGGCCAACGCCTGCGCATGACCAAGCAGGAGGTGAAGGACGAGCATAAGCAGAGCGAGGGCAGCCCTGAACTGAAGGCGCAGATCCGGCGCCGCCAGCATGAGGTGCTGAAAGGCTCGGTGAAGGGCGCGCTGGCCGACGCGACGGTGGTGCTGACCAACCCGACCCACTTCGCCGTCGCGTTGCGCTACCGCGTCGGCATGGATGCCGCGCCGACGGTGGTGGCGCGCGGGCGGGGGGCCACGGCCGACGCGATCCGCGAGTTGGCGGAGGAGACCGCGCTGCCGATGCTCAGCTACCCGCAGCTCACCCGCGCGCTCTATTTCACCACCCGCACGGGCCAGGTGATCCGCGACGACCTCTACCTCGCGGTCGCCACCGTGATCGCCTTTGTGTTCAACCTCGACAATGCGATGGCCGCCGGCATCGCCATGCCGCCGCGCCCGAGCGTGGACGTGCCGGAAGGCGCCCGCTTCGACGAGGACGGGCACAAGACCGATTAAAGCCGCGCCGTTCCGCGCCGTTACCGGAAAGGACCAGGGGGACCGGACATGACGTCGATTGCATCATCGCTTGGGGTTGGATCGGGGCTCGACACCTCGGCCTTGATCGACAAGCTGACCGCCGCCACGAAGGATCCCAAGGAAGCGGTGATCGCCAAGCGCACCGAGGTCAACACTGCCAAGATCTCGGCGCTGGCCGACGCGGTCAGCGGGATCGATGCCTTCTCCTCGTCGCTCACCTCGCTGGTTTCGGGCGGCACCCTGTTCACCCAGCCCAGTTCCTCCGACGACAGCATCCTCGCGGCCAGCGCGATCGCCGGCTCGCGGCTGGGCGCACTGTCGGCCACGCTGGAGGTGCAGCAGCTGGCCCAGGCGCAGACGGTGGTGTCCGTCGGCGTGACCGACACGACGAGCCCGATCGGCCAGGGCACGCTGAACCTGAAGACCGCCAACGGCAATTTCGCCGTCACGATCGACGGCAGCAACGATTCGCTCGACGGGCTGGTGAAGGCGATCAACGATGCCGGCGCCGGCCTCGCCGCCAGCATCGTGAAGGACAGCAACGGATCGCGGCTGGTGGTGAAAAGCGCCACCGGCGCGGCCAAGGCGTTCAGCATGACGACAACCGCCGCCCCGACCGGCCTCGGCCGCTTCGCCTTCGATGCGACGGCGGCGGGCAACCCGATGGAGCAGGCGCAGCAGGCGCAGGACGCCATCGTGGTGTATGACGGCGTGACGGTATCGCGCCCGACCAACAGCATTTCCGACCTGGTGCCCGGCGTGAAGCTGGACCTGAAGAAGGCCGCGCTCGGCACCACCGTATCGCTCGGCTCCACCCGGCCGGCGGCGGCGATCAGCGGTGCGGTCAGCGATTTCGTCACCGCCTATAATTCGCTGAAGGCGATCCTCGACGATGCGACCGCACCGAAGGCGGCCGACGGCAGCGGCGGCGGCGCGTTGCGCGGCAATTACAGCATCCAGCAGATGCAGCGCCAGCTTTCCAAGCTCACCTCCACGGTGCTCGGCGGCACCGCCACCGGCCCGAAGACACTGGCCGAGATCGGCGTCAGCACCAATCGCGACGGCACGCTCGCGCTCGACAGCGCGAAGCTGGACGCGATGATGGCGAAGGATCCGGACGGCGTCGAGGCGCTGTTCAACCCGACGCAGACGAGCAGCAGCCCGTTGCTGGCGATCACCAGCGGCGCGGGCAAGACGGCGCCCGGCACCTATGCCGTCACCGATATCACCACCTCTCCGCTCGGCGCGACGATCGCGGGCTTTCCGGCGCTGGTCTCGGGCAACAGCCTGATCGCCTCGGCCAAGTCGCCGGCGGCGGGGCTGGTGCTCCAGCTGAACGGCAGCATCACCAGCGGCACGATCACGGTGGATGCCGGGATCGGTGGCGCGCTGAAGGCGATCCGCGATTCGCTGCGCGGCAGCGACGGCCCGCTCGCCACCGCGCAGGCGGCGGCGAAGAAGGAGACCACCACCATCGCCGACGACAAGGCCAAGATGGAGGAGCGGGTGACGAGCTATACCGCGCGCCTGACGACCGCCTTCGGCACGATGGATACGCGCGTGGCCGCCTACAAGGCGACCCAGAGCTATATGGAACAGCAGATCGCGCTGTGGACCAACGCGAACTAAACAGTTCGCCCGAAAAGCCGTAAATCCTTGCAGAACAGCATGGTACGCGAACCAGAGCGGCCATGAGGGGGAAGCCATGTACAAGCCCTTCGGAACCTACGGCCGCGCCGGTGCGCAATACCGCCAGATCGACGTCAGCACCCGGGTGGAAGGCGCATCGCCGCACCGGCTGGTCGCCATCCTCTATGAGGAACTGCTCGTCGCGATGTCGACGATGGGGCAGGCGATCCGCGTCGGCGACATCGCCCGTCGAGGAGAGAGCCAGGCCAAGGCGCTGGCGATCGTCGGCGGTCTGGAAGCCGGCCTTGATTTCGAGAAGGGCGGCGAGATCGCGCACATGCTCGTCACCATCTACACCGAGGTGAAGCGCCTGCTGATCCGGGCCGCGCGCGAGCAAGATCAGGGCGCCAGCGACACCGCGCGCAAGCTGGTGGGCGAGATCGCCACCGCGTGGAACGCGATCGCCTGATCGGGCCGGCCAGTGACGCGGCGCACAGCGGCCGCCGACGGATCGGGGCATGAGGATCGGGCGTCGCGCGCACAAATCCCGAGGGTATCTCCGATGACCGACCAGCGTACCGCCAGCCGCCAGATCCGCGCCATCCACGCCAACGATCCCGAGTGGATCATCCAGCTGTGGCTGGCGATCCACGGCGGCGACCCCGCGCCCTTCCTGAGCAAGGAAGCGATCAACAAGGCCGCCTTGGGCGCGATCAAGGCGCTCACCCCCTATCTCGAACCCGGCAGGCAGCGCGCGGTCACCGCCGCGCTGGGCTGATCGCACGATGATGGCGTCGGCCGTGCGCCGGCGCCATCATGTCCAGTAGAGGATCCGCGCCGACGGCAGCGCCGCCGCGATGCGCCGTTCGAAGAAGGTTCGCAGCGCCCGCATCGTGCCGGCATCGTAGACCTGCTTTTCCGCGCCGAACTTCGTCCGCTTGGTCACGCGGTTCCGCGCGGTCATGTCGAGCGCGGAGCCCGGATACCAGCTGTCGAGCACCAGCTTCGATCCGGCGTTGAAGCGGTGGGTGATGAGTTCGACCGTCAGATCGAGGCCCGGCAGATCGGTCAGTGCCGCCGCCGCTTCGTCGATCAGCGTGCCATAGGCCTGTTCCCACCCTTCCGCGGCGATGATCGGCGCGATCGTCAACCCGATCGGATAGCCGGCCCCGGCCATGCGCCGTAGCGACCCGAGGCGATCGGCGACCGGCGACGTGCCGCCCTCGAAACGGGCGAAGGCGCGCGGGTTGATCGAGGCGCGCATCCGCGTGCGCCCCTGGTGATCGAGCGCGAGCAGCGGGGCGACATCGGCGAACTTGCTGGTGAAGCGGAGTTGCGCATCGGCGTTCCACCGGCCGAACCAGGCGATCGCGGCGGAGAGCGATCCGGTCAGCGGCTCCAGCGCCAGCGGATCGGTGTAGCAGGATGCCTCGAAGGTGGTGCCCTCATGCGCGCGTGCGGCGCTACGCGTCGTGATCGTGCCCTGACCGAGATAGGGCGGGAGGGCATCGAATATCTCGTCGAGATTGGCATAGACGCGCGTGATCGGCGGGCCCTTCAGCGATCCGGCGAGGTAGCAATAGCTGCAATGGGCCGGGCATCCCTCGGCAAGATCGACGCGCCAGTCGGCGCTGGGTGCGATCGGTTGCAGGCGCCGCTTCGACGGTGGGGCGACGACCACCGCCAGCGTTGCCTTAGCCTCGACATAGGCGCGGCGCGGATCGTCGGGCAGATCGAGGCCGAGGCGGTCGCCAGCCAGTTCGACGATATCGACTCCTAGCTTGGCGGCGCGCTCCATGATCGCGCGGCCATGCACGAACCCTCGGGCGGAACGGGTCACTAGCAGACGGCGGGGCCGCCAGCCGGCGATCGGCCTGTCTGTCGAAAGGGATTGCGATGCCACGCGGGCCGAACGAGCGGCCGGCGCGCTTGTTCAGCCGGGTTATGACGGGTCCGGCGCCGGGTCGGCCGCTATGGGCTGTCTGCCGCTCCCTGCGCGCGGCACCGATCGGAGCAATATTTCACATTCTCCCAGTCGCGCTGCCACTTCTTGCGCCAGGCGAACGGGCGTCCGCAGGCCACGCAGATTTTTGTCGGTAGATTGGGTTTCTTGTGGGCCATGCGCGAACAACGCCGGACCCGCCAGTTTGATCACGCCCTGCCGAGCGGCCACCGTTCCTCTTGCCGGTGAGAGCAACCGGGCGGGATTGACCGGGATCAATAGTGTAAAAGCACTAAAGCTGGCCCAACCGTTAATTTGTCATCACGGACCCTTGACCGAACTCCCTGCGTTCAGTGCAAGTGATTGATAGTAGGTCGCTTATATATGTTAAGATTGCCACCAGTAGCTATCTACTTCGTCTGGGGTCTTTCTTCGCCTGTCAGGCGGAAAGCCGATGGGTGAGCCGGAGAATGGCCCGTCGATAATCCCGATTATCGAAGAAGCGGCGTTCGTCACCAAGCGCGCGGTCGAGACGGAGCATGTGCGGGTACGCACCTCTGTCGAGACAAGGGCGACCACGCTGAGTGAAACCGTCTCCCGCGATCATGTCACGATCGAGCGCGTGCCGGTCGACCGCCGGATCGATCAGGCGCCCGAAATCCGTGAAGAGGAGGGCGTTACGATCATCCCGGTCATCGAGGAGCGGGCGGTCGTCGTGCGGCAGCTGTTCCTCGTCGAGGAGATACGCATCACGCGATCGACGCGCGCGGAACCCGTCGAAATCCCAGTCACGCTCCGGCGGACCCGTGTCGATGTGATGCGCGACGATCTTACCGAAACACAGCAGGAGGATGTTCATGGCGGGCGTTGACGACGGGAAGCCGGATGGGGCGCCGAGCCACATCCATATCGAAAAGAAGAGCTTCAACTGGTTGCCCTGGTTGCTGCTGGCGCTCGGCATCCTCGCCTTGCTGTTCGCATTGAGCCGCTGCAATCGCGATGACAGCGCGGCCGTGGCCCCGGCCCCAGCGGCGGGATCGAACGAGGTCGTCGCCGCCACGCCGAACGCGGCCGGCTCGGCCGCTCTTGCCGGCACGTCGGGCCTTGGCACCTATCTCGCCGGGACCGAGGCGGCGCCGCGCACCTTCACCTTCGAGAAGCTGAACTTCGACACGGCCAAAAGCGATATCCGCGCCGCCGACGCGGCCGAGATCGACGAGGTGGCCGCCACGCTGGCGCAATATCCGTCCGCCAGGATCCGCATCGCCGGCTATGCCGACGCGCGTGGCGACGATGCGGCCAACATGGCGCTCGGCAAGGCGCGCGCGGACAGCGTGAAGACGGCACTCGTGGCCAGGAAGATCGATGCGGCGCGGATCGAGACCGTTTCTGGCGGTGAGACCGATCCCGTCGACAGCAACGCCACGCCGGGTGGCCGCTTCGAAAACCGCCGCACCGAACTCGTCGTGACGGCCCGCTAAATTCGTTCGACCGACCCAACCTACAGGAGAAAAGCATGTCCAGTACGATAACCGCGATGTTCGACAGCCGCGCCGAAGCCGAGGCCGCCAAGGCGCGCCTGAAGGCCGCCAGCATCGATGCCGATCATGTCCACGTCCACGACCAGTCATCCTCGGGCTACAAGGATGCCGGATATTCGACCCATCAGGATCGCGGCATGTGGAATTCGATCAAGAATGCGTTCCTGCCCGACGAGGATCGCCACACCTATGAGGAAGGCGTGCGTCGTGGCGGCGCCGTGCTCACCGCCGATGTCGACGACGATCGCGTGGATGAGGCGGTGCGTGTGCTTGAGGAAGCCGGCTCCATCGACATCGACGACCGCTCCGGCCAGTGGCGCGCTTCGGGCTGGGACTATCCGGCGACCGCCGCATCTTTCGGCACCGCCGGGGCGACGGGCTCGGCCGGCACGCTGCGCTCGGACACGACGAGCGCCGAGGAAGTGATCCCGGTGGTCGAGGAGGAACTGGTCGTCGGCAAGCGCGACGTTAACCGCGGTGGCGTGCGGGTCCGCTCCTACGTGACCGAGACGCCGGTTCACGAGCAGATCCGCCTGCGCAACGAGCGCGTCAACGTCGAGCGGCGCACCGTCGATCAGCCGCTGTCCGCCGCCGATACCGACGCGTTCCGCGAACGCACGATCGACATGACCGCGACCGGCGAGGAAGCCGTGGTCGGCAAGACCGCGCGGGTGGTCGAGGAAGTGGTCGTCTCCAAGACCGCCGAGGAGCATGTCGAGAATGTCGAGGATACGGTTCGCCGCACCGACGTGGAGGTCGAGCGTGACAGCGACACCGTGACCGACACGACGACCGGCTCGACCTTCGGGACGACCGACAAGCGCATCTGAGGCGGGACGCCCGGCGGATCGTGATCCGACGCCGGGCGTCCTCCTCCAAATCGGTGCCGTCGAACGGATGCCTGCCCTCCCACCGGGAGCGGCAGGCATCCGCATTTCTCAAGTTTTTCGGCGAAAGACGATCATGATTAGCGGCGGAAAAGGTTCGCATGACTGAGGAACGGGAGCAGGGCGAGCGGGAAGCGGAGCCATCGGCCGGCCTGTCGGACGATGAGGTGGACTCGGTCGCCGAGCGGCGCGCGGGATCGGCCAAGGTCGTCCACGAGGTCATCCGGCTGCAGGGCGACGAGGAGCTTGGCCGGCCGCTGCCGTCGCTGCTCTTCTCCGGCTTCGCCGCCGGGGTCGGCATCAGCGCGTCGATCCTGGCGGAAGCCTTCCTGCACGCCCGGCTGCCGCGGGCGCCCTGGGCCGAACTCGTCTCCGCGCTCGGTTATTCGGTCGGCTTCGTCATCGTCATCCTCGGCAATCTCCAGCTGTTCACCGAGAACACGGTGACGGCGGTCCTGCCGCTGGCGACTCATCCCACCAGACGGAATCTGCTACGCCTGCTGCGCCTGTGGGCGGCGGTGTTCGTGGCGAACATGGCCGGGACGCTGCTGGTCGCCCTCCTCGTCTCGCGCCAGATCATTGTCGATGCCGAGCATCTGTCGGCGGCGCTGGAAGTCTCCGCCCCAATCCTGCGCCACGATCCCCTCACGACATTCCTGATCGGGATGCCCGCGGGCTTCCTCGTCGCGTCGATCGCGTGGATCCTGCCGAACGCGCGGGGAAGCGAGTTCTGGGTGATCGTGATGATTACCTATGTGATCGCGATCGGTGGGTTCAGCCACGTCGTCGCCGGGTCGGGCGAGGCGTGGCTGCTGTGGCTCGGCGGCAAGGCGAGCCTGTTCGATGCGACCTGCCGACTGATCCTGCCATCGCTGCTCGGCAACATCGTCGGCGGCACGGGGCTGTTCGCGGTGGTCGCCCACGGCCAGGTGCGACGCGAGATCGAGCCGGAGCGGAGCGCCTGACCGTTCCGGATCAGACGTCCAGATTGGCGACCGACAGCGCATTCTCCTGAATGAACTCGCGTCGCGGCTCGACCACGTCGCCCATCAGCCGGGTGAAGATCTCGTCCGCCACATCGGCCTGCGCGACCTGCACCTGCAGCATCGCGCGGTTCGCCGGATCGAGCGTGGTTTCCCACAATTGCTCGGCATTCATCTCGCCCAGCCCCTTGTAGCGGGCGATGGCCAAGCCCTTGCGGCCGGCCGCCAGGATCGCGTCGAGCAGTTCGGACGGGCGCGTCACCGGCTTGCCGCGATTATCGATCGCGGGCGCATCGTCATCCTCGCTCGTCTTGTCACCGGTCTTCACCGTGACGAGGCGGGCGATCCGCGCATAGCTGGCCGCCTGCTCGGCGGCGAGCGCGTGCAGCTTGCGCGCCTCGGCCGAGACGACGAACGCGCCGTCGATCACATGATGATCGGCGACCCCGCGCCACATGCGGCGGAAATGATAGCCCCCATCCTCCGTCGCCGTGCCGGACCAGGCCGCCTCGGTGTCCGCACGCCCGGCCCACGCGGCGACCGCCGTCGCGGATGCCGCGCGATCCGGATTGACCGGATCGAGCGCACCCAGCAGCGCCAGCGCCTCGACCAGCGCGGGATCGTAGCGGCGGGGCACATAGGTCATCAGCGTCCGCATCCGCCGGGCATGATCGACCAGCGACTTCAGGTCCGCGCCGGAGCGCGTGCCCTCGCCGCCTTCCAGCACCATCAGGCCGACGCCCGCATCGACCAGATAGCGTTCGAGCGCGTCATTGTCCTTGAGGTAGACCTCCGACCGGCCCTTGGCGACCTTGTAGAGCGGCGGCTGGGCAATGTAGAGATGCCCGCCCGTGATGATCTCCGGCATCTGCCGGTAGAAGAAGGTCAGCAGCAGGGTGCGAATATGCGCTCCGTCCACGTCGGCGTCCGTCATGATGACGATCTTGTGGTAGCGCAGCTTTTCGAGGTTGAAGTCGTCGCGGCCGATGCCGGTGCCCATCGCCTGGATCAGCGTGCCGACCTCCTTGGACGAGAGCATCCGATCGAGCCGCGAGCGTTCGGTATTCAGGATCTTGCCCTTGAGCGGCAGGATCGCCTGATTGTGCCGGTTGCGCCCCTGCTTGGCCGATCCACCCGCCGAGTCACCCTCGACCAGGAACAGCTCGGACTTGGCGGGGTCGCGCTCCTGGCAGTCGGCGAGCTTGCCGGGGAGCGAGGCGATGTCCATCGCGCCCTTGCGCCGGGTCAGCTCGCGCGCCTTCTTCG
>CAXTTS010000065.1:0-15525 GCA_964247265.1 uncultured Sphingomonadaceae bacterium
CCGAACAGCCCGCCGGCCACGCCGATCTCGTTCGCCGGCACGTTTATCATGTACATCACCGGCGCGAACACCAGGCCGACGATACGCTGGAAGGTCAGGCCCTCCACCCCGAACCAGTGGCCGACGCCGGAGAGCAGCCCGTTCGCCAGCGCCACCAGCGCCACGAACGCCAGCACCATTGCCCCTACCGCCACCGCCAGCTTCACGCCGGTCTGCGCGCCCTGCGAGGCGGCCATGATGATGTTGGCCGGCCGCTCCGCCTCGTCGATGCCGGCGGCGATCGAGACCGGGGGTTCCGCTGAGGGATCGTCCGCCCTGCGTGGTTCGTCGGGCATCATGATCTTGGCCATCACCAGCCCGCCGGGCGCCGCCATGAAGCTGGCGGCGATCAGATAGTCGATGCGGATGCCCATCGCGGCATAGGCCGCCAGGATCGTGCCCGCGACGCCCGCCATGCCGGACACCATCACGGCGAAAAGCTGCGGCGGCGTCAGGCCCGCCAGATAGGGGCGAATCACCAGCGGCGATTCGCTTTGCCCGACGAAGATGTTGGCGGCGGCGCACAGCGATTCCACCTTCGATACGCCGGTAATCCGTTGCAGCGCGCCGCCGATCCAGCGCACCACCAGCGGCATGATGCCGAGATAATAGAGGATCGAGATCAAAGCCGCAAAGAAGATGATGGTCGGCAGCGCCTGCAATGCGAAATTCTGCCCTAGCGGATCCTGCGCCAGCCGGCCGAACAGGAAATCCACGCCGACGCGAGAGTAGCCGAGCAGGCTCGCCACCGCTTCCGCAAGCCCCGCGAGCGCACGGCGGCCGGCCGGCACGTAGAGCACGATCACCGCGATCGCCACCTGCAACGCGAAGGCCGCACCCACCACGCGCGGCCGGATCGCCCGGCGATTGGAGGAGAGCAGCACCGCGATCGCCAGGATCAGCAGCATCCCGCCGATGCCGGTAAGCAGACGGCTCACGCGTGGCTACCGGCGGCGATGGTGGCGTGGGCGCACGGCCGGCGATGGACGATAGGCAAGTCTGGTCTCCCGGCGGCGATTGGCACCGGCCGTTAAGGCAAATCGGCGGCGCCACGGCAATCCTATTTCCTCGATCGGTCACATACGGTTAGGAAGCGGGATGCAGTCCGCCCACGCGCCCTCGCCCGCACCCGGCATCGCCCGCTCGTTGTTCGTCTTCGCGATCCTGTATGGCGGCATGGTGTGCATCGCCGGCGTGCTGGGCAACAAGCTCGTCGCTGTCGGTCCGCTGGCGGTGGAGGCGGGGATCTTCGCCTTCCTGCTGCTGGTCGTGACATCCAGCGCGGTAGCCGAAATGTGGGGGCGCGATACCGCCAACCGGCTTGTATTGTTCGGGTTCGTGCCGCTGATCCTTTCGATGATCCTGATCCGGATCGTGCTGGTACTGCCCCCGGCGCCCTTCTGGGAGGCGGAGAAGAGGATCGCGTTCGACATGATCCTGGGCCAGTCCTCGCGCATGATGATCGCGGGGCTGATCGCCTATGGCACGTCGCAGCTGCTCAACGTGTTCATCTTCACCCGGATGAAGCAGGGATCGGGCGCGATGCTGTGGCTGCGCGCGCTGGTGGCCGGGGTGCTGAGCCAGGCGGTCGATACGCTGCTGTTCATCACCATCGCCTTTTACGGCGTGGAACCGGTGGGGCTGATCCTGCCCGGCCAGCTGATCGCCAAGATCGTGCTCAGCAGCGTGATGGTGCCGCCGTTGATCTACCTGTTCGTCGCGATCGGCCGGCGGCTTGACGCCCGTGGTTGAGCCCGTCGTCCCCCGTTCGGCAAGGCCGGTATACGGCGCGGTCGAAGCCGGCGGCACGAAGTTCCTGTGCGGCGTCGGCGATGCCGCCGGATCGCGCGAGACGATGCGGATCGATACGCGCGATCCGGCGAGCACGCTTGCCGATATGGTCGCCTTCTTCCAGGCCGCCGGCAAACGCCACGGCGGGATCGCGGCGGTCGGCGTCGGCAGCTTCGGTCCGCTCCAGCTCGATCCTTCCGCCGCCGACTTCGGCCGGATCACCACCACGCCCAAGCCCGGCTGGTCCGGCGCGGACATACCCGGCGCGCTGCGTTTCGGGCTGAGCCTGCCGGTGGCGATCGATACCGACGTGAACGCCGCCGCGCTCGCGGAGGCGGCATATGGCGCGGGTAAGGGCGCCCGCTCGCTTGCTTATGTCACGATCGGCACGGGCATCGGCGTGGGCATCGCGATCGACGGGCGCACCGTCCACGGCCTCGGCCACCCGGAAGCGGGGCACCTGCTGTTCCGTCGCCACCCGGATCATGGCGCGTTCGCGGGCATCTGCCCTTATCATGGCGACTGTCTTGAGGGTCTCGCGGCCGGCCCGGCGATCATCGCGGCATGGGGCGCATCCTTTGCCGATCTGCCCGCCGATCACCCCGCCTGGAGCGTGCAGGCCGACTATATCGGGCAGCTTTGCGCCAGCCTGATCCTCACCGTGGCACCCGAACATATCGTGCTGGGCGGCGGGGTGATGGCGCAGGCGCGGCTGCTGGCGGCCGCCCGCGGCGAGACCGGGCGACGGCTCGCCGGCTATTGCGCCAGCTGGGGGCCGGAACAATTTGCCAGCCGCATCTCCGCGCCGGGCTGTGCCGAACCGCCGGGCCTGGTCGGCGCCTACATGCTTGCCGAACGGCTGCACGATCATCACGCCAGCCGTTAGGGTTTTGTTAACCCTTTTTCTTCACGATGTCTGAAGGTGATGGGGAGCCGACGACGATGCGGGGCGACACGATCAAACCTGGCCTGCGACTGGCCGCCCTGACCACCGGCGCTTTGCTCTCCGGCTGCGCCACCGGACCGCTGGCCTCCCTCGCTCCGGTGCACCATATGCCGCCTGTAGCCGCCGCCACGAGGCCGGTGCCGCCCGCCGGCGCCTCGGCGAACCAGACCATCCCGCCGCGCGCGCCGGACGGCAGCTATCGCACGATCAACAGCGGCCTCAGCCCGGCCGCGACGATCTGGCACGTCCGTTCCGCGCTGAACGTGGCGGCGCTCGGCTGCCGCGAGCAGGAGGCGGCGATCGTCGCCGGCTACAATGCGCTGCTCGCGTCCAAGAAGACGCTGCTCAAGACCGCCTTCGCGCAAACCGAGGCGGAGGCGCGCAAGGCCGGCGGCGCGGATTGGCGCGACTCGCACGATCGGGACATGACCAAGGTGTATAATTTCTTCGCGCAGCCGCCCGCCAAGGCCGGGTTCTGCGCCGTGGCGACGGAGATCGCGGCCGAAGCCGCCGCCGTGCCGGCGCAGCAGTTCCAATCCTATGCCGACGCGGCGCTGGTGCGGCTGGAGGCGCCGTTCCTCGCCTTCTACCGCGACTATGATCGCTACCGCGTCGCACTCGCCGCTTGGGACGCGAGCGCGCCTGCCTCGGCCGGCGTTGATCCGGCGCGAACCGGTGTCGCGCTGTCCTATGCGCCTGTCACAAGCGTGATCGGCGGGCCGCCGGCGTCTAGCCAGGGCGATCGCCGGCTCGCCGCGACGGACGCAATAGGCCCGCGCCGATAAGGCGTGACCTACCCGCCTGCCGGCTGCGCGATCTCCGCACGCCGAATGCCGGCAACTGGCGCTTTCGTGAGCGACGTGGGGCGAAGGCCGGGTTACGCTCACGATCGATCGCCGGCAGCGGCGCGTATATCGATCACGAACCCGATGCCGGTCCGGCACCACAGCGGAGAGACTTCATGGATCTGGGACTCACGGGCCGCAAGGCTGTCCTCGTCGGCGCCAGCAAGGGCATGCCGCTGGCCACCGCGCGCGTGCTGGCGGCGGAGGGTTGCGACATCGCGCTCTGCTCGCGAGGGCAGGAGAGCGTCGATGCCGCGGTCGCCTCGCTGTCGGCGCATGGCACGAAGGTGATCGGCGCCGCCGTGGACGCGACCGATGCCGCCGCCCATGCCGGCTGGATCGCCGAGGCGGCCGAGGCGCTGGGCGGCTGCGACATCTTCATCTCCTTCACCTCCGCCAACACCGGAGTGGATGACGAGGCCGGCTGGCGCGCCACGTTCGAGGCGGACACGCTACCGCTGGTGCGCGGCGTGGCAACGGCCCTGCCGTTCCTGCGCAAGTCCGATGCGGGGGCGATCGTCACCATCTCGTCGACCGCCGCGATCGAGGAGTTTATAGGTCCCGGTGGCTATCACGCGATGAAGGCCGCCACGATCAATTACAGCGCCGCCTTGTCGCAGAAGCTCGCGCCGGAGGGTATCCGGGTGAACTGCATCACGCCCGGCCCCGTCCACGTCGAGGGCAATCCGTGGGACGGCATCAAGGGCGCGATGCCCGACTTCTTCGACAATCTGGTTGGCCAGATCCCGATGGGCCGGATGGGCGAGGGTGACGAGATCGCGCGCGCGATCGCCTTCGTCGCGTCGCCCGCCTGCCGCTACATGACGGGCGCGAATATCGTGATCGACGGCGGTTTCACCAAGCGCGTCGCCTTCTGATCCGGCCGACCCGTCCGGGCGGACCTCAGGCCGCCAGCATCGCCTCGACCCATGATGGAACGAGGCGGCTGGCCGGCCCGGTCCGGCTCTCGTCGAACCAGTCGCTGCCGGCCGATGGCTCCAGGTTCAGTTCCAGCGTCGCCGCGCCATAGGCCCGCGCCTGCTGAACGAAGCCGGCCGCCGGATAGACCGCGCCGGAGGTGCCGATCGAGACGAACAGGTCCGCCTGCGCCAGCGCGGCATCGATCCGCTCCATCTGATACGGCATCTCGCCGAACCAGACGATATCGGGTCGCAGCGTGCCGGCCGCGCCGCACGCTGGGCACGCCGGCCCGTCGCCCAGCTTGCCGGCGCAGCGGCTGCGCGTGCCGCAGGCGAGGCACAGGGCCGACATCAGCTCGCCATGCATGTGCAGCAACCGCGTGGCGCCGCCCCGTTCGTGCAAATCGTCGACATTCTGCGTGACGATCAGCAGGTCGCCCTGCCACGCGCGATCGAGCCGTGCGAGCGCCTCATGCGCCGCATTAGGCCTGACCGTCGCCAGCGCCGCCCGCCGCTCATCGTAGAAGGCCTGCACCAGCGCACGATCCCGGCGGAACGCCTCCGGGGTGCAGACATCCTCGACCCGATGTCTCTTCCTGACGCCGCCCTCGTCATATTCCCAGTAACTCACCTCTCCATACGTGCGGAAGGTCGGCACGCCCGATTCGGCGGAAATGCCCGCGCCGGTCAGGACGACGATGTTAAGAAACGGCTTCATGCCCTGCCCTGAAGCAACCGACGGTGCTTGTCGCGAAGATTGTTGGCCCGGGTTTACTCATAGCGGCAAGCAAGCCACCCGACCTGCCTCATAATACCGGACGGCCGAACCCATATGGCGAGCTGCGATGCCAGCCATGTCATCGGCAGGTCCCGCTCATGGTCGAACACCATATGCCCTGCGCCTCGTACGATCGAGGCAGCTATGGCGGTGCCTCTTCATCATCGGTCGCTAAATCGGTCTCACCCTCATGCAGGGGCGAGACCTGATCGGCTTAACCTTGGGTAACCCGGACGGTGGGGACGGGAGATACCGAAACGTTCACGGCCGCTTCTGTCAGATATTGACGGTTCATGCCGTAAAGCGCCCGCGCGAAGTCCTCACAGCGGTCCGCAGGCCTGGTCGTCACGATGTTGAACCCACCGACGACATCGATCATGCCCGCATGGGGAGAATGATCGCGCGAAAATCTCGGACCGAGTATCGTCATAGCCGATCGCCGCCGAGCCTCCAAGATTACGCCGCCTGCGATTGTCGATCATCTAACAACTCCCTGGATCCACCCCGATCCCGGTGGTGGCGCTGATCGTTGGGTACTCGTTGTTCGTCGCCGGTTATGCCGGTGAAGCTAGGGAAGTCATGCCGCCTCGGTACGAAGTATGCCGATCCCCTTTGCTGACACCACCGAAAAACTGCGTTCCAACTCGACGGTATCAAGAGGTACACTGAAGAGGTAGCCTTGCAGATGAGTACAGCCGGCTTCGACCAGCAACCGCATCTGATCTTCCGTCTCCACGCCTTCTGCAACCACGCCCATGCCGAGTGTCTCGCCCAGCCCGATAATTGCCTGAATGATCGCACGCGCGGCCGTGGATGTCGTGATTTGATCGATGAATGACCTGTCGATCTTGACCTTGTCGAAGGGAAAACGCCGGAAATAGCTGAGCGATGAGTAGCCGACGCCGAAGTCGTCCATGAGAATCTGGATGCCCAGGGCCCTCAGCCGTTCGAGTTCCGAGAAGGTCCGCTCGACATCCCGGATGACCAAGCCCTCTGTCACTTCAAGTTGAAGTCGGTTTGCCGCCAGTCCGGTCTCCCGAAGAACGCTCGCAACCGTTGCGCAAAGATCTCCGGACTGGAACTGGAGAGGCGACAGGTTCACCGCCACGCGGATGTCGGACGACCACGACAAGGCATCGGAGCACGCCTTCCTCAACAATGCCTCGCCCAGTGCCACGATCAGGCCGGTCTCTTCCGCCAGCGGGATGAAAACGTCCGGTGAAATCGGCCCTCTTGCCGGATGCATCCAGCGGGCAAGCGCCTCCACGCTGGTAATCAGGCTCGTTTGTGCCGACATCACCGGCTGGTAGACCAGGCGGATGTCCCCGTTGCCGATGGCAATCCGCAGATCGCTCTCCAAAGTGCGGCGGTCGCGCGAAGCCGCGTCCATTGCCGCATCGAAACAGCAGATGCTGCCGCGTCCTTGCTCCTTGGCGCGGTAAAGGGCGAGATCGGCGCACTGCCGCAGTTCGCCCGTGGTCGTCGCATCGTTGGGAGCCAGCACGATACCTACGGTAGCCCCGCTGAAGGCAACGATACGCCCGGTGGAGAATGGTTCGCTCAGAGAGGTTGCGATCCGCTGTGCGATGGCGACCGCATCAGCTTGCGCCTCCTCCCCGATAAGCACGACGGCAAACTCGTCCCCGCCGACGCGGGCAGTAAGGCCGTTCTCCCCAACGATCGAACGCAGGCGCGCGCCGACCTGTTTCAACACCTCGTCGCCCGCAACATGGCCGAATTGGTCGTTGACGGCCTTGAAGCGATCGAGGTCGATACTTAACAGGGCAAGCGAAATGCCCTCGTCCATATAGTGGCGCAGCCTGTCGACGTAGCTGGCCCGATTGAGCAGGCCCGTCAGGGAGTCGTTGAAGGCCAGCTTGCGGATCTTCGCCTCCGTGCGAAGCCGCTCCCGCTGATCGCGGATCGCGAACACGGTCTGCAATTTGTGGCCAAGCGCCATCTCGGCTCTGAGCACGCGCACGGGCACGATCTGTCCGGATCGTGCCGTGAGGCTCATCTCCCGCTCCTCGCGCTCCGGAATGCGGGTGAGATCGGCATCGGAAAGCAAGGCGCTCGCGGTGGCTCCGACGAGCTGGCCCGGCTCGTAGCCAGCGAGCCTTTCGATGCTGCTATTCGCCGTGACGATCGTGTCGCCCTGGCAGATCAGCAACCCCTCGAGCGCGACGTCCGTCAGTTCCCGCAGGCGCTGGCGATCCTGACGAAGCCGGTTGATCGCCGCCAGATTGAACCGCCAACCGACGACCGCCAGGGCGATGAGGCTCAACGAGATACCGGCCACCACTGGTGTGATCGCGCCGGGCGACACCGCGTTCGAGGGGAAAGTCGCTTGCGGATCATAGCGAAGTTTCATCGCTGCCATGCCGCAAAAATGCATGATCGCGATCGACAGGAGCAATAAGGGAGCGGCAATCCTCCGGATCTTGCGAGAGCGATGGGATGTCGCCACCATCGCTATGCCGCACAGCGGCAAGCTGAGAATGATCGATGGCACCACCAGCCGAAAGTCCCAGTGCACGTCACCCTGCACGAGATAGGCCGCCTGTCCGACGTAATGGAGCGCCGCTATCCCCAGGCCGACGATAAGCCCGGCCTGAAACTGGACGCGGGCGCGGCGCGTAGTGATCGATATCCACACGCCTGCGCCGATCCCCATGATCGCCAAGGCCAGCGAAGCGGCAGTGAGGACAGGTTCGAACGCCGCAGGCATAGCCGGGCGAAACGCAAGTAGCACGATGAAGTGAGTCGCCCACGCCGTGCATCCACTTGATACGATGCTGACGATGCCCCACGCGACGCGAGGCTGGCCTGTCGAACGTGCGGCATGGTGAGCGACGGCAAACGACGCATAGGTGCCGACCGCGCAGATGATGGCCGCCAAAGCAACTTGGCGGCCATCATGCATGTCTCGCATGCACATGAAGATCGTAGCGAGAAGCTCAAGCACCCGTTTCTTCTACCGGGCAGTTCTTAACAGAACCAGGTTCGTCTTGGGCATATCGCGGTACCCGTTCTGAACTCAGGCTACGGCACGTTCCTCGTCAATCGCGAGATCGCGCAGGATCGCGTGCAACTTGTCTCCGCTGAAGCGTGACGGGTCGAAGTCGCTGGCCGACGCGACATCGGCGAAGCGCACCGCATCCTCGTCCGCCAGGCCGACGAAACCCATCGCCCAGTTGGGGAAGCTGCGCGCCGCGATCGGCTCGAAAGCGAGCAGCGATACTTCGCCATGACGCTCATCCTGCTGGATGCGCTCGAAAGCCGCTTCGACCACGGCAAGCGGCCCCTCCAGCACTTGCGCGAAGCAGCCGGCGTTGAACATCAGTGCGCCCGTGATGCCGTCGCGAGCGTTGTTGGCGCGGCTTGTGACAAGGATGTTGTCGACTTCGACCGCAAACGTATCGGGATCCGCGTTCGCCAGATTGCGGCTGTAATATACCAGGCGGTAGGTCTCATCGGACATCGCCGTCTCCTTCGAACTTGCGGGAAAGGAAGGAATGCACGCTCGCCTGCGTCATCGGCCGCCCCGTGAGATAACCTTGAACATGGGTGCAGTTCTGATCGCGGATGCGTTCAAGCTGCTCGGCTGTTTCGACGCCTTCCGCGGTAATCGCCATGCCGAGGCTGGTGCCGAGGCTTGACACCGCCTTGAGGATGGCCGCGCTGTCGGCATCGCCACCAACAACGAACGAGCGGTCGATCTTGATCTTGTTGAACGGGAACTTCTGCAGGTAGCTCAGCGAGGAGTAGCCCGTACCGAAATCGTCCATCGAGATCTTGACGCCCAGGGTGCGGAGTGCGTGAAGCGTCGCCAGCACATTATCCGTGTCCGCGAGCAGCGCGCCTTCGGTTATCTCGATTTCGAGCCGTTCCGGCGCCAGCCCCGAACGTTCAAGCGCCAGCGAAACCGACGCCAACAGGGTGTCCGCCTTGAACTGAAGCGGCGAGACATTGACCGCGACGACAAGGTTTTCCGGCCAGGCAGCAGCAGCCATGCAAGCCGTCAGCAGCACCCACTCGCCTATCTTGACGATCAGCCCGTTCTCCTCGGCCACCGCGATGAAATCGAGCGGAGGCACATCGCCGCGCACGGGATGGTTCCAGCGCAACAGCGCTTCGAACCCCATCACTGTGTCCGTGGCGAGGTCGAGGAAAGGCTGATAGTGCAGCTCGAACTGCTTCAGCGCGAGTGCACGGCGCAGGTCGATCTCGAGCTCGCGACGTTCGTGAAGCAGCGTGTCCATACCCTGCTCGAAGAAGCGGTAACGGCCGCGACCCGCGCGCTTGGCCTCGTAGAGCGCCAGATCGGCATTGCGGAGAAGATCGCGCGGCTGCACGGGGCCAGACGCCAGTGCCACGCCGACACTCACGCCGATGTTCACGGTGTGGCCGTTCAGCACGTAAGTCCGTCCAATCAGGTCAACCAGACGCTCGGCCAGAAGCTCCGCATCGCGCGGCGAGCGAACGCCGCGCTGGAGGATGACGAACTCGTCTCCGCCGAGCCTCGCGACGAGATCGTCCTTGCGCGAGACCTTGCACAGCCGGTCCGCCACCTTCCTGAGCAGCTGATCGCCGATGCCGTGCCCAAGCGTGTCGTTGATGATCTTGAAGCGATCCAGGTCGAGGCACAGCACGGCGATCGTCTCGGCACTGTCGGCGATAGCGGTCAGCGCAAGCGTGAGTGCTGCCATGAAGGCGTTCCGCAAGGCGAGACCGGTCAGGTCGTCATTCGGAAGTTGCGGCTTGTCGACGATCCCGGCCACCGGCCAAAGGCTGATGCAGATGTCGCCTTCGCCGATCGGGTTCGATAACGCCTCATACGCTTCGGCCTGCCGCGTCATGAGCTTCAGGCTCGATGGCCCTGCTTCGATCGACACCGGGCGAAGATAGTCGGAGAAAATGTCGCCGAGCGTCAATCCGACGATCCAGCCGCCGAGGCTGACCGCAGCGATCGGGTTGGCATAGGTGATGACGCTGTCGGCATCTACCACCAGGACCGGATGCTGGAGCGCATCCAGAATCCGGGAGGGCGAAGCTGCGGCGGTCCTGCCTTCCTGGATCGTATCGTGCCGCATCATCATCCAACCGCTATCGAACCCGGTCCATAAAGCTGACCAGAAAAGATGGAGTTAACGGGTTCGGTCATCCGTTCGGGGTGGAGCTTAAGGGCTTCAGCTTGCTTCAAGTTGGAAACCTAAGGTGATGGATCGCCCGGCCTTGTCGACAACGCCTGCAGCAACCACGACGATCGCGACGAGGTCCAGCATCACGGCCAGAAGTTCGCACCCCAGCTCGCCCAGGCGATGAAGACGACCCCGGCGAAGGCAGACCGCGCCGGCAAACGGGCGAGCCCAGCGCAGCGACACGATAGCGGGCTCTTGTGCGAACCCAGCCAGAAGCTGGGCGTGATCGCGAGGAAGGCGACAAGGGCGATCATGGCGATGGAGCCGGACAGCCTGGCAAAGCGCATCAGCGCCAACTCGTTTTAGGCGAAACGCGTTCATTAGCGCCGGACCCACGGCAAAGAAGTAGTCGAAGCTGGGGCAGGTACCGCGCAAAACTGGGGAGCACGCGGACGGCGCCGCGGCCGTCGGACGATCGTTCAAGTGCCTTCAGACCGGCGGCTGGGCCTCTTGCCCTGATCCCTTTCCCAACTGCTCTATGTCGCAATGTGCTGGGCATCGATCGGTGCCGCCGCCCGCTCGCGACTTTATTGGAGCGGGCTCAACGCCGTTGGCGATCCCGTGCGTTGTCGGCTCGGACCAGAGAAGGAGCAGGGCATGACCGAGGCGAACATCATCAGAGAGCATTTGGAGGTCATCGGCAGCGATGGCGGCCATGTCGGCACCGTGGACAAGGTCGAAGGAGACCGGATCAAGCTGACGAAGGCCGAGACCGGCGACGGCGCGCACCACTATGTCGCCACGGCCCTGGTGCAGGACATCAAGGGCAACAGCGTGACGCTGACGGTCGAGGCGGGTGCCGCCGTCGCCGCTGAGGAATAGCGGAGAATAAAGGCTCGACCGCCATTCACGGCTATCACCGCGACGGAGACAATGATGAGCACCACACTGACCGCAACATTCGACAGTCGCCGCGATGCCGACATGGCCGTGGAACGCCTCGTTCAGGAGTTCGCCGTGGAGATCCCGCCGCCGAAGACGTAGACGCCCGCTGCCTTCGCCTGCTGGATTACCTCACGTGCGTCGGCGCCGGCGCACGTGAGCTCCTCTCCGTTGAGCTGCATGGCTCCATTTGGAAAGGAGATGAGGTATTTGGTCATGATCCGGCACACTCCTGTCAGCTCGATCGTCGATGGTCGGATCGGCCAGCCGCCGCGTCCAGATGCGAACGAACGGCAGCCGGCGGCAAGCCGCTGCTCGAGGGTGGGCGCAAACCGCATCACCGCCACACCGCCGTGCTTGCCATATCTCAGCGGGGCGCCCAGCGTGTCGCGACACAAGGATGGGATCAGCAGCGATGAGCGACGAGATACCCTGGAGCGCCAATGCCGAGCTGAGCGAGCGGGGCGCAGACGGCAGCAACAGGGCCCTTGGCACCGGCACCCTGCGCGAGATGGTGAAGGCCGGAGCGCAGGTGCCGGTGGACCGCGACGTGCGAATTACGCTGACCGACCCGGCAACTGCCGCCGCGCACGGCGCGATCGATGCAGCGATGCTGCGCCGATACGCAGGGCTGATCTTGTCCGGGGATGTGCACTGACGACGGATGGGGCCCGCGGTACCAGGTCAATAATGTCCCATCGTGCCTTCGATATCTACCCGCGCCCGTTCCGCCAAGATCACGCGTGACGCTGCGATCGCGTCCACAGGCCTGTCGCAACTCCGCGGCTTGCCATCGCACTGAGTGCGGCTATTCAATCGCGGATGACGTTGGATCCCGACATCGGCCGCATGACGGTCGGCGCCCTGCTCGCCGCGATCTCCTCGGACGAGCCCGCGCCGGGTGCTGGCGCCGCAGCCGCCGTCACCCTGGCGTTAGGGCTAGCCTGCGCCCGCAAGGCGCTGCGCATCAGCAGGAAACACCACCCGGAAGACGGCTTGCTCGAGGCACTCGACGTCCAGTTGGCAGCCACGGTCAGAACGGCATTGGTTCACGGCCAGCTGGACGCGGAGAGGTTCGCAGCGCTGATCGAGGCCAGGCAGATGCCGCATAGCAAGGAGCACGAAGCCGCCGCACGCACCGCCGCAGTGGAACGCGCGGGTGCCGCCTTGTCGTTGAACACGAGGCAGCTTCTGGAGATCTGCAACGATGGGCTGGCGCAGATCGACTCGGCGACTGGGCACGTCGACAAGGTCATGACCGGTGACTTCGTTGCCGCCCGCATGCTGATCGGGGCGGCGCGCGCAATTACTGCCGAGAATTTCGCCGAAAGCGAACTAAGCTAGGAATTATCAGCTGTGGACTAGGCGGGCTGGCGGTGCGGTTTGAAGCCTGTGACTGGCAGGCGATGATTGCCTTGGTCGCCGTGACAACGATATCGGCGAGCATGTGCCGCCGGTGTCGGGCGTGTCGCGCGAAGCGTGCTGGCCGCATCAGTCGTGGTCGGGGGCGTTATGGATTAGTCGACCTGTTTCCGGAAGAGCCGGGCGTAAGAGGATGCAGCCTTGCGCGACGAAGCACCATTTCGGGCTCTGGCTGTCTTTCGATCAGCTAAGCTGCCTATCACCCAGCGGGCAAACCGCGGCTTCGCCGACATGCGCTTGCCCGTTGACCCGACGTTCGACGCGCAACTGCCACTTGTTCAGATGGCCAACGTGATGCTCAAAGGCAGCCTGTTCGTACAGCGCGGGGTAAGCGCAGCCACGCTGATAGCGAAGCGGTGGCGGCAAGGTGGGGGTGCCAGGTGGCCGTCGCCTCGACCCCACCAAGCGTGGCGTCGGGGCGGCTATGGTAACAATGGCCACATCTGGCACGCTCGCGCGTTCGACAGATGAACCAGGAAAGGTTGCCCTATGATCGATAATGCCGTGCTGACCCGTCGACGCGAGATCGCCGTCGAACATGTGCTGTTCCAGCTGATCGAGTATGTTGAGCAGCGCCAACCCGGCCTCCTTGATGCCATTGAGGCCAGCCTCGATCACCTCGGCGACAACGCACAGGATGCCACCAAAGACGACGATGCAGTGCGCGACATCGCCCGGCGCATGGTGAGGGGCGCCCGGAAAGAAGCGGGTGCGTAAGCCGATGGAAGCCATGTGGGCCACGTCCGGTCCGCCGACGGTTCCGCGAACCCTCGGCTACGCCGGCCTTCTGCCACAAGCCGCGGTCGTTGCCGTCATGAGGTTCGGGCCAGCCTCGTGGCACTTCTCGGCGCTATCGCTCGGCTACGCCTACCCGGCGCTGATCCTGAGTTTCCTCGGCGGCATGTGGTGGGGTCTTGCCGCCCGCCAAGCCGGCGAGCCACCGGCGTGGGTGTGGCTGGCAGCCGTCGGCCCCTCGCTGATCGCGCTCGCCACCGCCATACCCTGGGCGATCGGAGCTGCCTGGCCCGGGCCGTCGCTGGTGGTGCTCGGCACATCCCTGCTCGTCAGCCTGCTGGTCGATCGCCGGCTGGCGGCGGAAGGTCTCGCGCCCATATGGTGGATGTCGTTGCGCAATCCGCTGTCCATCGGACTGGGCGCTCTGACGCTCGTGGCTGCCGCGATCGGATGATCGAGCGAAAGCGATGCCACGAGCGGTCGTCCCCGCCCACCATGGCGCCGTTCAACAGCAAAAACCCGATCAGCCTTGCTCGACGGGCGACGCAGCATGCGATAGCCACCGAGGGCCATTCCGGTTGCCAGCACCGGCCACACCGCCCCGAAAAGGCGTCCCGAGGTGTGTAGTATGGCCTCTCAAGGCGGGCGTACCTGCGAATGTGTGGATGCGAAGGGTCGGGCGCGTTGCGGCGTCCGACAGGCGCGCTGACGCGCAGCGCCGGCCCGACCGCGCTCCGGGCTAATCCAGGCTAAAGCCGGTCAGGGCCTCGATCGTTCAGCTGCGCGGTCACTGGCGGACGTCGCGTGTCGCCGACGGCATCGGGCATAATCATCTCCACAATGTTTGGATGTGGATTTCGGAGGATCGGCTCAACTCCGTCCGGTCACCGGCTTGAGCGCGTATCGATGCGCCGGAAACGTGTATGCAGCGTTCAACCACCGAATAGATCGACGGGTGAGACATTGATGAGGGATGTGACGCTTGCCGATGGCGATACGGTTCCCGCGCTCGGTCAGGGTACGTGGATGATGGGTGAGCGCCGTGATAGGCGCGCAGCGGAGATCGCCGCGCTGCGGACCGGCGTCGAGTTGGGCATGACCCTGATCGACACCGCCGAAATGTATGGCGACGGTGCGGCCGAGACGCTGATCGCAGAGGCGCTGGGCGATAGCCGCGACAAGCTGTTCCTCGTCAGCAAGGCGTATCCACAGAACGCGTCGCGCAAGCGGCTGGGCGCCGCGTGCGACGCGAGCCTCAAGCGGCTCGGCACCGATCGGCTCGACCTCTACCTCCTGCACTGGCGCGGCTCTGTGCCGCTCGGCGAAACGGTCGAGGCGATGGAGGTGCTCAGAAGCGCCGGCAAGATCCGGCATTGGGGCGTCAGCAACCTCAACACCGCCGACATGGAGGAGTTGGTCGCGGCCGGCGGCGGGGCCTGCGTCACCGACCAGATCCTCTACAATCTGTCGCGCCGTGGCCCCGAGCATGATCTGCTGCCCTGGCTGAGAGATCATGCGATGCCGGTGATGGCCTACAGCCCCGTCGAGCAGGGTCGGCTCGTCGCCGATCCCATCCTTGCCGGGATCGCGGCCTCGATCGACGCCACCCCCGCGCAGGTCGCTTTGGCGTGGACCTTGCGCCACGACGGCCTGATCGCGATTCCGAAGGCCGGCAGCACGAAGCATGTCCGCGACAACCGGGCGGCCGCCGACCTCGTTCTGCCGGAGGATGTGCTCGCCAGGCTGGAGGCGGCCTTTCCGCGGCCGCGCGATCGCCGTCCGCTCGAGATGCTGTAGACACACGCGATGCCGCTGTTCTTCACCGCCGACACGCATTTCGGCGACCATCGCACGATCAACATCCACCGGCGGCCGTTCGCCACGACTGCGCAGATGGACGAGGCGATCATTGCCGGCTGGAACGCGGTCGTCGGCCGCGACGATGAGGTCTGGCACCTGGGCGACG
>CAXTTS010000066.1:0-15448 GCA_964247265.1 uncultured Sphingomonadaceae bacterium
TTCGACATGCCGCCGCATGCCGAGGCGGACCGCGCGGACGACGCGCCGCCCGGCGCGCTGGAACTGCCGGATCATGCCCGCCGCTCGGTCGCGGCGGTGGGGCCGCTGTCGCCGGAGGATGCCGGGCTGGGCAGCGATCCGTTCGGCGGCGCGAGCGGGCGTTTCCTTGCCGGGCTGATGCGGCGGCTGAACGCGCCGGTGCCGTCGCGCTGGGAAGCGATCCTGCTGCGTCGCGCGCTGATGGCGCAGACGGCGGCGCCGCGCGCGATCGATCCGGTCGACTGGGTGGCGGAGCGCGCGTGGCTGCTGCTGCGGCTGGGCGAGGCGGATGCCGCGCGGATGCTGGTGCAGGCGGTGGATGTCGATCGCTACACGCCGCGCATGTTCCAGGTCGCGATGCAGACGGCGCTGGCCACGGCGGACCCGGCCGGCCTGTGCGCGATCGCCGCGCAAGGCGGTGCGACAAGCGGCGAGGCGGCGTGGCCGCTGGCGACCGCGATCTGCGACGGCCTTTCCGGCGAGGCGGCGACATCTGGCGCGCTGATTGATCAGGCGCGGCAGAAGCGGCTGGCGAGCGGCATCGATCTGCTGCTGGCCGAAAAGGTGATCGGCGCCGGCGTGAACGGCAGGCGGGCGATCAACATCGACTGGGCGGGCGTGGAGCGGCTGAACGCCTGGCGGTTCGGTCTGGCGAGCGCCGTCGGCCTGGCGATACCCGATCCGCTGTTCATGACCGTCGGCCCGCAGGTGCAGGCGTGGCGCGCGCGCGCGCCGATGCTGGCGCCGCAGGCGCGGCTGGTACCGGCCCGCGTGGCGGCGGCGCTGGGCGTCTATTCCAGTGCCGCGCTGGTCGATCTCTACGGCGCCGTGGCCGACCAGACCGATCCCACCGAAATCGACCAGACCGACGCCGGGCGGCTGCGCGCGGCCTATGTGGGGGCGGACAGCGATGCCCGTCTGGCGGCGCTGCGGGCGCTGTGGAGCGGGCCACATGACGCGCGCGATCGCTATGCCGCCGCGATCCTGACGGCGCGCGCGGCGGCGCGGATCGCGCCCGATGCCGCTTATGGCAACGATGCCGGCGCGCTGATCGGCGCGATGTTCGCGGCCGGGCTGGATCGGCAGGCGGCGCGCTGGGCGCCGGTCGTCAGTGGTTTGTCGGGCGGCACGGGAGACGCGGGCTGGGCTATGCTGGCGGTCGGTGCCGAGCAGCCGGTAGTCGATACCGGCGCAAGCCAGGTGTCCGCCTTTGCCGACCGGGCGGGGGAGGGTAGCCGACGCGCGCAGTTGCTGGTGGCGGCGCTGGCCGGGCTGGGTCGCCTCGCACCCGCGACGGCAACCCGGCTGGCAGAGGCCAATGCGCTGTCGCTCACCAGCGAGGATCGCTGGACGCGGGCCCTCGATCTGGCGGCGCGGGGTGGCCAGACCGGGACCGTCGCCTTGCTGGTCGCCACAGGGATGCAGACGCGCAGCTGGGGCGGGGTTCCGGCCCATTATGTCTACCGCATGATCTCGGCGCTGCGCCGCGTCGGGTTGGAGGGCGAGGCGCGGATGATCGCCGCCGAAGCGATGACCCGATCATGACGGAGAACCGGGACGCGCCGCTGATCGCGCGCTTCCTGGAGATGATGGCGGCCGAGGCCGGGGCCGCGCGCAACACGTTGGCCGCCTACGGCTCCGATCTGCGCGGTGCGTCGGCCGAACTGGACGGGCGGCTGGCCGAGGCGGATGAGGCGGCGTTGGCGCGGCTGGGCGCGGCGTGGCTGCCGCTGGCGCGGTCGAGCGTGGCGCGCAAGTCGGCGGCGGTGCGTCGCTTCCTCGCGTTCCTCGTCAAGGAGGGCGAGCGGCCGGACGATCCCTCGGCCGCGCTGCCCCGACCCGGCGCCGCGCGCAGCCTGCCGCGCACCCTGGGGCATGACGACGTGGATCGCCTGTTTGCCGCACTGAGCGAGCGGCCGGCATCGCCTGCCACGTTGCGGCTGACCGCGCTGATCGAGTTGCTGTACGGCTCCGGCCTGCGTGCGACCGAACTCGTGTCGCTGCCCCGGCGGGCGCTGCGCGGCGACGATCCGTTCATCATCCTGCGCGGCAAGGGCGGGCGCGAGCGGCTGGTGCCGATCTCCACGCGCGCGCGGGCCGCCGTGCGCGCGTGGGAGGCGACGGTGCCGGCGGATGCGGCGTGGCTGTTCCCCTCCGGCACAAAGCATCTCAGCCGCATCCGCCTCTATCAGTTGCTGAAGGAACTGGCGGCGGAGGCCGGCATTCCGCCCGAGCGGATCAGCCCGCACGTCCTGCGCCACGCCTTCGCCACGCATCTGCTGGAGGGGGGCGCCGATCTGCGGGCGTTGCAGATGCTGCTGGGCCATGCCGACATCGCCACCACGCAGATCTACACCCATGTCGACAGCCGGCGGCTGGTCGAGCTGGTCAACAGCCGCCACCCGATGGCCGATCCGCCGCGCGACGTTGACGCGCCCGTCGCCGCGCCGTAACCGCCGCGCATGGTAGCCTTTCTGGATTTCGAAAAGCCCGTTGCCGAGCTGCAGGGTCGCATCGCCGAACTGCGCGAGACGGCGGAGGCCGGCGCGATCGACATTGATGCGGAGGTCGCCCGGCTCGAGGCCAAGTCGCAGAAGCTGCTGCGCGATACCTATGCCAAGCTGGCGCCGTGGCAGAAGACGCAGGTGGCGCGTCATCCCGAGCGGCCGCATCTGAAGGATTATGTCGCCGGCTTCGTCGAGGATTTCACGCCGCTGGCCGGCGACCGCGCCTTTGCCGACGACAAGGCGATCATCGGCGGCCTCGGCCGCATAGCCGGCCGGCGGGTCGTAATTATCGGCCATGAGAAGGGCGACGATACCGCCAGCCGGCTGCGCCACAATTTTGGCATGGCCAAGCCCGAGGGATATCGCAAGGCGATCCGCCTGATGGAGCTGGCGGACCGGTTCGGCCTGCCGGTGGTGAGCCTGGTCGATACCTCGGGCGCGTTCCCCGGCATCCAGGCGGAGGAGCGCGGACAGGCGGAGGCGATCGCGCGATCGACCGAGACCTGCCTCGGCCTCCGCGTGCCGCTGGTGACGGCGGTGGTGGGGGAAGGTGGATCGGGCGGCGCGGTGGCGCTGGCCGCGGCGAACCGGGTGCTGATGTTCGAACATGCGGTCTACTCGGTGATCTCGCCGGAAGGCTGCGCCTCGATCCTGTGGCGCACTGGCGAGAAGGCGCCGGAAGCGGCCGAGGCGATGAAGATCACCGCGCAGGATCTGAAACGGCTGGGCGTGATCGACCGGATCGTGGCGGAACCGGTCGGCGGGGCGCATCGCGATCGCGCGGCGGCGATCAGCGAACTCGGCAAGGTGTTGAGCGAGGAACTGGCCGATCTGGCGAATATGCCGCGCGATGCGCTGCGCGAGGCTCGGCGCGCCAAGTTCCTCGCCATCGGTTGAGCGGACGCCGGCCCGGTCTGGCTGAACGGGCTATCGGCGACGGCGGCAGCCGATACCGGCTCGAAACTGGCGCTTCCGTCAGGGCTGGCCGGAAAGCTGCGCCGGCTGCGTTGGGACCGCACGCGGCGGCATCGCCTTCTCCACGGCTGCGGGCGCGGCGCCGCTGAAATCGAGCCGGTAGCCGCGACCATATAGTGCGGCGAGGGTGAATCCGCGATCCGGCCGCAGTTCAAGCTTGGTCCGCAGGCGCGAGACATGAACGTCGAGCGTGCGGGTCGACGGCGCGACGTCGTCGCCCCAGATGGTGGCCAATATATGCTCCCGGCCGAGCGGCACGCCCAGGTTCCGGCACAGCAGCAAGGCGAGGGCATATTCCTTCGCCGTCAGTTCCACCAGTTCGTCGTCGAGATAGGCCCTGAGACCCTCCGGCTCCAGCCGCAGATGGCCTATGCTCGCCTCGACACGCGGCCCGGCCGAGGTTCCGCGACGCAGGGCGGCGTTGATCTGCGCGAGCAGCACGGCGCCGGCGACGGGTCGCACAAGGCAGTAGTCCGCGCCCTCATCGAGCGCGTGGACGAAATCCTCGGGGTGGGCCGGCGAGACGATGGCGATGATCGGCAGGCCGTAGCCGAAGCGCCCCCTCGCGGCCACGATCACCTCTGCGGGATCGGTATCGGACGAGATTCTACCGATCAGCAGCAGATCGCACGCCATATCGGCCAATTCGCCGGGCGTGTCCGATCCGCCCGCGAAACGTCGGCAGGAATGCCCGGCGCCGCGCAGCGCGCTCATCAGCGCAGCGGCGGCGGCGGGATCGCACTCGATCAAAGCGATGCGGCAGAGCGAGCGGCGTTCCATCCCGCAACGCTATCAGCAGACCGGAGATCGTTAATGGACAAGCAAGTCCATTTCGGAACGAGCGGCAGATCGGAAGCTATGTGAGCCCGAACAATGGTCGGGAGCCTGGAGCGGGTGGAGAGAATCGAACCCCAAGCGCAGCCCGGCAGAGCGCCATCGTGTAAGCGAGGGTTCTCACCTACTGCAACGGTGGAGCGGGTGAAGGGAATCGAACCCTCGTCGTAAGCTTGGGAAGCTTCTGCTCTACCATTGAGCTACACCCGCATGGTGGCGGAGATAACCGCTTTGCTGCGGGCGTCAAGGCGCCATCGCGCTTCCCCTCCGGCTACTGGTGGCCTCGCGCGCCTGGCGGCGTCGGCGGGCAATGGGCGGAGCATCCGTGCCGCCGGCGAGATCGACCACGCACATCAGGCCGTAGCGGGCGTGGGCGCCGCAGGCGGCGCCGGCGCGGGCGAAGCTCGGGTCGAAGATCGCCTCGCGGTGGCCGCGATCCGCCACGCCATCATCGATGATGAGTTCGCGCACCACGGCCGATGCGGTGCGCGGGCCATAAGCGATCACCTCCCCCACCACATATGGGCGCACGCCCCGGCGGAGCACGCGGTCGAGCGGGGTGGTGCCGTCACGCGCGTCATGGCCCTCGAGACCGGACGGACCCTGATCGCGAACATGGTCGGCCGCTGCCCAGGCCAGCGCCGGCGCAGAGGCAAGCGGGGGCAGCGCCGGCTGTTGCCGCAAGGCGGCGATGGCTTCGTCGAGCGCCCGGACGCCTTCCACCGTGATGAGATCGAACGGCTCGCCCGGTTGGCGCATGATGCGACCGTGGAAGCGGGCGCGATATTGTTCCAGCTCGCGCGCATAGGCTGGCGGCGCGGCGCGGATTCGATTCATCTCGGCGACGATGCCGGCCGCGGGATCGGCTAGAGATGCGGGCGATGCGGCGGCAAGCCAGAGCGCAGCGACGGTGAACATCAGCCGCCCCTGCTATGTTGCAGCTTAACCCAGGATTGCACGGCCGGCGACCAAGCCGCAGCGCTTATGGCTCGCCGAAGGTACGCAGCAGGTAATCGGCTACGTCGCCATGGGCGGCGGCGCGCAGTTCGTTGCCGGCGATGCCGTTCTCCAGCGCCTCCACCTCCCAGCGTTCGGCAACCTGCTCGGCCTCGCTGCGCGTCAACGGAGCGGTATCCTGCTTCAGGGTCCACTCGGTCAGAAATTCCTGCGCCCGTTCGCTCATGCCTGTTCCTCGCTTGTCATCATCATGCCGAACGGTTTCCGGCCGCGCGCGATCCTCGCGCCTGCGCGGCGATCAGGACCAGCGAACCGGCGAGCGCCGACAGGATGGAGCCGAGCAGCACGCCGACCTTCACCGCGTCCATCTGCGCGGGGCCGGAGAAAGCGAGGCCGCCGATGAACAGGCTCATCGTGAAGCCAATGCCGCAGAGCAATGCGACCCCATAGACCTGCGGCCAGCCGGCGCCTCGCGGTCGCCGGGCGATGCCTAGCCGAACCGCCAGCCATACCGCGCCGAGGACGCCGGCCTGCTTGCCGAGGAACAGGCCGGCGGCGATACCCAGCGGCAAGGGCGAGGCAAGCTGCGCGATGCCGATGCCGCCAAGTGCCACACCGGCATTGGCGAAGCCGAACAGCGGCACGACGAGGAAGGCGACCCAGGGGTTCAGCGCGTGCTCCAGCCGGTGCAGCGGCGATCGCGCATCGTCCGGCGCGCCGGGGCTGCGCCTGAGCGGGATGGCGAGCGCGACGAGCACGCCGGCGATCGTCGCATGGATGCCGGAGGCGTGGATTGCCAGCCACAGGCCGAGCGCCAGCACGAGATAGGGCCACAAACGGGTGACACCGGCCCGGTTCAATCCCCAGAGCGCCGCCAGCAACACCGCCGCCAGCAGGAGCGCGGGCAGGCTGATCCCGGCGGTATAAGCGAGGGCGATGATGGCGATCGCGCCCATATCGTCGACGATCGCGACCGTGGTGAGGAACAGCTTGAGCGATGCGGGCGCGCGGCGGCCGAGCAGGGCCAGCACGCCGATGGCGAAGGCGATGTCGGTGGCGGAGGGGATTGCCCAGCCGCGTGCGAGGCCCGGGCTGCTGCCCGCAACCGCGAGATAAACCAGCGCCGGCACCGCCATGCCGCCCGCCGCGGCGATCATCGGCAGCGCGCGATCGGGCCAGGTCGCGAGATGGCCGTCGACGAACTCTCGCTTGATCTCCAGCCCGACGAGCAGGAAGAACAGCGTCATCAGCCCGTCGTTGATCCAGTGGAGCAGCGAAAGCGGCCCTAACGTGGTGCCAAAAATGGCGAAGTAGGTGGATGCCAGCGGCGAGTTCGCGGCGATCATCGCCGCGAGGGCGGCGAGGATCAGGACGATGCCGCCGGCTGCCTCGCCGCGCAGGAACGCGCGCAGCATCGATGGCGCGCGCATCGGCCTAATTATCGCTGTTGGGCGGGCGCACCGGGAAGGGCAGGGGAGCGACGTCGATCCCATCCTCGATCAGCGCCTTCGCCTCGACCGGCGTCGCGATGCCGTGGATGGCGCGCTGCTTCGCCTCGCCATGATGGATCGCGCGCGCCTCGTCGGCGAAGCGGCGGCCGACATGCTCGGAGCCTTCGAGCGCCTGCCGCTGCGCCTCGGCCAGCTTGGCCATCAATGATTTGAGCGCGGCGGGGCCGGGCGTCGCGGGGGCGGGCTTGGCAAGCGACGTGGTGGTGGCCGGCCGGCTGTTGCCTTTGGGCGCGACGTTCGGCGCCATGACCGCCTTGGCGACATTCTTGTCCCCGCAGATCGGGCAGGCGACGAGACCGCGTCGGGATTGCGACTCGTAATCGTCGGTGGAGCCGAACCAGGCCTCGAAGACATGGCCCGCCTGACCGCACGCCAGATCGAACACGATCATGGCGCCGGCGCCACGATCGGGCGGCGATGCTTGAGCACCGGAATGCGCGCGCGCACCTCAGCGATGCGCGCCGGATCGATCTCGACGCATGCGAGGCCCTCCGCCTCGCCCATGTCGAGCAGGATCTCGCCCCAGGGATCGATCGCGAGCGAGTGGCCGTAGGTGGCGCGGCCATCCTCATGCGTGCCGGTCTGCGCGGCGGCGATGACGAATGCGCCCGCCTCGATCGCGCGGGCGCGCAGCAGGACGTGCCAGTGCGCCTTGCCGGTGGGCACCGTGAAGGCGGCAGGCACCGCCAGGATCGTCGCTCCGCCATCGCTGAGGCTGCGGTAGAGATCGGGGAAGCGCAGATCGTAGCAGATGCTGAGGCCCAGCCCGCCCCACGGCGTCTGGGCGATGACTGTAGCCTCGCCCGGCGCGAAAGCGGCGGACTCGCGCCAGCTTTCGCCGGTGGGCAGATCGACGTCGAAGAGGTGGATCTTGTCGTAGCGGGCGCGGATCGCGCCACCGCCGTCGATCACGAAGCCGCGATTGACCAGCCGGCCGTCAGCGCGCTCGTCGGCCAGCGCGATCGAGCCGAGATGAACCCAAATGCCCGCCCTCGCCGCCGCCGCGCGGACGGCCGCCAGCACCGGATCTTGCGCCTCGTCGGTGAGATGGCGGGTGGCGCGCGCACGGTCGCGGTCGAGCAGGTTGCTCATCTCCGGCGTGAACAGCATGTCGGCGCCCCGTTCCGCCGCCCCGGCGATCGCAGCGGACAGGTGGGTGGCGCTATCCGCCGGATCGATGCCGGTGCGGCTCTGGTAAATCGCCGCGCGCATCAACCGGCGAGCATCGAATCCAGCTTGCCGCCGCGATCGAGCGCGGCGAGATCATCGGAACCGCCGACATGGGCGCCATCGATGAAGATCTGCGGCACGGTGTTGCGGCCGTTCGATCGGCCGAGCATTTCCTGCCGCTTGGGGCCGCCCATCGAGATGTCGATCTCCTCATACTCGACGCCCTTGGCGGAGAGCAGCGCCTTGGCCCGGCTGCAATACGGACACATGAACTTCGTGTAGATCTCAACCTTGGCCATCATACCCATCCTTTCGCCGCTCCGCCGGGCGTGGTTCGGCTAGAACGCATTGTCAATGAAATCGCGTTCCGGCTCAACGCCTTCGATCGGTACACGGGCCCAGCAGAGCAGCCGCACCTCCGCCGCGCCCGCCGCCTTCAGCGCGCGCGCGCAGGCATTGGCAGTGGCGCCGGTGGTGAACACATCGTCGATCAGCAGCACGGCGCGGCCGGCAAGCCCGGCCGGATCGGGCACCGCGAACGCCGATCGCACCACGGCCGCACGCGCATCGCGACCGTGGCCGCGCAGCATCGGCGTGGCCTTCACCCGCCTGAGCAGCTCGGGCGCGAAGGCCATGCCGGTGCGGGCGGCCAGCGCGCGGCCGATCAGCGCCGACTGGTTGTAGCCGCGCGACCAGATGCGCCAGCGATGCAGCGGCACCGGCGCCACCAGCATGTCCCGCCGGTCGGCCAGCGGCTCCAGCCGGCGGGCGATGGTCTTGGCGAGGCCGGGGCGGCGGCCATGTTTCAGGCGCAGCGCGATCCGGCGCGGGATCTCGCCGTAGGAGACGGCGGCCCGCATCCCGTCGAGCGCGGGCGGATCGGCCAGACATCGCTCGCAGCGCGCATCCGCACCCATGTCGATCGGGAAGGGCATCGCGCAGGTCTCGCACGCCGGCCCGCCGAGGAAATCGAGCGCCAGCCAGCAGGTGAGGCAGAAGGAATGATCCGCCGGGGTGATGACGCCGCAACCCGGACAGCGCGGCGGCAGGGCGAAGGCGATGAGCGCGCCGGCCGCTATCCGGGGCGCCGACAGGATCGTGCTGGGGAGGCCGGCCATCCCGCGCTTGTCCCGCGCGGCGGCGGCGGGCACAAGCCTGCAATGGCCACCCCTCCCAACACCTCTGAAGATCGGCCGGACGAGCGGATCGAGATATTCGATCGCGGCCTGCGCCGGCGGCGACGGGATCGCGCGGTGGCGCGTCATGCCGATCATGCCTTCCTGCGCGATCATATCGTCGAGGCGCTGCTGGAGCGGCTCGGCATGGTGACGCGCACCTTCACCGACGCGCTCGATCTCGGTTGTGCCGACGGCGGCATGACGGCGGCGTTGCGCGCGCAGGGGATGCGGGTGGTGCCGGCGGATGCGGGCTTTGGTTTCGCCCGCGCTGCGAGGGGCGTGCAGTGCGACGAGGATCGCCTGCCGTTCGCCGACGGGTCGTTCGATCTGGTGGTGTCGGCGGGCGTGATGGATCAGGTGAACGATCTACCGGGCGCGCTGTCGCTGATCCGGCGAGTGCTGCGGCCGGACGGGCTGTTCCTAGCCGGCTTCGTCGGCGCGGGCAGTCTGGTGACGCTGCGCGGCGCGCTGATCGCGGCGGACATGGCGGCGGGCGGCGCGGTGGCGAGCCGCATCCACCCGCAGATCGACCTGCGCGGCGGCGCCGATCTGCTCTCCCGCACCGGCTTTGCCCTGCCGGTGGCGGACGGCGAGCGGCTTTCGGTGCGCTACGGCGATCCGCTGCGGCTGATGGGCGACCTGCGCGGTATGGCGGCGACGAACCTGCTGCGCGGCCACAAGCCGCCGCCGATGACGCGGGCGCGGATCGGCGCGGCGATGGCCCACTTCGCCGAACAGGCCGTAGTCGACGGGCGCGTCACCGAGCAGTTCGAGATCGTGTACCTGACCGGCTGGGCACCGGCGCCCAGCCAGCCCAAGCCGGCAGCGCGGGGCAGCGGCACCCGATCGCTCGCCAGCGAGCTGATGCGCCGGCCTAAAGGTTGACGCGAAATTTACCACGCTCGTGAAGCAGAATCTGCATGGGCGTGATTAGAAGAGGGTTATGCGCCGACTAACCCTCAGCCTGCCTATAGCAGCGCCTCGATCAGGCCGATCATCGGCTTGTCCGCCGGCGGCATCGGCAATGCGTGCATCTCAACCGGACGCACCCAGCGCAGCGCCGTCGCATGCAGCGGCCGGGGCTGGCCGCGCCACTTGCGGCAGGCGAACAGCAGCAGCAGCAGGTGCCGATCGGCCAGCGCCGCGCTGGCGAACGTCGCCGGTGCGAGACACGCCGCTTCCACATCGAGGCCGAGTTCCTCATGCAGTTCGCGGATCAGGGCGGCTTCGGGCGTTTCACCCGCTTCGATCTTGCCGCCGGGAAACTCCCACAATCCCGCCATCGATCCGCCCGGCGGCCGCTGCTGCAACAGCACCCGGCCATCCGCATCGACCAGCGCCGCCGCGACGACCGGCAGCATGAGCGTGGATCGGGAGGTCGCGGGCAGATCGGCCGGGTTCATTCATGCTCTCCACCGGGCAGTTCGCCCCGCCGGCATGGCGTGGCGGGGGATCGCCGGCAAGCTGATACGCGACCGGCGCGGCGCGGTGGCGGTGGAATATGGCTTTCTGATCGCGCTGATCGTCATCGGCATAATCCTGGCGATCCGTGGCGTGGGCCGCGCCAATCTCGACGTGTGGACCAATGTCGCGGCCAAGATCACCGCGGCGACATAGCGCCAAAATACCGACACTGCCGTTAAATGTTCCGAAACCTGCGTTGTATAGACCTGCAATTGCCAGACGGGAAACCGAGGCGGTGGGGACGTGGAACATCCCAGATCCGGAACGAGACAGGAGACCAGCATGCAGAAAATCCGTAAGATGTTGAAGGACAATAAGGGCGCGACCGCCATCGAATACGGTCTCATCGCCGCGCTGATCGCCGTTGCCGCGATCACCACGATGTCCGCGCTCGGCACTCAGCTGCAGAAGACGTTCAACAACGTGACGCAGGGCATGAAGGCCGGCACCGGCTGATCCCGACGCCGCAAGGCCAAAGGATGGGCGGCGGAACGATGTTCCGCCGCCTTTTCTTTTGTCTGATGCTGCCTTGTCCGCTGCCGGCGCTTGCACATGAAAAAAGGCGGCGGATCGCTCCGCCGCCTTTCTTTCGTGTAGAGCCGGCCGGTCAGCCGACCAGCTTGAGCGGCACCGCCTCGATCCTTTGGTTCGGCTCGCACAGGCGCGGGGCGGCGACCGGGTAGCTGGGCAGACCGTGCGCCGTCACCACAACCATGCGGGCGGGCGGCAGCGTGGCGGCGCCAGTAGTCCAGCGCCGGTCCAGCTCGATCTCGTGCCAGCCCTCGACCAAGCGGGGATCGTCGAGCCGGACATCGACGCCATCGAGCTGGAGCGCGGTGACGCACATGCCGAGCCGGCGGGCATCGAGCGAGTCGATCATCGCCTCCGACGGCACCGTCGACCGCGACACCAGCCGCAGCGAGCTGACGTCTTCCGCCACGGCATAGACGAAGCGGCCGTCCGCCACCGACACCGGCGTCGTCACCATGCCATCGGCGAGCAGTTGCAGCGCCGGATCGGCCGTGGTCCGCGCGCCGAGATGGCGGGCGCGCTCGGCCAACCAGGCGCGCACCGTCGCCAGCCGCGGCCCTTGCGTGACGAGCGGCGCGCAATGCCCGTCGCTTCCGTTGCCGGCGAAGTCCGGGTGGAGCGGGGTGATCGCGCCGCCCTCGGCAAAGGCCCAGCGATTGCCGACATCGAGATAGCTTTCCGCGGGCATCCCCTCGGCGAGCAGGATGCCGTGCGTCTCCAGCTCGACATGCCAGTAGGTGACGGTCTCCACCGCATCGCGCGTGATCGTGGCGCCGTTGACGAGGAAGCGGGCCTGCACCAGCACATCATCGAAGAACAGCGCGTGATCGGGCGACACGCGGAGATCGCGCGCGGGCATGCCGGGTGCCACGGCGCCGGCGGCGATGCGGATCGGCTGCACCAGTTCTGGTTGGGGGTGGCCGGCGCAATCGGTATGGCGATGGCCGAGCCATTTGATCGGCCGATGCGCGCCCGATGCGGTGACGATCTCGTCTCCCACCGCCAGATGCTCGACCGCGACATCGCCGCGGGTCGTGCGGATCAGCGTGCCCTCGGCATAGCAGGGCGTGTTCGGGCCGACCGGGGCTGTCAGGCTGCCGGTGGTGACGACGGGGGTCGCCACGTTCAGGACGGGCAGGGTGGCCGCGCCGGTGACGCCGATCACGACCGGGTTGACCACCAGATCCGCCGCAGTGACCGAGAAATAATAGACGTAATTGCCGTCGGGCGCCGACGAATAGCCGAGATAGGTGCCGTTCGCCCCCGCCGAGGTGACGCCGAGCACGTTCAGCGACACCTGCACCGTGGAGCCCGGCAGATCCACCGTGCCGTTGATCGTGACGGGCACTGCGCCGCTCAACAGGCTGGTGCCGGTGAAGCTGTTGAGCAGATAGGTACCGGTGGTCGCCTGTGCGGCGGCGAATTCCGTATTGGTGAAGGTAACGGCCATCGAATTCCTCCCTGAACCCATGCAGCGTGACGACAGAACACGACTATGCGAGCGGGTCTGCCCAAGAAGGCTGCGCCAATCGGGTTAACGCAAGGTTTAAGGATTTGAAGACCGAGGTCCGTGACTAAGTATAGATCACGCTACTTACGCCGATTTGGACCTAGATAGGAGAGCTAGTCGGACAGTTTCTGGCATCTCGATTTATGTTTCTCCTGCGACGTACCAAACTGTATCCGAAACAGACCAGATGCGCAGGTGAACGCCGCGCATGTCGATCGATCACCGGACCGCGCCCGTCGCTTGATCTGCCGCCAGCGGCATAATAGAGGCCGACGACGAGGGCGGATGGCCGAGTGGTTTAAGGCAGCGGTCTTGAAAACCGCCGTGGGTGCAAGCTCACCGTGGGTTCGAATCCCACTCCGCCCGCCACTGCCCGCAAGAGGCTCGGCTTGGTCGATCTGTCCGGGGGCGAGAGGGAGACATCAGCCTCACCCTGAAATCCGCAGCATCGCTGCGGTAACGCTGGCTCCCCGGGCCTGATTCGAACAGGCGACCATTCGATTAACAGTCGAACGCTCTACCGCTGAGCTACCGGGGAACAACAGCGAGGCGCGCCTATAGCAGCGGCCTTGCGCGAGTGGCAAGGGCTGAAATTCGCGCTTTTCAGACGGCGAACTGCTCCATCGTAATGCGGTCGTCCAGCGCATGCTCGGGATCGAACAGCAGGGTGAGATTGCTCGATCGATCGATCGCGACGCTGACGGTGGCGACATCGCGCACCTCCGCCTGATCGGCGACCGCGCTGACCGGGCGCTTGATCGGATCGAGCACGCGGAACGACATGCGCGTGCGTTCGGGCAGGATCGCGCCACGCCAGCGGCGGGGGCGGAACGGGCTGATCGGGGTTAGCGCGATCAAGGCCGAATCCAGCGGCAGGATCGGCCCCTGCGCCGACAGGTTATAGGCGGTGGAGCCGGCTGGGGTGGAGGCCAGCACGCCATCGCAAACGAGTTCCGGAATGACGACGCGGTCGTTCACCGTCACTTCCAGCTTGGCCGTCTGGCGGGTCTCGCGCAGCAGCGAGATCTCATTGATCGCGGGGTAGGAGATACGCTCGCCATCCACCGTCACCGCCTCCATCCGCAGCGGGGTGACGGTGAAGACCTTGGCGCGGCCGATCCGGTTTTCGAGCAGGTCTGGGCTCCACTCGTTCATCAGGAAGCCGACGGTGCCGAGATTCATCCCGAACACCGGCAGGATGCGCCGGCGATCGAGCATGGCGTGGAGCGTCTGCAACAGAAAGCCATCGCCGCCCAGCGCCACCGCCATCGTCGCCTGGTCGATCGGCACCCATTCGTAGCGCCCGCGCAGCTGCTCGGCCGCCTCCTGCGCCTGCGGCGTGGGCGAGGCGATCAGGGCGAGCCGATGCTCGACCGTCATCCGCCGGTGACGCTCATGTGGCGGGCGACGGCGGGCGCGGCCGCGCGCTCCTCGATGGCGAAATCATGTTTGAGCGGCTTGATCGCCATCGCGCCGTCGAGCAGCGCATCGAGCGCCGGGCGGCCGCCGCTGCGGAGCGTCGCCTTCAGGTCCACCTTGTCGTCATGGCCGAGGCAGAGATAAAGCCGCCCTTCGGCGGTGACGCGGACGCGGTTGCAGCTGGCGCAGAAATTCTGTGTCAGCGGGGTGATGAGGCCGATGCGGGCGCCCAGTTCCTCCACGCGATGATAGCGCGCTGGACCGCCGGTATGATCGCTCAGCGGGGTGAGCGTGTAGCGGGTGGCGAGATCGCGCAGCACGCCGTCGAGCGGCAGGTAACGATCGGTGCGATCCTCCTCGATCAGGCCTAGCGGCATCGTTTCGATGAGAGTGAGATCGTGGCCCTCGGCGGCGCACCAGCGCAGCATCGGATCGATCTCATCCTCGTTGAGGCCCTTCAGCGCGACCATGTTGATCTTGACGTGCAGGCCGGCGGCCTTGGCGGCAGCGATCCCCTCCAGCACCTTGTCCACCTCGCCCCAGCGGGTGATGTGGCGGAAGCGGGCGGGATCGCGCGAATCGAGGCTGACGTTGATCCGCCGCACGCCGGCGGCGAACAGCTCGTCCGCCTGCCTGACCAGCTGGGTGCCGTTGGTGGTGAGGGTGAGTTCGTCGAGGCCGTGGCCAAGATGCCGCCCGATCGTGCGCGCGAGTTCGGGCGCGCCGCGCCGGATCAGCGGCTCTCCGCCGGTCAGCCGGATCTTGTTGACCCCGCGCGCGATGAAGGCGGCGGCGACATCCGCCAGTTCCTCGATCGTCAGCACCTCGGCGCGCGGCAGGAAGGTCATCGCCTCCGCCATGCAGTAGCGGCAGCGCAAATCGCAGCGATCGGTGACGGACAGGCGCAGATAGGTGATCCGGCGGCCGAAGCTGTCGGTGAGCGACCGGGAGGGCTGGGCGTCGGTCATCATCGCCGTAGGTAAGGGGGCCGCCGCTTCCGGGCAAGCACCGATCGGCCATTGGCGCGCGCCGCGCGGACGGCTAGCACCGATCGTGCATCGGTTCGCGGTGCAACGGTTCACTTGGGCGGAGGCTTACCGAGACGACATGGCACGCGCCGATCTGTCACCGGCTGGCTCGCCGATCTTCCTGCTGTCCTTCCATCATCGCGATGCGCTGGCGGCCGTAGCCGGGCGGGCCGGGTGGACCGTGATCGCGGCGCGGCGCGGCGGGGCGGCGGCGCGTCGCTTCGTCGGCAGCGGGGCGGCGGTCGCGGTGGTGGATGCGCGCGGCGCCTTCGACGACGGGCTGGAGGCGGTGCGCCGGCTCGGCACCGTGGTTGAGGCCAATGCG
>CAXTTS010000067.1:0-15421 GCA_964247265.1 uncultured Sphingomonadaceae bacterium
CTACCCGACGATCCGGCCGGGCGCGCGCTATTATGCGTCGCTGCGGCTGCTGGAGGCGGTTAAGCGGCTGGACCCGTCGATCTTCACCAAATCCGGCATGATGACCGGGCTCGGCGAGGAGCGGCTGGAGGTGCATCAGGTGATGGACGACATGCGCTCGGCCGGCATCGATTTCCTCACGCTCGGCCAATATCTCCAGCCGACCCCGCGTCACGCCAAGGTGGAGGAGTTCGTCACCCCGCAGACCTTCGGCGCCTATGCGGCGATCGCGCGGGCCAAGGGTTTCCTGCTGGTCGCCTCCAGCCCGCTCACCCGTTCCAGCTACCATGCCGGCGACGACTTTGCGAAGCTGCGCACCGCGCGCGAGGCGCAGCTGCTGAAGGCAGGGGCGCTCTGATGGCGATTGTGATGGGCAGCCTTTACGAAGCGCTGGTCGAGGGTGGCACCAGTGCGGATAGCGCCAAGAAAGCCGCGGAAGAAGTAGCCGACTATCAAAAGCAGCTTGCCGACATACGCACCGACCTCGCACTGGTTAAGACGTTGCTTGGGGTGATTGTTACTGGCGTCGCCGCGCTTGTGATCCGGACGTTCTTCGGCTGACATGCCCAAAACCCACGAAACCCGAACCCTGCCTTACACGCCGGAGCAGATGTTCGCGCTGGTGGCCGATGTGGCGCGCTATCGCGAGTTCCTGCCGTGGGTGCAGGCGGTGCGGGTGCGATCGGACAGCGAGACGGAGATGGTCGCCGATCTCGTCGTCGGCTTCAAGGGCATTCACGAGAACTTCACCTCCCGCGTCACCAAGACACGGCCGGAGAAGATCCGCGTCGATTATGTCGAGGGGCCGCTCAAATATCTCTACAATGACTGGTCGTTCCGATCGGACGGGCGGGGCGGCTGCCTGATCGATTTCACCGTCGATTTCGCCTTCCGCTCGCGCGTGTTCGAAGCGCTCGCGGGGCAGGTGTTCGATCGCGCGCTCAGGAAGATGATCGGCGCGTTTGAACAGCGCGCGGCGGCGCTTTACGGCCCGGTCGAGTCGGGCATCAGCAGGTCGAGCGCGAACAGCGCCGCCTGAAGCCGCACGCCGCCGCGGCCGAGATCGCCAAAGAACTTCATGTCGGCCGCGATGTCATCCGGATTGCCGCCGCGCATGGCCCGCGCGAACACCACGGTGCCCACCGGCTTCTTCTCGCTGCCACCCTCCGGGCCGGCGATGCCGGTGATCGCCACCGCGGTATCGGCATGGGTCTTGCCGATCGCCCCCCGCGCCATCGCCCACGCGATTGCGATCGACACCGCGCCGAACGTCTCCAGCACGTCGCTGCTGACGCCGAGCATCTCTACCTTCGCCTCGTTCGAATAGGTGACGAAGCCGCCCTCCAGCACGTCTGACGAGCCGGGGATCTCGCTCAGCGCCGCCGTGACCAGCCCGCCGGTGCAGCTTTCGGCCAGCGCCACCTTCTTGCCGACCGCGCGATTGGCCTCGATCACGCGCCGCGCCGCCTCGACCAGTTCGGCCGGCAGCGTGGTATCGGCCCGCGTCTCGCTCGTCATGTCCATATCCCTGTCGTTCGTTAGGGGATCGCCGGCAGCCTGACGGTCGCCACCGCCTGCGCCGCAATCCCTTCGCGGCGGCCGGTGAAGCCCAGCCGCTCCGTCGTGGTCGCCTTAATGCTAATCGCTGCCTCTCGCACCTGCAACAAGCCCGCCACCGTGTGCCGGATGGAGTCCCGATGCGGGCCGATCTTCGGAGCCTCGCAGATGATCGTTACATCGACATGATCGATGATCCCGCCGCGTGCAGTCACCAGGTCGCGCGCATGCTCGAGGAAGCGGGCGGAGGCGGCGCCGCGCCAGCGTTCGTCCGACGGGGGAAAGTGGCTGCCGATATCGCCATCGCCGATGGCGCCGAGCAGCGCATCGACAATGGCATGCAGCGCCACGTCGGCATCCGAATGGCCGGCGAGCGCATGGCTGTGCGGAATCTCGATCCCGCCCAGCCACATCGCGTTGCCCGGCACGAACGCATGCACGTCGAACCCCATGCCGCTGCGGGAGACCATCGTTGGCATCGCCCGCATCTCGGCCATCAGGAAATCCGCCTCGTAGGTCAGCTTGTCGAGCGCGGGGTCGCCCGCCACGGTGCGGACCGTCAGCCCGGCCGCCCGCGCCACCTGCGCATCATCGGTCGCCTCGCGTTCGGCTGGCCAGTCGCGATTCGCGGCCCATATCGCCTCGCGGTGAAAGGCCTGCGGGGTCTGCACCCGGACAAGGCCGTCGCGCGACACCGCCTCGCCCAGAGCGTCGCCGCCATGTGCCAGGCTGTCGGCCACCGCCAGCACCGGCACCGCACCCGGCGCCTCGTCCAGCGCAGCCAGCAACCGGTCGATCACCTCGGGCGGCAACATCGGCCGCGCCGCGTCGTGGATCAGCACGCGATCCGCATCCGCGATCGCCGCCAACCCGGCCAGTACCGAATCGCGCCGGGTGGCGCCGCCCTCCACCGGATCGGGGAGAGCGCGACCGGCGATCGCCGCGTCGTACAGCGCCCGCTGCCCCGCGCCGATCACCACCTGCACGGACGTGATGTCGGGATGGCCGGCAAATGCGTCGATCGCATGGCCCAGCACGCTACGCCCGGCGATCGAGCGATACTGCTTCGGCACGTCGCCGCCCGCCCGCACGCCCTTGCCGGCGGCGACGATCAGGGCGGCGATACGGGGGCGGGGCGGGGTGGCCTGCATGGCGCCCGCCTAGCCGAGCATGGCCTTGCCCGCCAGCCGCTTTCCCGCTACGGCGTGCTGAAATATTAGGCAATGTGCAAGGTCGTCAGCCAGGTGCGTCTTTCTCCCATCATGGTCGGTCCCGTCCGCATCGATACGCCGGTGATCCTGGCGCCGATGACGGGCGTCACCGATCTGCCATTCCGCAAGGTGGTGAAGCGTTACGGCTCGGGTCTCAACGTTACTGAGATGATCGCCTCGCAGGCGATGATCCGCGAGACCCGCCAGTCGCTCCAGAAGGCGGCGTGGGATGCGACCGAGGAGCCGATCTCGATGCAGCTCGCCGGCTGCACCCCCTATGAGATGGCGGAAGCGGCGAAGCTCAACCAGGATCGCGGCGCCGCGATGATCGACATCAACATGGGCTGTCCGGTCCGCAAAATCGTTAACGGCGACGCCGGCTCCGCCCTGATGCGCGATCTCACGCTCGCCGCCGCGATCATCGACGCCACGGTCAAGGCGGTGGACGTGCCCGTCACCCTCAAGATGCGGATGGGCTGGTGTCACGATAGCCTGAACGCGCCCGAACTCGCCCGCATCGCCGAGGATCTCGGCGTCAGGCTCGTCACCGTCCACGGCCGCACGCGCAACCAGATGTACAAGGGCACCGCCGACTGGGCCTTCATCCGCCGTGTGAAGGAAGCGGTGCGGCTGCCGGTGATCGCCAACGGCGACATCTGCTCGATCGAGGATGCGCAAGCCGCGCTCGATCAGTCCGGCGCGGACGGGGTGATGATCGGTCGCGGCGCCTATGGCCGCCCGTGGCTGCTCGGCCAGGTGATGCGCTGGCTGCAAAGCGGGGAGCGGCGCGCCGATCCGTCGCTGGACGAACAATATGCCATGATCGTCGAGCATTATCACGCGATGCTCGATCATTATGGTACGATGACCGGCGTCAACATGGCGCGCAAGCATATCGGCTGGTACACCAAGGGCATTCCCGGCTCGGCCGAGTTCCGCAACCACGTCAACCAGGAGGCGGATCCGGCGGTCGTGCTCTCGATGCTGGCCGATTTCTACGATCCGTGGCTCTCCCGCGCGGCGGCCTGATCCGCTTCGGCCGGCGCGCGCCGGCCGCGCCGGATGCGGGTGAGCTGATCGCCGCTTTGCCGGTCCCGATGCTGGCGATCGATGCGGAGGCGATTGTCACCGAGGCGAACAGCGCGTGCGAGACGCTGCTGAACCTCGGCCGCGCCGCGATCGTCGGCCGCAGCCTGGAGTCGCTGATCGGCGGATCGTCCGATCTTCTCCCCAGCGACGCGCCCTGCGCGGCCTACGACGTCGAACTTGATTTCCCCGATGGTCGCCGCCCGCGCGTCGATCTGATGGCGGCACCGCTGCCGGAGCGGGCGGAATGGCGCATCGTCACTATCCACCCGCACGCACCGGCCCACCTGTCCGGCCGGGCCGCGAACCGCGCCGGCGGGGGGCTGACCGCGGTCGGCGCGGCGGCGATGCTGGCGCACGAGATCAAGAATCCCCTGTCCGGCATCCGCGGCGCCGCTCAGTTGCTCGAGGCGAGCGTGGACGAAGGCTCGCGCGATCTCACCCGCCTGATCCGCGACGAGGTCGATCGTGTCGCCGCGCTGATCGACCGGATGGAGGGTTTCACCGATACCCGCACGCTCAGCCTCGGCCCGCAGAATATCCACGCGGTGCTCGGCCATGCGCGGGAGGTGGCGCTGCGGGGGTTCGCGCAGGGACGCGTGATCCGCGAGGTTTATGATCCGTCTCTCCCGGCCGTACTGGGCCATCGCGATTCGCTGATCCAGATCCTCATCAACCTGCTCAAGAACGCCGCCGAGGCGACCCAGGCCACTGGCGCCCCGATCACGCTGCGCACCGCCTATCGCCACGGCGTATCGCTGCGCGGCGGGGAGGGGGATCGCCGTCGCCCGCTGCCGATCGAGGTCTGCGTGATCGACGAAGGGCCGGGCGCGCCAGACGATATCGCCGAGCATCTGTTCGACCCGTTCGTCACCTCCAAGCGCAGCGGCGGCGGCCTGGGCCTCGCGCTCGTCGACAAATTGGTCGCCGATCATGGCGGCATCGTCGAATATGCCCGCGAGGGCGCCCCGGCACGCACCGTTTTCCGCCTGCTGCTGCCCCGCGCCACCGCTTCGGCCGGCGAAGGCGCATGACCGGCGCGCGCATCCTCGTCGTCGACGATGACGGCGCGATCCGCACCGTGGTGCGCGAGGCGCTGCGCCGCGCCGGCTATCAGGTCGAGGTCGCCGCCTCGGTGGCGGAGCAGCGCGCCGTGATGGCCCGCTTCGTGCCGCAGGTGCTGGTGACGGATGTGGTGCTGCCCGATGGCAACGGGCTCGATCTGGTGCCCGAGATGCTCGCCGCCAATCCCGGCATGCCTGTGATCGTGCTGTCCGCCCAGAACACGCTTGCGACGGCGGTGCGTGCCACCGAGCAGGGGGCGTTCGATTATCTGCCGAAGCCGTTCGATCTCGCCGAACTCACCAGTGCGGTCGCCGATGCGCTGAAGGCGGCCGCGCCCGATCGTGGCGCGCTGCCCGATGGGCCGGCCAGCGACGACCTGCCGCTGATCGGCCGCTCGCCCGCGATGCAGGAGGTGTATCGCACCATCGCCCGCGTCGTGGCGAACGACCTTACAGTGCTGATCCTCGGCGAATCGGGCACCGGCAAGGAACTGGTCGCGCGCGCCATCCACGATCTCGGACCGCGCGCTAAAAAGCCGTTCGTCGCGATCAACATGGCGGCCATCCCGCGCGAGCTGATCGAAAGCGAGCTGTTCGGCCATGAACGCGGCGCCTTCACCGGCGCCGCCGCGCGCACCGCCGGCCGTTTCGAGCAGGCGCAGGGCGGCACCCTGTTCCTCGACGAGATTGGCGACATGCCGTTCGAGGCGCAGACCCGCCTGCTGCGGGTGTTGCAGGAGGGGGAGTTCACGCCGGTCGGCAGCGCCCGGTCGATCCGCGCCGACGTGCGGATCATCGCCGCCACGCACAAGGATCTGCCCCGGCTGATCGCCGACAACGGCTTTCGCGAGGATCTCTACTACCGCCTCAACGTCGTGCCGGTGCGCCTGCCCGCCTTGCGGCAGCGGATCGGCGACATAGCCGAACTCGCCCGCCACTTCCTCGATCGCGCGGCGGCGGAAGGCTTGCCGCGCAAGCTGCTCGATCCGGATGCGATCGATCGGCTGGCCGCACATGGCTGGCCCGGCAACGTTCGCGAGCTGGAGAACCTGATGCGCCGCCTCGCCGCGCTCAGCCGGGAGGAGGTCATCACCGCCGCCATCATCGAACAGCAGCTGAACGGCGGCGGCGCGGTCGAGGCCATGCCCGCGCTCGCGCCCGGTGGCGGCCTGGCCGACGCGATCGAACTGCACCTCGCCCGCTACTTCGCCACCTTCGGGCGCGATCTTCCGCCGGACGGGCTGTTCGACCGGGTGCTGGCGGAGGTGGAGCGCCCGCTGCTCCGCCTCACCCTCGCGGCGGTGCGCGGCAACCAGCTCAAGGCGGCCAAGCTGCTCGGCATCAACCGCAACACGTTGCGCAAGAAGCTCACCGAGCGCGGCATCGATCCGGGCGACGTGCGCCGGATGGGCTGAGTCGAGACAGGCCCGGCCTGAACTGTGTTTGTCTTGCCACGCGGCCGTGATATGTGTGCAACGATGGAGCGTGCCGCGCAGTCGAAATTTCGGGCGATGCCGCGTTGGCGCCGCAGCCTGACGATTCGGCTCAGGCGACAGCTGATGCCGGTGGTGGAGATCGCGACGCTCGTCGCCGCGATCGTCATCATCGCCACCTCCTACTTCATCGTCACTCGCGGCGGTTCGCCCGGCCGTCTGCTCACCCCGCCGCTCGTCGCCTTGCTGCTGGTCGTCAATCTCGTGCCGCTGATGGGCCTGCTCGTGCTGGTCGCGCGGCGCGTGGCGAAGGGGCGGGCGGTGCGCTCCGGCGTCGGCGGCAGCGCGCGGCTGCATGTCCGGCTGGTTGCCTTGTTCTCGGTGATCGCCAGCGTGCCGACGCTGCTGGTCGTGATCTTCGCTTCCCTGCTGTTCCAATATGGCGTGGAGTTCTGGTTCTCCGATCGCGCCCGCACCGTGCTCGAAAATGCCGACAGCGTGGCGCAGGCCTATGTCGAGGAGAATAAGCAGCGCATCGTCGCCGACGTGGTTTCGATGGGCGGCGACGTGAACGGCTATTCCTCCACCTTCGGCATCACCTCGCCGCGCTTCGCCGAGGGGCTGGCGTGGCAGGTCGCGGCGCGCAACCTGACCGAGGCGGCGGTGATCGTGATCGGGCGCGACGGCAACCGCCGCCTGATCGCCGGCGCCAATCTCGACAAGCGGCCGCTGGAACTGCGCCTGCCGAAGACCGCCATCGGCGAATTGCGCGATGGCCGCGCCCGCGTCGTCACCGATGCCGGCGACCGGATGGAGACGGTGGTGCGGCTCGATCCGCAAGCCGATGTGTTCCTGTACGCCTCGCGCAACGTCGATCCGACCGTGCTGTCGTCGGTCGCCCGCGCCCGCAGCGCGCTCGGCGACTATAATACGATGATCGAGCGGTCGCGCCTGCTACAGCTGCGCTTCAACATCGCGCTGCTCGCCGTGTCGCTGCTGATCGTCGGCATCGCGATCCTCGTGGCCTTCAAGGTCGCCGACCGGCTGGTGCGGCCGATGTCCGAACTCGTCGGCGCAGCGCGGCGCATCGCCGGCGGCGATCTCACCGCGCGCGTCGCCGCGCCGCGCGTGAATGACGAGATCGGCACGCTGGCCGGCGCGTTCAACCGCATGACCGGGCGGCTGGAGGAGCAGACGAAAGCGCTCGTCACCGCCAACGCCCAGGCGGACAGCCGCCGCGCGCTGACCGAGGCGGTGCTGTCCGGCGTCAGCGCTGGCGTGATCTCGGTCGATCGCGACCGCCGCATCCGCCTGCTCAACCCGTCCGCCGCCGATCTGCTGAAGACCGGCAACGACAATGCCGCAGACCGGCCGTTGAGCGATGTCGCGCCGGAACTCGCCCGCCTGCTCGACTGCCCCGATCGCGAGGCGGTGGTGCAATTCTCCAGCGGCGGCGAGCCCCGCACCTTGGCGGTCAAGATCGTCCGTACCGGCAGCGGGCCGGGCTCGGGCCCAGGGTCCGGCTTTGTTCTCACCTTCGACGACATCACCCAGCAATTGCTCGATCAGCGCCGCGCCGCCTGGTCCGATGTCGCCCGCCGCATCGCGCATGAGATCAAGAATCCGCTCACCCCGATCCAGCTCGCCGCCGAGCGACTTCAGCGGCGCTACGGCAAGGAGGTCACGTCCGACCGCGCGACGTTCGAGCGGCTGACCGGCACGATCGTGCGGCAGGTCGGCGATCTGCGCCGGATGGTGGACGAATTCTCCTCTTTCGCGCGCATGCCGAAACCGGTGTTCCGCGAGGAATCGATCGCCGACATCGTCCGCGATGCGCTCGTCCTGCCGCAGGTCGCGCATCCGGCGATCGACTTCCACCTCGTCGGGCCGCCGCTGCCGCCGCTCATCGTCTGCGACCGCCGCCAGATCGGGCAGGCGCTGACCAACATCATCAAGAACGCGGTTGAGGCGATCGAGGCCAAGCCCGATCCGACCGGCTCCGTCACCATCTCGCTGGCGGAGGAGGAGGGCCGCCTGCTGGTCGCCATCGCCGATAACGGCATCGGCCTGCCGGCGGAACGCGAGCGCATCACCGAGCCCTATATGACGACACGCGTGCGCGGCACCGGCCTCGGCCTCGCGATCGTCCGCAAGATCGTGGAGGAGCATTTCGGCGCGATCACCTTCAACGATCGGCCCGGCGGCGGCACGCTGGTGCGCCTCACCTTTGATCTCGCCACCCTGGCCCCGCTCGCTGCCGAGAATGACGACATTGCCGACGACGGCGAAAGCCGCATGACCGAATTGACCCGAATGAAGATTGGTTGAAGATGCTGGACGTATTGATCGTCGATGACGAGCAGGACATTCGCGAGCTTGTCGCGGGCGTGCTGGAAGATGAGGGCTATGCCGCCCGCACCGCCGCCGATGCGGACAGCTGCCTCGCCGCCTTGGCCGAGCGTCGCCCCTCGCTGGTGCTGCTCGACGTCTACCTCAAGGGCTCGCGGCTCGACGGCCTCGATCTGCTCGACGAGATCAAGCGGCGCGATCCCTCGCTGCCGGTGCTGGTGATCTCCGGCCACGGCAATATCGATACTGCGGTCGCGGCGATCCGACGCGGTGCCGTCGATTTCATCGAAAAGCCGTTCGAGGCCGAGCGTCTGCTGCTGCTGGTCGAGCGCGCCACCGAAACCGATCGCCTGCGCCGCGAGAACGCGTCGCTCAAGGCGCAGATCGGGCAGGAGGACGAGCTGACCGGCAATAGCGGCTCGATCAACGCCATCCGCGCCACGCTGAAGCGCGTCGCCGCCACTGGCAGCCGCGTGCTCATCAGCGGCCCGGCGGGCGTCGGCAAGGAAGTCGCCGCCCGCTTGCTGCACCTGTGGAGCCCGCGCGCCGATGCGCCCTTCATCGTCGTCAGCGCCGCCCGGATGACGCCGGAACGGGTGGAGGAGGAGCTGTTCGGCATGGAGGACGGCAACGAGATCGCCCGTCCCGGCCTGCTCGAACAGGCGCATGGCGGCACGCTCTTCCTCGACGAGATCGCGGACATGCCGCTGACGGCCCAAGCCAAGATCCTGCGCGTGCTGACCGACCAGAGCTTCAACCGGGTCGGCGGCCAGCGGGTGGTGAAGGTGGACGTGCGGGTCGTCTCCGCTTCCTCGCGCGATCTGGCGGAGGAGATTGCCGGCGGCCGCTTCCGGGAGGATTTATACTATCGCCTCAACGTCGTACCCGTGCATCTTCCTGCCTTGACCGAACGGCGCGAGGACATACCCGCACTGGTCGACCATTTCGTCGCCCGCTATGCCGCGGAGCGTCGCGTCGCCACGCCGATCGTTTCGCCGGAAGCGGTTGCCGCGTTGCAGGCCTATGACTGGCCGGGCAACGTCCGCCAGGTCCGCAACGTGGTGGAACGCACAATCATTCTCGCCCCCGGCGACAGACTGGCTGCGATCGACATCGACATGCTGCCGCCCGAGGTGCTCAGCGATCAGGCGCGGCTGAACCCCGGAGAACAGGCCAAGTCGATCATGGGCACGCCGCTGCGCGAGGCCCGAGAGACGTTCGAGCGCGAATATCTCCGCGTCCAGATCCGCCGCTTCTCCGGCAACATCTCCCGCACCGCCACCTTCATCGGCATGGAACGCTCCGCTTTGCACCGCAAGCTGAAGACGCTGGGGCTTGCCGATCCGAAGGAGGAGGGGGAGTAGCACCCTCCCTTTTGGCGTGGGCTCGTCCAGGCGCTTAGCGCATGGACGTTTGTTCGCACTTGCGGTAGAAACGCCACGTTCCCGCACCCGGCGGGCACATGCACGACGCCTGCAAATGGCGCTCCAGCGGGCAATGGTCCCGCCAAGTTCCGGAGACCGGACATGGCCGACAAGGTCAACAACCTTCAGGATATCTTCCTCAACTCCCTGCGCAAATCCAAGACGCCGGTCACGATGTTCCTCGTCAAGGGCGTCAAGCTGCAGGGCATCATCACCTGGTTCGACAATTTCTCGGTGCTGCTGCGCCGCGACGGCCAGTCCCAGCTGATCTACAAGCACGCCATTTCCACCGTGATGCCGGCCCATCCGCTCGACCTTGCCGAGATCGAGAAGACGTTCGATACGGAAAAGAAAGCCACGCTGCTGCAGGAGATCTTCCTGGGCGCCGTGCGCCGCGCACGCGAGCCGGTGACGATGTTCCTCGTCAACGGCGTGATGCTGCAGGGCGAGATCGCGGCCTATGATCTGTTCTGCATGTTGCTCCGGCGCGATGGCATGTCGCAACTCGTCTACAAGCACGCTATATCCACCGTGCAGCCCGCCAACCCGATCAACCTGGCGGCGCTCGATGGGGAGAATGATTGAGCGTTTTTAACCGCGCCGACGATGACGGCCTTGCGCGGGGCGCCCGCGCCGTCGTCGCCTTCCCCGATATGGGTTCGAACGATCGCGACAGCGCGGCCCGGCTGGCGGAAGCCGCCGGTCTCGCCGCCGCGATCGGCATCGATGTGGCGGAACGGATGGTGTTCCGCCTGCGCAGCCCGAAGCCCGCCACCCTGTTCGGTTCCGGCCAGGTCGAGCAGATCGGCGTCGCCGCGCGCATGGCGGAGGCGGAGCTCGTCATCGTCGATGGCGCGCTCACGCCGATCCAGCAGCGCAACCTTGAAAAGGCGCTCGATGCCAAGGTGATCGATCGCACCGGGCTGATCCTGGAGATTTTCGGCGAACGTGCCGCCACCGCCGAGGGCCGGTTGCAGGTGGAGCTCGCCCATCTCGATTATCAGGCCGGCCGCCTCGTCCGCAGCTGGACCCATCTGGAGCGGCAGCGCGGCGGCTTCGGCTTTCTCGGCGGTCCGGGCGAAACCCAGATCGAGGCGGATCGCCGCCTGATCCGCGATCGCATGGCCAAGCTCCGCAAGGAACTGGAACAGGTCGCCCGCACGCGCGGCCTGCATCGCGCCCGGCGCAAGCGCGCGCCGTGGCCGATCGTGGCGCTCGTCGGCTACACCAATGCCGGCAAGTCCACCCTGTTCAACCGCATGACCGGCGCGGACGTGATGGCGGAAAACCTGCTGTTCGCCACGCTCGATCCGACGATGCGCCAGATCACGCTGCCGGGCATCGACAAGGCGATCCTCTCCGATACGGTCGGCTTCGTCTCCGATCTGCCGACCCAGCTCGTCGCCGCCTTTCGCGCCACGCTGGAGGAGGTCATCTCGGCCGACCTGATCGTACACGTCCGCGACATTTCGCACCCCGATAGCGATGCGCAGGCCGACGATGTCGACAAGGTGCTGACGGAGATCGGCGCGCGCGGGGAAGGGGGGGCGCCCATCATCGAGGCGTGGAACAAGCTTGACGCGCTCGACGAGGACAGCCGCATCGCGATCACCGGCGAAGCGGCGCGGCGCGACGATGTCGTCACCATCTCCGCGCTGACCGGGGAGGGGGTCGAGCATCTGCAGCGGGCGCTCTCCGCGCAATTATCGTTCGGTAGCCGCATCCGCTCGTTCACCGTCGATCCCGCGGACGGCGGCGCGATCGCGTGGCTGCACGCGCATGGCGAGGTGGTCGCGCAGGAGATGGAGGGTGAGGCGCTGGCCATCGACGTTCGCCTGTCCGACGCCGACTTCGCCCGCTATTCGGCGCGCGGCTGATCGGCCTCGCGGCGTTTTGCTTCCGTCCATAGCCGCTCCTTGTCGTCGAGCGACAAGCCGGCAAAACCGGGCGCGGTCTCGATTGCACGGAAACGCCGCTCGAACTTGGCATTGGCCCGCCGCAGGGCCGCTTCCGGATCGACGCCAAGGTGCCGCGCCCAGTTGACGACGGCGAACAGCAGATCGCCAATCTCCTCGGCCTGCGCCTCGCGGTCGGGTGCGGTCAGCACCTCGCCGATCTCCTCGTCGATCTTGGCGCGCGGGCCTTCCGCGTCGGGCCAGTCGAAGCCGGTCCGCGCCGCCCTTTTCTGGATCTTTTCCGCGCGGGAGAGCGCGGGCAACGCCTTCGCGACACCGGCCAGCGCCGATCGATCCGGCTTGCCGGCGCGCTCGCTCGCCTTGATATTCTCCCAGCCGGCCGAGGTCGCCGCTTCGCCGAAGATATGCGGATGGCGCCGTTCCATCTTGTCGCAGATGCCGTCGATCACGTCGGTCAGGGTGAACGCGCCTCGATCCTCGGCTATGGCCGCATGGAAGACGACCTGCAGCTGAAGGTCGCCAAGCTCGTCGCGCAATGCCGCCATGTCGTCCTGCTGAATGGCGTCGGCCACCTCATAGGCTTCCTCGATCGTGTAGGGCGAGATCGTCTCGAGCGTCTGCGTGCGATCCCATTCGCAGCCGGTACGCGGATCACGCAGGCGCGCCATCACCGAGACGAGGCGTTCCAGCATTTCTCAGGCTCCTACTTCGCCGGTCTGATAATATACATTATGTAAAACGTGCCACCAGCGCCGGGAACGCGCCTGCAATCAGAAACAGGCCAGCGAAGATCGTGACCCATATCAGCGCCAGTCGTCCGAACGTCCGCATCGGTAGCCGTCGCGCGATCAGCGATGCGCCCACCAGCGTCAGCGCGCCGAGCATCCCGGTCAGGGCCAACGCCTGATCCTCGCTCATGCGACGACCATCTCCAGGCCATCGAAGCCCGGCTCGACACCGCCTGGCAGCTCCGCCGCCAAAATCGTGTAATCCATTGACTGGTCCATATGCGTCAGCACCGCGCGCCGCGGCCGGCAGCGTTCGATCGCGGCCAGGGTCATCGCCAGATGTGGATGGGTCGGATGCGGGCGACGGCGCAAAGCGTCGACGATCCATAGGTCTAGCCCCTCGAACAGCGCGGCCATCTCCTGGGTTAAGTCACTGAAGTCGGTCGCGTAACCGATTGCTTGGCCGTCATGTTCGAAGCGCAGCCCGGCCGATACGATGCTTCCGTGCGGCATCGCCACATGCCGTACTCGCACGTCCCCGATCGTTTCGTCCGCCCCGAGCAATCGCCCGTCGATCGTCGCCGGATAGCCGTCGCGCCCGTCAAAGGCGTAGCCGAAGCGGCCCCGCAGTGTTTCCAGCGTCTCGGCTGCCGCAAAGCCCGGCACCGGCGCACCGCGGGCGTGGTAGAGCTGCCGCAGATCATCCAGACCGTGACAATGGTCGGCATGGTCGTGCGTCCAGATCACCGCATCCACCTCCGCGACATCGGCGTCCAGCAGCTGCTCGCGCATGTCCGGCGAGGTATCGACGAGTATCCGCGTCGTCGCGGTCTCCACGATGATCGAGGCGCGCCGGCGTCGATTGCGGCGGTCGGCGGGATCGCAGTCGCCCCAGTCGCCACCGATGCGCGGCACGCCGGACGATGTGCCCGATCCCAGCATGATCGCGCGCATCATTCGCGCGCCTTGCCGAACAAGGTGAAGAAGTTGCGGCTCGTCGTCTCCGCCAGCTCGGCGGGCGTCACCCCACGCAGGTCCGCCAGAAAGCGTGCGGTGTCGCTGACGAACGCCGGCTCGCACGTCTTGCCCCGGTTCGGCACCGGCGCGAGGAACGGCGAGTCCGTCTCCACCAGCAGCCGATCGGCCGGCAGCGTCCGCGCGGTCGCCTGCAGATCCTTGGCGTTGCGAAACGTCACGATGCCGGAGATCGAGATATAAAGGCCCAGGTCGAGCGCCTTGGCGGCGAAATCCGCGCTCGCCGTGAAGCAGTGGATCACGCCGCTATACGCGCCCTTCCCCATCTCGTCCGCCAGGATCTCCGCCGTGTCGTCCTCGGCCTCACGCGTATGGACGATCAGCGGCAGACCCGTCTCGCGCGCGGCGGCGATGTGGCTGCGGAAGCTCGTCCGTTGCCGCGCCCGATCGGACTTGTCGTAATAATAATCCAGCCCCGTCTCGCCGATGCCCACCACGCGCGGATGCGCCGCCGCCTCGACCAGCCGTGCGGTGTCGATCTCGGCATGGGTGTCGGCCTCATGCGGGTGGATGCCCACCGTTGCCCACACGTCCGCGGCTTGCTCGGCCGTGGCGATCACCGCCGCCCACTCGCTCTCGCGCGTGGAGATATTCAGCATCGTCGTCACGCCCGCCGCCCGCGCGCGCTCGAGCACTGCGGCCTGCTCCTCGATAAGGCCCTTATAGTTCAGGTGGCAATGGCTATCGACCAGCATCAGGCCGCCGGCTCCACCCAACGCGGGAACACACCCTGCGGAGGCGGCAAGGCAAGCCCCGGCTGCAACGCACTGGCCAAACTCGAAAACTCACGAGCATCCGGAGCCTGTGCCAACTGATCCAGCATCGCATCCGCGCTCGCCGGGATCGCCCAACGGATCAGGATGGAGAGCCGCCGCACCGCTTCCGCCGCATGATACAGGATCGTATCCGCCCGCGCCGGATCGGTCTTCCGCGCCGTCCACGGCGCCTCGCTCGCGACATATTCGTTCGCCAGCGAGAAAGCCTCCCAAGCGATTGCAAGCGCCTGATCGATCCGCGGAAAGCCGTGCGATCCGTCCATCAGCGCCCGCACCTGCGCGATCCGTTCGTCCAGCGCCGCGTTCAGCGCAACGTCGGCGTCGGTTGCGACACCCGGCTCCGGCACGATGCCGCCGATATTCTTGGCCAGCATCGACAGCACGCGCTGCGCCAGATTGCCGTAATTGTTCGCCAGGTCGGCATTGCCGCGCGTCACGATCGCCTCGTGGCTGTAGCTGCCATCCTGCCCGAAACTCACCTCCCGCAGCAGGAAGTAGCGGAGCTGGTCCACGCCATAATGCCGCGCCATCGCGATCGGATCGACGACGTTGCCGACCGACTTCGACATCTTCTCCCCGCGGTTGAGCAGAAAGCCGTGGCCGAACACCTGACGCGGCAGCGGCAGCCCCGCCGACATCAGGAAGGCCGGCCAGTAGACGGCATGGAAGCGCACGATATCCTTGCCGATCACGTGCATGTCGGCCGGCCAGTAACGCTCGTAACGCTCTGTATCGTCCGGATAACCCGTGCCGGTCAGATAGTTGGTCAGCGCATCCACCCACACATACATCACATGGCCGGC
>CAXTTS010000068.1:0-15059 GCA_964247265.1 uncultured Sphingomonadaceae bacterium
CCCGACGTGATGTTCGTGATCGACGCGAACAAGGAAGAGCTGGCGATCAAGGAAGCCAACACGCTCGGCATTCCGGTCGTCGCGATCCTCGACTCGAACGTCAGCCCGGATGGCATCGCCTTCCCGGTTCCGGCGAACGATGATGCGGCGCGTGCGATCCGGCTCTACTGCGATGCGATCGCCGAGGCGGCGACCCGTGGCAACCAGGGCGGGCGCGCGGCGCGCGGCGAGGATCTCGGCGCGATGATCGAGCCGCCGGCGGAGGAAGCGATCAGCGCCTGATCGTCACGCTGCGCGACTAAATCACAGACGGGGCGGCGAGAGTCGCCCCGTCGCTGTTTCAGACCAAATAAGGATACACCGATGGCGGACATTACTGCGGCGACCGTGAAGGAGCTGCGCGATCGCAGCGGCGCGGGCATGATGGATTGCAAGAAGGCGCTCGGCGAGACCGGCGGCGACATTGAGGCGGCCGTCGACTGGCTGCGCACCAAGGGGCTTGCCGCCGCCGCCAAGAAAGCCGGCCGCCAGGCGGCCGAGGGCCTCGTCGGCGTCGCCGTGCAGGGCAAGAAGGGCGCCGTGGTCGAGGTAAACTCCGAGACGGATTTCGTCGCCAAGAACGATCAGTTCCAGGGCTTCGTCCGCGCCGCCGCCGAACTGGCGCTGGAGACCGGCGCGGATGTCGAGGCACTTGCAGCGGCCCAGCACCCCGAAGGCGGTACGATCGGCGAGAAGCTGACCGCCAACATCGCCACCATCGGCGAGAACCAGGCGCTGCGCCGCGCCAGGAGCGTGGAAGTGGCCGAGGGCGCGATCGTGTCCTACGTCCACAATGCCGCCGCCCCCGGGCTCGGCAAGATCGGCGTGCTCGTCGCGCTGGAAAGCGCCGCTCCGGCCGACAAGCTGGAGGCACTGGGCAAGCAGCTGGCGATGCACATCGCCGCCGCCAACCCGCTGGCGCTGTCCGGTGCGGACATCGATCCGGCCGTGATCGAGCGCGAAGCCGCGATCGCGCGCGAAAAGGCGGCCGACAGGATTGTCGGCAAGCCACCCGAGGTCGCCGAAAAGATCATCAAGGGCCCGGTCGACAAGTTCCGCAAGGAAAACGGCCTGCTGACCCAGGCCTTCGTGATCGACGGCAAGACCCCGGTGCAGGATGTGATCGCCGCCGCCGCCAAGGAGGCCGGCAGCCCGATCACGCTGCGCGAGTTCGTCCGCTTCCAGCTGGGCGAGGGCATTGAGAAGACGCAGAGCGATTTTGCCGCCGAAGTGGCCGCCGCCGCCGGTCTCTGACCGTCCGAGTCGGCCCCGGTACGTCGCTTCAGCGCGCGTGCCGGGGCCGTCCCGCTCCGGCGCTTGCCCTGCGTAAGGCACCGCTTGGCAGCGGCCCGCAGCCTGACTAAGGTGCCGGCGCTCACCCCCTTGCCAGACGGAACGACATGACGGCGATCACGCGTCCGCGCTTCAAACGCATTCTTCTGAAGCTGTCGGGCGAGGTGCTGATGGGCCCGGGCCAGTTCGGCATCGATCCCGATACCGTGTCGCGCGTGGCGGGCGAGATCGCCGCCGTGCGCGAGGGGCACGAGCTGTGCCTCGTCGTCGGCGGCGGCAACATCTTCCGTGGTCTCGCCGGCTCGGCGCGCGGGATGGATCGCACCAGCGCCGATTATATGGGCATGCTGGCGACCGTGATGAACGCGCTGGCGGTGCAAAGCGCGCTCGAACGGATCGGCGTCAATACCCGCGTCCAGTCGGCCATCCCGATGCCCACCGTGTGTGAGCCGTTCATCCGCCGCCGCGCCGAGCGGCACATGGAAAAGGGCCGGATCGTCATCTTCGCCGCCGGCACGGGCAATCCCTTCTTCACCACCGACAGCGCGGCCGCGCTGCGCGCCGCCGAGATGGGCTGCGACGCGCTGCTCAAGGGTACGTCGGTCGATGGCGTCTACGATGCCGATCCGAAGAAGGATCCATCCGCAACCCGCTATGACAGCGTCACTTTCAGCCGTGTCCTGTCAGACGATCTCAAGGTGATGGATGCCAGTGCGGTGGCCTTGTGCCGTGACAACAATATCCCGATCGTCGTCTTCAACATCCGCGAGCAGGGCAATCTCGCCCGCGTGCTGGCGGGTGAGGGCGTGGCCACGATCGTGCAGAACCAGGGAGCCTGAACATGGCCGCATATAGCAAGGCCGATCTCGAACGCCGCATGACCGGCGCCGTCGAATCGCTGAAGCACGATCTCGTCGGTCTGCGCACCGGCCGCGCCAGCACCTCGCTGCTCGATCCGGTGACGGTTACGGTGTACGGCGCCAACATGCCGATCACCCAGGTCGCTACGGTCAGCGTGCCCGAGCCGCGGCTGATCTCGGTGCAGGTTTGGGACAAACAAAATGTCGGCCCGGTCGACAAGGCGATCCGTTCCGCCGGGCTCGGCCTCAACCCGATCGTCGACGGCACCACGCTGCGCCTGCCGATCCCGGATCTGACCGAGGAGCGTCGCAAGGAACTGGCCAAGCTCGCCAGCCAATATGCCGAAAAGGCGCGCATCGCCGTGCGTAACGTGCGGCGCGACGGCAATGACGGCCTGAAGACCGACGAGAAAAAGGGCGTCATCAGCGAGGACGAGCGCAAGCGCCACGAGACCGAGGTGCAGAAGCTGACCGATGCGACGATCGCCGACATCGATGCCGCCTCCGCCGCCAAGGAAAAGGAAATCCTCGGCAAGTGACGGCGGCTTCGGCCCAGTCAGCGGGTGCGCCGGCGGAGCGGCCCGCCGGGGGCGCGGTGCCGCGCCATGTCGCGATCATCATGGATGGCAATGGCCGCTGGGCCAAGAAGCGGCATCTGCCGCGCATCGCCGGCCATCGTCGCGGGGTGGAGGCGGTGCGCGCGGCGGTGCGCGCGGCCGGCGATCTCGGCATCGGCGCGCTGACGCTCTACGCCTTCTCGTCGGAGAATTGGAGCCGCCCGGCCACCGAGATCGCCGATCTGATGGGCCTGCTGCGCCGCTATATCCGCGACGAGCTGGACGAGTTGGCCGGCAACGGCATCCGTCTGAAGATCATCGGCGATATCAGTCGGTTCGAGCCCGATCTTGCCACCATGCTGGAGCAGGCGTGCGAGCGGACGCGTTGCAATGGCCGCCTCACCCTCGCGATCGCGCTCAATTATGGCGGACAGGACGAACTCGTCCGCGCCGCCCGTTCACTGGCGCGGGATGCGCGTGATGGCCGCCTCGATCCGCAACAGATTGATGGCGCGGCGATCGAGGCACGGCTGGACACGCACGATCTCCCGCCGCTCGATCTGCTGATCCGCACCTCGGGCGAGCGGCGCCTGTCCAACTTCCTGCTGTGGCAGGCGGCCTATGCCGAACTGCTGTTCGTCGATACGCTGTGGCCGGATTTCGACGCCGCCACGCTGGAGGCGGCGGTCGCGGAATATGGCAGGCGCGATCGGCGTTACGGCGGCCTATGACGGCGCATGTGCCCGGCGCGGCGCCCGCGCGGCGTCGTTCTGATCTCGCTACTCGGGCGCTGTCCGGCGGCGCGATGATCCTCGTCGCGGTGGCGGCCTTGTGGGCGGGGGGCATGGCCTTCTGGCTGCTGGCGAGCGCCGCCGCCCTGCTGATGCTCGCCGAATGGGCCGGCCTGATGCGGGCGAGCCGGCTGCGCATCGGCCTTGCGCTGGCCGCACTCGCCTTTGTGCTGGCGATCGCCTCTCCCGCGCTCGAGGGCGTCGGCGAACATGCGCTGGCGCTGCTGGTGGCGCTCGCGCTGGCGGTGGCGGCGATGGTGCGCAGCCCACGGCTCGGCGCGGGGCTGTTTTATGCCGGTCTGCCGACGTTCGGCCTGCTGTTCCTGCGCGACCAGCCACACGGGCTTGCGCTGACCCTCTGGACGCTGGCGATCGTGTGGGCGACCGACATCGGCGCCTATTTCTCCGGCCGCGCGATCGGTGGGCCGAAGCTGGCGCCGGCGCTGAGCCCGAACAAGACCTGGGCAGGGCTCGGCGGCGGCATGGCCGGCGCGCTCGTCGTCGGCGCCGCTCTGGCCTACGGCTTCGGCCTGCCGGCGCCGCTGCTGGTGCTCGGCGCGCCGCTCGCGGTGCTCGCCCAGATCGGCGACCTGTTCGAAAGCTGGATGAAGCGCAAGGCGGGCGTCAAGGATTCCGGGCGGCTGCTGCCGGGCCACGGCGGCGCGCTGGATCGGCTGGATGGCGTGGTGCCGGTGGCGGCCCTGATGGGCCTGCTCGTCGCGATGGGAATGATATGAGCCGCAGCGTCACCATCCTCGGCGCGACCGGTTCGGTCGGCACCTCCACGCTGGACCTGATCGAGCGCGACCCCGATGGCTTCAACGTCGAGGCGCTGACGGCGCAGACCGATGTCGCCGGCCTCGCCGCCGCCGCCCGCCGCACCGGCGCGCGGCTGGCGGTGATCGGCGATGCGCGGCTGGGGGCACACCTCGCCGAAACCCTGTCCGGCAGCGGCATCGAGACCGCCGCCGGGCCGGACGCGATCGTCGAGGCCGCCGCACGCGGGGCGGACTGGACGATGGCGGCGATCGTCGGCTGCGCCGGCTTGCGTCCGGTGATGGCGGTGCTGGAGGCGGGCGGCACAGTGGCGCTGGCCAACAAGGAATCGCTCGTCTCGGCCGGCGCGATCGTGATGGACGCCGCCCGCCGCCACGATGCCACGCTGCTGCCGGTCGATTCGGAGCATAATGCGATCTTCCAATGCTTCGACCACGCGGCGCCCGATCATGTCCGCCGCATCATCCTGACCGCGAGCGGCGGTCCGTTCCGCACGTTCAGCCGCGCCGAGATGGCCGGCGTCACCGCGGCGCAGGCGGTGAAGCACCCGAACTGGAGCATGGGCGCGAAGATTTCGGTCGATTCGGCGACGATGATGAACAAGGGCCTCGAACTGATCGAGGCGCATCATCTGTTCCCGGTCGGCCTCGATCGCATCGAGATACTCGTCCATCCGCAATCGGTGATCCACTCGATGGTGGAATATGTCGACGGCTCGATCCTCGCCCAGCTCGGCACGCCCGACATGCGGACGCCGATCGCCCATGCGCTCGCCTGGCCGAAGCGGATGGCCGCGCCGGTGGAGCGGCTCGACTTCGCCAAGGTCGGCCGCTTCGATTTCGAGGCGCCCGATCCAGGGCGTTTCCCCGCCCTCGCGCTCGCTCGCGCCGCGATCGAGGCCGGGGGCGCGCGCCCGGCGGTGCTGAACGCCGCCAACGAGATAGCCGTCGCCGCATTTCTCGCCGGCCGCATCGGCTTCCTCGATATCGCCGCAATCGTCAGCGAAACGCTGGATCGTTACGATCCGCCCGCACCTGTCACGCTCGATGCCGTGATCGCGGTGGATGGCGAGGCGCGGATCGTGGCGGGTGGTGTGATGGAAGGTATAGCCGCGTGATCCAAGCCCCCGGCCTGCTGCTGACGATCGCCAGCTTCCTGCTGGTCATCGGCCCGCTGATCTTCGTCCACGAACTCGGCCATTATTTCGCCGGCCGCGCGTTCGGCGTGAAGGCCGATGTGTTCTCGATCGGCTTCGGGCGGGAGATCCTCGGCTGGACGGACCGGCGCGGCACCCGCTGGAAGGTGGGCTGGATGCCGATGGGCGGCTATGTGAAGTTCGCCGGTGACATGAACCCGGCGAGCGTCGCCGATCCCGAATGGCAGGCGCTGCCCCCGGCCGAACGCGCGCGCACCTTCCAGGCCAAGGCGCTGTGGCAGCGCTTCATCATCGTCGCGGCCGGGCCGGTGACCAACTTCGTCTTCGCCATCCTCGTTTTCGCCGCCTTCTTCTGGGCCTATGGCGAACCGCGCACGCCCAATGTCGTCGCCTCGGTGATCGCCGGTTCCGCCGCCGAGAAAGCGGGCATCCGCCCCGGCGACCGCGTGACGATGATCGCGCGGCAGGGCGTCGCGCGCTTCGAGGATATCGCCCCCATCGTCCGCATCCGCCCCGGCGAGGCGGTCCGCATGGACGTGTATCGCGGCGAGCAGCAAATCCACCTGATCGTGACGCCCGACCGCGAGGCACAGGCCGATCGCTTCGGCAACAAGTTCGAGATCGGCCGCCTCGGCATCGGCTCGCCGGCGCCGATCATCCAGCCGCTGCCGGCGGGGCAGGTGCTGGGCGCGGCGGTGGGTCATACCCGGGATATCGTCGTCGCGATGGTCAGCACTTTGTGGCAGATCATCAGCGGCACGCGGTCGGTGGCGGAACTCGGCGGCCCGCTCCAGATCGCGAAATTCTCCGGGCAGACGGTGACCCTCGGCTGGCTGCCGTTCGTCGAGTTCATGGCGATGATCTCGATTAATCTGGGCTTCATCAACCTTCTGCCAATCCCGCTGCTGGATGGCGGCCACCTGTTCTTCTATGCGCTGGAGGCGGTCCGCCGCCGCCCGCTTGAGCCGGTGGTGCAGGAGTGGGCGTTCCGCTCCGGCCTGGCGCTGCTGCTCGCCTTCATGCTGTTCGTGACGTTCAACGATCTTGCATCGCTGGGCCTGTGGTCCAGGCTCGCCGGTTTGATCGGGTGACGCCGATCGGGGCTTGCCGGCTTGATTGGCTGACCCCGATCGGGCAGGGGCGAAGCCGCGATTGACTTCATAGGTTCCGCGCGGCGTGTGTCGGCCGACCGGATTTTGCTTTGGAAGCGGGGACGTGTGCGCGTGACAGTGAAGACCGGAGAGATCCACGGCGGTCGTGGCGGCGCGAGGCTCGCCTCGGCGCTGCTGATCGGCACGATCCTGGCGGGCACCGCCAGCCCCGTACTGGCGCAGGCGGAAGGTGGCCCGGCCAATCCGACCAGCACAAAACCGACGAGCGCGAAAAAGGCTGCCGGCGCGCGCAAGGGCGCGACACCCGCCGCGGCCGCCACGCCGGCCGTCACCGATGCGCCAGCGGCCGTGTTGCCCGGCAGCGGCATCGTCAAGTCGATCAAGGTGGTCGGTTCGCAGCGGCTGGAGCCGGATACCGTCCGCTCCTACGTCACGCTCAAGGCCGGCGACAGCTACACGCGCGAGCAGCTCGATCAGGCGCTCAAGGATCTCTACGCGACCGAACTGTTCGCCGACGTGCAGATCAAGGACGATCTCGGCGCGCTCACCATCCAGGTGCGCGAGAATCCGGTCATCAACCGCATCGTGCTGGAGGGCAACAAGCGGCTGAAGTCCGAGAAGATCAATCCGGAAATCCGCCTTCAGCCGCGCCAGATCTTCACCCGCTCCAAGGCGCGCGCCGATGTCGGCCGCATCATCGAACTGTATCGCCGCCAGGGCCGCTTCGCCGCCACGGTCGAGCCGAAGATGGTGCTGCTCGATCAGAACCGCGTCGACATCGTGTTCGAGATCAACGAGGGCGCGAAGTCCAAGGTCCGCAAGATCAACATCATCGGCAACGAGAAATTCTCCGACGGTGAACTGCGCGGCGAGATGGCGACCAAGCAGTCCGGCATCACCAAGATCTTCTCGTCGGGCACCAGCTACGATCCCGATCGCCTGTCCTACGATCAGCAGAAGCTGCGCCAATTCTACCTGACCAACGGCTATGCGGATTTCCGCGTCGTCTCCGCCGTGGCGGAGCTGACGCCGGACAAGCGCGACTTCATCATCACCTATGTGGTGGAGGAAGGGCCGCGCTATAAATTCGGCGACATCGACGTTGAAAGCGAGATCCGCGACATCAAGGCGGAGAACCTCAAGCCCCTCATCCCGGTGAAGAAGGGCGACTGGTACAACGCCAAGATCATCGAGGATACGGTCGACAATCTGACCGAGACGACCGGCCTGCTCGGCTTCACCCCCGACATCCGTCCCGACTTCGTCCGCGACAAGGACAAGCTCACGATGTCGGTGACCTTCAAGGTCAACGATGCGCCGCGCGTCTATGTCGAGAATGTCGCGATCAACGGCAACACCCACACCAAGGACAAGGTTGTCCGTCGTGAGATGCGTCTGGCCGAGGGCGATGCGTTCAACAGCTTCCGGGTGAAGCGTTCGCGCGACCGCATCCAGTCGCTCGGCTATTTCCAGGACAAATTGGAGATCGAGCAGAAGCCCGGCTCCGCCCCCGATCGCGTCACGCTGGAGGCGAACGTCGAGGAGAAATCCACCGGCGAGCTCCAGGTATCGGCCGGCTTCTCCAGCCTCGAAAAGTTCATCGTCAACCTCTCGATCACCGAGCGCAACTTCATGGGCAAGGGGCAGGAGGTTCGCGCGAGCGTGGATTATTCCACTTACTCCAAGTCGGTGAACCTGGGCTTCACCGAACCCTATCTGTTCGATCGCAACATCGCCGTCGGCGGCGACGTGTTCCGCCGCGACTACAACTCGTTCAACTATATCAACAGCGATCGCAACACGACCTACCAGCAGACGACCACCGGCTTCCAGGTCCGCCTGGGTATCCCGTTGACCGAGTTCACCTCACTCGCGCTGCGCTATGGCCTCAGCTACGATCAGGTGACGCTGGACAAGTCGACCTTCTACACCAACGGCGCCTGCGATCCGCTGCTCGCCGGGCGCTATCTGTGCGATGCGGTCGGCAACCGGCTCACCTCGTCGGTCGGCTACAGCCTCGTGTTCGACAATCTCAACAACCGCGCCCGCCCGACACGCGGTCAGCGCGTCGTGTTCAGCCAGGATTTCGCCGGCCTGGGCGGCAGCGTGCGCTACATCCGCACCCGGTTCGAGGGTGACAAATATTTCAACATCGGCTCCGGCTTCGTGTTCAACACGCATCTCGAAGGCGGCTACATCAAGGGTCTCGGCCAGGATGTGCGCCTGACCGACCGCTTCTTCCTCGGCGATCCGCAGATGCGCGGCTTCGGCATTCGCGGCGTCGGCCCACGCATCACCCGCCGGCCCTACGTCGCCAACACCGCCGCCGACGGCACGATCACCTACGGTCCGGGCTTCACCGACGACAGCAACAGCAACCGCACGGACGATGCGCTGGGCGGCAAGGCCTATTATCTCGGCCACCTCGAACTCGAGATACCGCTCGGCTCGGGCGCGAAGGAGCTCGGGCTGCGTCCTTCGATCTTCATGGATGCGGGCGCCGTGTTCGGCGTGAAGGATCCGGGCGAGATCAACCAGACCACGCCGTTCGTGCGTACCACCACGAACAATCAGGGTCAGCCGCTCTACCTTGATACGCTCACCAGCCTGCTCACCACCTCGGCGACCAACTCGTCGGGTGGCGCGAACACGCTGCAGACGACGACGATCCAGCCCTTCCGTGAGTTCTTCCAGGGCGACAGCCCCAAGCCGCGTCTGTCCGTCGGCGTTGGCGTGAACTGGAATTCACCTTTCGGGCCTTTCCGGATCAATGTCGCCAAGGCATTGCTGAAGGAACCGGGCGACAACACCAAATTGTTCAGCTTCAACGTAGGGACCCAATTCTGATGAAGATCATGCTCAAGGCGCTCGCCGCGACCGCTCTCGTCGCGTCTCCCATGCTCGCCGCGCCCGCAATGGCGCAGGTCGCCGCCGGTCAGGGCGTGGCCGTGGTCGATTTCGAGAAGGCGATCAACGACACCGCCGCGTTCAAGGCCGCCACCACCCAGATCCAGGCGCAGTACAAGACGCAGATCGATGCGTTCAACACGCGCAGCCAGGCGATCAACACCGAACTCGCCCCGGCGCAGACCGAGATCCAGACGCTCCAGCAGAACCCGGCCACCGCCAAGGCCACGCTGGATACCAAGGTCGCCGCCTACCGTACCCGCGCCACCGCCGCGCAGGCCGAACTCGCCCGTCTCGCCCAGCCGTTCGGCCGGCCGACCGCTTATGCGCGCGAGCAGGTGGCCGACAAGGTCGAGGCCGCGCTGCGTGCCGCGATGGCCGCCAAGCGCGTCAACCTGATCGTCAATCCGGAAGCGGTGATCCTCGCCACCCCAGCCGCCGACATCACGCCGGATCTGACGACGCAGCTCAACACCACGGTGAAGACCGTCTCCACCACGCCGCCCGCCAACTGGCAGCCCGGCCAGCGCCAGCAGGCCGGCGGCCGGTAAGCCGCCCGGCATGAGCGAGGACGCCGCCAAGCCCGCCATCGGCCCGCTGGATATCCGGCGGGTGATGGCGGCCTTGCCTCACCGTTATCCGATGCTGCTGGTCGATCGCGTCGAGGAACTGATCCCCGACCGGTCGATCGCCGCGATCAAGGCGGTGAGCATCAACGAGCCGTTCTTCGCCGGCCACTTCCCCGGCCGCCCGATCATGCCGGGCGTGCTCATTGTCGAGGCGCTGGCGCAGGCCGCCGGCGTGCTCGCGGTGGAGTCGCTCGGCCTCGCCGGCTCGGGCAAGCTCGTCTATTTCATGGCGATCGACGAGGCGAAGTTCCGCACCCCGGTCGAGCCGGGCGTGCTGCTGCGGCTGGAGGTGGCGTTCGTCCAGAAACGCGCCAGTGTCTGCAAGTTCGCCGGCCGCGCGCTGGTGGATGGCAAGCTGGCGGCGCAGGCCAACTTCACCGCGATGATCGCCGATCCGCCGAAGGATTGAGCGGGGGCATCACCGTTATCCCAGCGAAGGCTGAAATCTCGGCGAATGGGTCCGTCCCTGGCCGCAGGAGATCCCAGCCTGCGCTGGGATGACGTTGGTCGGCGCGAACGTCAGCCATCAACCTAACGCCCCGCCAGATACGCCGCCATCTCGTCCGGCGTATTGATATTGCTCGGCTGCGTCGCCAGTGCCACCCGCCGCGCACCGATCGCCGCGATCCAGCTCCGCATCGCCCGGTCGCCACCGCCGTCCAGCCAGGCCACCAGCGCATCGGCGTCGCCCGCCCGCCACAGTCCGAGCAGCGGCTGCCCCTGCACCACGGCCGGCGCGGGGGAGAGCAAGGCGGGCAGGTCCACCGGGAGGTCCGGCAGGTCGCACCCGCTGGTCAGCACCAGATCGTGGCCGGCGCCCCGGGCAAAGGCGAGCGCCCCCGCCAGCGCCCCCAGCGGCCCCAGGCCGGCACGCGGGCGATCCGCGACGGAAACCAGCCCCGGCCACGCCCGCCCGACCACCACCAGCGCAGCGCATTGCGGCGCCAGCCGTGCCGCGACATGGTCGATCATCGCCCGCCCGTCGATCCGCGCCGCCGCCTTGTCGGAACCGAAGCGGCGGGCGGCGCCCCCGGCGAAGATGGCAGCGAGGATGGTCAACCTAGCTCCCGATCTTCACGCGCACGCCACCGAACACGCCGCGCCCAGGCGTCGCATAGCCCACCACGTCCTGATAATGGCTGTCGAACGCATTTTCGATCCGCCCGAACGCCTCGATCTGCGGCGTGACGGCAAAGGCGATCCGCGCGCCGCCCAGCACATAATCGTGCAGCCGCACGGTGGGCGCGGGGAACTGGTCGAAATCCACGTCGTCGCGCGTGCCGACATAGCTGAGCGACGCGCCGAGCGTCAGCCGCCCCGCCGTCCAGTCCGCCGCCACATTGCCGCTATGCTTCGGCCGCCGCACCTCGCGCAGGGTAAGCCCGGCCGCGACCTGCTGATCCCGCGCGTCCAGATAGGTGTAGTTCGCCGTCAGCCGCAGCGCCGCCAGCGGCCGCACCTCCACATTCGCCTCGATCCCGCGCCGGCGGCTGCGGCCTGTCGCGTTGGCGGTGGAAGAGAGGAAGGTGGCGCTGTCGAACACCGAGACGATCTCGTCGCGCAGCCGGTTGCTGAATGCCGTCACCTCAGCCGAGAAAGCGTTGCGGGTGAAGCGGACACCCGCCTCATAGCCGCGCGATTTTTCCGGCGTCAGGTTCGGATTGCCGACGAAATTGCCGGGAAAGAAACCGTACAGGTCGAAGAAGGTCGGCTGCGCGATGCCCTCGCCATAGGACCCGGTCAGCGCCACCCCGTCGGCCAGCGTCACGATCGCGCTGGCCCGCACCGTCGTCTCGCCGACGAAGCGGTTATAATCGTCGTGCCGCACCGCCACGTCGGTCGCGAGCAACCGGTTCCACGTCGCGCGCCACTCGCCGATATAGGCGGTACGGCCGCGCGTGCGGCGCTGGTCGGTCGCGCCGAAATATTGCGTGTCGGATGCGCGGAACGTCTCGTCCTCGCGCTCGACCGCCGCCACCAGGATATGCGCCGTCGTACCCAGCGACAGCCGGTGGACGAGCTGCCCGCCGACGCGAAAGCGATCGCCCTGCGTGCGGTTCAGCGGGGTGTCGCCGTCGCGGTTGCGATTGTCGCTGGTCAGATATTGCCCGTCCACCGTCAGGCTCCACGGCGCATCCGGGCCGAGGCCGATCGTCGCCCAGCCGCGCACCGCGCCGGTCTCGGTCTTCGATGCGTCGGCCGTGTCGGCGCGCAGGAAGGTCACGGGATCGGTGCCGTCGAACTGATTGTCATGCTGGATGTAGCGGCCGACGATGCCGATCTCGCCATCCTGGCCGGGCCGCGCCACCGCCTTGATGCTCGCCGTCTTCGTCTCGAAGCCGTCGCGGTCGCCTGCGCCGCCTTCGAGCGAATCGATCCCGTCGCTTCTGATCCAGGCGGCGGTGGCGGAGATGCCGGCGGTGTCGCCGCCCGTCACCAGCGAGGCGGCGGCGCGGCGGAAATCACGGCTGCCATATTCGCCGCTGGGGGTGGCGCGGGTCGGGCCGAGCGGATCGGGCGTCTCCATCGCGATCACGCCGCCCAGCGCCTCCGATCCCCAGAGTGCCGATTGCGGCCCGCGCACCACCTCGATCCGGCCGAGGCCGTCGGCCCCGAACGTCTCGAATCGCGCCTCGTTGCCGGCCGCGGGATCGTTGAAGGCGATGCCGTCGATGAAGACGAGCGTGTGGTTCGCCTCCGCCCCCCGGATTCGCACCTGCGTCTGCGACCCTTGCGCGCCCGTCGTCGCGACCGCCACGCCCGGCACCAGCCGCAGCAGGTCGAGCGCGAACGGGCTGCCCAACGCCTCGATCCGCGCCTGATCGATCACGGTGACGGTGGCCGGCGATTGCGCCTGCGCCACGGGCACGAGCGCGGCGCTGACGACGATGTCCGGTGCGTCGGCCGATGCGGCGGGCGCGGCGGCCGCGGCGGCCAGATATAATGCGATAGCCATGGATGATCCCCCTGAAACGACTCGACCTGTCGTCTCGGAGGAGCGGCCGGCGTGAGCCCGCACCGTTCCACGCGCTTGCGGCTGGACCCGGCCGGGCGCGGACGACGGCGAGGGCAGGTTCCAGGCTCGACGCCGGATCGGCGGCTTACTGTTGCGGGCACAGCGCCGGGTTCGCACCGGCTTCCCTTTCAACCGTCCCCGTGGCCATGCGGCCCGGACGGCACCTTCGCTGGTGGCGCGGCTAAGGGCAGCCGGAGGCACTTGTCAAGCAGGCGGCTTGTCAAGCCAGCCCCTTGTCGGTAGAGGCGCGCCTTCGCGTCCCGGCTGGTCGGAAACCAGCCCTCAACCGGAGCCTCGCTATGAAGAAGAACATCCATCCCGATTATCACGTGGTCAACATCCAGATGACCAACGGCACCGTGTTCCAGACCCGCACCGTGTGGGGCAAGGAAGGCGATACGCTGCAGCTGGATATCGATCCCACCGTCCACCCGGCCTGGACGGGTGGCAAGGGCACGATGCTGGATGCCGGCGGCCAGGTCGCCCGCTTCAACAAGCGGTTCGGCGGGCTCACGCTCGGCAAGAAATAAGCGGTTCGGGGCGGCGTCGCGCGCCGCCCCGCCTGCATCGAACCGGCGCTACTTTCCGCGTCCGGTCTTTTCCTGCAATTCGTCGATCTTCAGTGAGGCGTCTGCCTTGGAAAGGTCGTCGGCAAACTCCTCATGCGCCTCCTCGCTCAGCGTCTTGAGGTAGGAGGCCTGCGCCCCCGTCATCGGCTCGTCGCCGGTGGTCCAGTCATGCGGGTCCTTCTCGGCATTGCTCGTCGGATGGGTCTTGGGGTTTTCGGTCGGCATCGATCAACTCCTTGCTGATTTGTCGACCGAACGCCCGGCGTTCCCGTCCTGTTCCCTCAGTCCAGCGGCAGATCGAGCGCCTCGGCCACCGCCGCGTGGCGGATCCTGCCGCCCGATACGTTCAGCCCGTTCGCCAGATGCGGATCGGCCGCCATCGCTGCCTCGGCGCCCAGCCCGGCCAGCTTCAGCACGAAGGGCAGGGTCGCGTTGTTCAGCGCGAAAGCCGATGTCCGCGCCACCGCGCCCGGCATGTTGGCCACGCAATAATGGATCACGCCCTCCACCTCGAACACCGGATCGTCATGCGTCGTCGCGTGGCTCGTTTCGAAGCAGCCGCCCTGGTCGATCGCGATATCCACCAGCACCGATCCGCGCTTCATCGTCTTGAGCATCTCGCGCGTCACCAGTTTGGGCGCGGCGGCACCCGGCACCAGCACCGCGCCGATCACCAGATGGGCGTTCCTCACCGCCGCGGCGATCGCCGCCTTGCTGGCATAGGCCGTCTTGATCTGGCTGCCGAAGAACATGTCCAGTTCGGCCAGCCGCGCGTTCGATATGTCGTAGATCGTCACGTCGGCGCGCATGCCCACCGCCATCTGCGCCGCGTTCACGCCGGATACGCCGCCGCCCAGGATCGCCACCCGCGCCGGCGCTACGCCGGGAACGCCGCCCAGCAGCACGCCGCGCCCGCCCTGCTCCTTCTCGAGATAATGCGCGCCCACCTGTACGGACATGCGCCCCGCCACCTCGCTCATCGGCTTCAGCAGCGGCAGCGAGCGGTCGGGCGCGGTCACCGTCTCATAGGCGATGCACGTTGCGCCCGAAGCCATCAGCCCCTCGGCCTGCGCCTTGTCGGCGGCAAGGTGAAGGTAGGTGAACAACAAATGCCGCGGTTCGAGCAACGCGATCTCGCTGGGCTGCGGTTCCTTGACCTTCACGATCATGTCGGACCCGGCGAACACGCTCCGCGCGTCCCCGACAATTGCTGCGCCCGCCGCGACATAATCGGCGTCGGCGAAATCGATCCCCAGTCCCGCACCCGTTTCGACGATCACGGAATGCCCGGCGGTGACCAACTCGACGACCGACGCCGGGGTCAGGCCGACGCGGTATTCGTGGTTCTTGATC
>CAXTTS010000069.1:0-15057 GCA_964247265.1 uncultured Sphingomonadaceae bacterium
CGAGGCGATCAGCCGCATCACCATCGTGACCAGCGGCCCGCGTGACGTGATCGATCAGATCATGGCGCAGCTCGACCGGCTGGTCCCGGTTCACAAGGTGACCGACCTCACCGAACTCGGCCCGCATGTCGAACGCGAGCTGGCGCTGGTGAAGGTCAAGGGCGTCGGCGATCACCGGATCGAGGCGCTGCGGCTGGCCGAAGTGTACCGCGCCCGCGTGCTGGATGCGACCACCTCCAGCTTCGTGTTCGAGGTGACCGGCGGCTCCGAGAAGATCGACAAGTTCCTCGAACTGATGCGCGAGGTCGGCTTGATCGAGGTCGCCCGCACCGGCGTCGCCGCCATCGCGCGAGGGCGGGAGGCGGCCTGAATCCGGATCCGTCACCCTGAACTCGGTTCAGGGTCCATGCCACACACCACGCAGGGAAGAAGACAATGCGCGTTTATTACGACCGGGATGCTGACATCGGCCTTATCAAGGGCAAGAAGGTCGCGATCGTCGGCTATGGCAGCCAGGGTCACGCCCATGCCCAGAACCTGCGCGATTCGGGCGTGTCCGAGGTGGCGATCGCGCTACGCCCCGGCTCGGCCACCGCGAAGAAGGCGGAAGAGGCCGGCTTCAAGGTGCTGAGCAACGCCGATGCCGCGGCATGGGCCGATATCGTGATGATCCTCGCGCCCGACGAGCATCAGGCGGCGATCTACAATGACGATCTCGCCGCGAACCTGAAGCCCGGCGCCGCGATCGCCTTCGCCCACGGCCTGAACGTGCATTTCGGGCTCATCGAGCCGCGCGCCGATATCGACGTGTTCATGATCGCGCCGAAGGGGCCGGGCCATACCGTCCGTTCCGAATATCAGCGTGGCGGCGGCGTGCCCTGCCTGATCGCGATCGCGCAGGATGCCAGCGGCAACGCGCATGACGTCGCGCTGTCCTACGCCTCCGCGATCGGCGGTGGGCGCTCGGGCGTGATCGAGACGACGTTCAAGGAAGAGTGCGAGACCGATCTGTTCGGCGAGCAGGCCGTGCTATGCGGCGGCGTCACCCATCTGATTCAGGCCGGCTTCGAGACGCTGGTGGAAGCGGGCTACGCGCCGGAAATGGCCTATTTCGAGTGTCTGCACGAAACCAAGCTGATCGTCGATCTGCTGTATGAGGGCGGCATCGCCAACATGCGCTATTCGATCAGCAACACCGCCGAATATGGCGACATCACCACCGGCCCGCGCATCATCACGCCGGAGACCAAGGCCGAGATGAAGCGCGTGCTGGCGGACATCCAGTCCGGCCGGTTCGTGAAGAACTTCGTGCTGGATAACCGCGCCGGTCAGCCCGAGCTGAAGGCCGCCCGCAAGGCCGCCGCCGCCCACCCGATCGAGCAGGTCGGCGAAAAGCTGCGCGCGATGATGCCGTGGATCGCCAAGAACAAGCTGGTCGACAAGGCGAAGAACTGATCCCGGCTCCGGCAGTTACCGCCGGCGCCGTTGACAGGAGAAGGGGGACGGGCCAGCAACGGCGCGTCCGCCGATCTGTTCTGGAGAGCCTCACCATGCGCCTCGCCCCCTTCACCGCTTTGGCCCTCGTCGTCGCCTCGTCCGCCGTGGCGCAGATGCCGACGACCCCGCCGGGCACGATGGACGTGAAGCGTATCGGCGCGGGCAACTACACGGTCGATCCGAACCACACCCAGGTGGTATTCACCGTCAACCATCTGGGCTTCAACAGCTATTGGGGCATCGTCGGCGGCGCCACCGGCACGCTGACCCTCGACCCGACCAAGCCGAGCGCCGCCGCGGTCTCGATCGAGGTTCCGCTGAGCGGCCTCGTCACCACCAGCGACAAACTGAACGAGCATCTCGCCAAGCCCGAATTCTTCGACTCGGCGCAATTCCCGAAGGCGACCTTCAAGTCGACCAGCGTGACGGTGAGCGGCACGAGCGCGAAGATCGCCGGCAATCTGACGCTGCACGGCGTCACCAAGCCGATCGTGCTCGACGCGATGTTCACCGGCGCCGGCCCCAGCCCGATGGGCGGCAAGGCGACGATCGGCTTCGAGGCGACCACCACCGTCAAGCGCAGCGACTTCGGCGTCAGCTACGGCGTGCCGATCGTCTCGGACATGGTGCCGCTGAAGATCACCGTCGCGTTCGAAAAGGCCGATGCGATGGGGAAGAAATAAGCCCTTCGCCTACACCCGCACGTAGCGAAAGTACCAGACCTCCCGCCCCTCTCGCCGGGCCTTGGCCGCATAGCGGCTGTCGGGCCAGTCGTCGGGGCGGGTCAGGAAGTCGGCCGGGCGCCCGGCCGTCCAGTCGAACTCCGGCCGGGCGCCCATCACCATCATCGCCCAGCGGCAATAGACCGGGTGATCGGTGCCGAAGCGGAACTCGCCGCCCGGGCGCAGCTTGGCGGCGATCCGGGCCATTGGGCCGTGGTTCATCAAACGGCGCTTGGCATGGCGTGCCTTGGGCCACGGATCGGGATGCAGCAGATACACCCGCTCCAGCGCGCCATCCGCCACCCTGTCGAGCGCCTCCAGCGCATCGCCCATGTGCAGCCGCACATTCGCCAACCCGTCGCGCTCGATATGGCCAAGGGCGCCGACGACACCGTTCAAAAACGGCTCGCACCCGATGAAGCCATGATCCGGGCGCATCGCCGCCTGCGCCGCCAGATGCTCGCCCGCGCCGAAGCCGATCTCCAGCTCCAGCGGGCGATCGTCGCCGAACAGGGTGCGTGAATCCAGCGCCCCTTCCGCCGGCAGCGCAACCTCCGGCAGCAGTTCCTCGACCAGCGCCGCCTGCCCCAGCCGCAGCTTATGGCCCTGCCGGCGGCCATAAAGACGGCGGATCGTGGTGGGGTCGGATTGAACGTCGCTCATCGCGTGCGCCTAGCAGCAGCCGCCCAAAAGAAAAGACCGCCCCTTACAGGGCGGCCGAGTTTCTAGGGAATCCTGGGAGTTGATACGCCTACATCGGCTTGGCGCCCGGTGTGCCGCACTTGGCGAAGTGGCCCTTCGCATTCTTGCAGCGCGCAGCAGGCTTGGCCGCCGCAGCCGGGCATTTGACGAACTTGCCCTTCGCATCCTTGCAGGCGGCCGCGACAACCGGTGTCGCCATTCCGAGAACGCCGAGGGCCAGAGCCGCGGACAGCATGAGGTGACGCATCGCAATCTCCTTCCGCATATTTCTACGTCGATGCGGAAGGCGATACAAATGAACTTCTCGTCAGATAGCCGCCTTCAGCGCGTCGGCCAGATCGGTCTTCTCCCACGGGAAGAAGTCCCCCTCCGGCTTGCGGCCGAAATGACCGTAAGCGGCGGATTTCTGGTAGATCGGCTTGTTCAGGCCGAGATGCTCGCGGATCGCGCGCGGCGTGAGGCCGCCCAGCGCCGACATGCCCATCAGCGCCGTCTCGATCGCGGAATCGTCCGCCGTGCCGGTGCCGTGCGTATCGACATAGAGCGACAGCGGCTTGCTGACGCCGATCGCATAAGCCAGCTGGATCGTGCAGCGCCGGGCGAGCCCCGCCGCCACGATGTTCTTCGCCAGATAGCGCGTGATATAGGCGGCGGAGCGATCCACCTTGGTGGGATCCTTGCCGCTGAACGCGCCGCCGCCATGCGGTGCGGCCCCGCCATAGGTATCCACGATGATCTTGCGCCCGGTGAGGCCGGCATCGCCGTCCGGCCCGCCGATCTCGAAGCTGCCGGTGGGGTTGATATGGTATTCGGTCGCGTCGGACAGGAGCTTGGCGGGCAGGATATCCGCCACCACCTGCTTCACATAAGCGTGAAGCTCGGCCTCCTTCGCGCCTTCGTCATAGCCCTTGGCATGTTGGGTGGAAACGACGATCGCCGTCGCCGCCGCCGGCACGCCGCCCTCGAAGCGCAGCGTCACCTGACTCTTGGCATCGGGCTCCAGGAACGGGGCCGCACCGGAATGACGATCCGCCGCCATCCGCTCCAGGATCTTGTGGCTGTAATAGAGCGTCGCCGGCATCAGGTCCGGCGTCTCGTCGCAGGCGAAGCCGAACATGATGCCCTGATCGCCGGCGCCTTCATCCTTGTTGCCGCTCGCGTCCACGCCCTGCGCGATATGGGCGGACTGCGGATGCAGGTTGTTGTGGAAGGTGAACGTCTCCCAGTGAAAACCGTCCTGCTCGTAACCGATCCGCTTGACCGTCTGGCGCACGACCGCCTCGACCTCTTCGGGAACGCCCGGCGCCCAGTTGCCGCCCTCGTCCATGATGCCCTTGCCGCGAATCTCGCCGGCCAGGACGACGAGCTGGGTGGTCGTCAGCGTCTCGCATGCGATGCGCGCCTGTGGATCCTTGGACAGGAAAAGATCCACCACCGCGTCGGAAATCTGGTCGGCCACCTTGTCCGGATGTCCCTCGGAGACCGACTCGGACGTGAAGAGATAATCCTGGCGCATCGCAGTTCATGCCTTTCCGAAGATCGCGGCCGGACGACCGCATAGAGTCATGCAGATATAAAGCTTTCCTTATGTCCCTTAGCGGGCGAAGCGGCGATGCGCAAATGCCGCGATCAGCAGCAGCGCGGCGAACAGGAAGGGCAGTATGTTGCCCGTCCGCGCAAAGGGCGTCGGCGGCTGCGGCGATGGCAAGCGGAGCTCGATCGCGCCCTCGGTCCGCCAGTCGAGCCAGGCCAGCAGGCGCCCGTCGGGATCGATCACGGCCGAGATGCCGGTTGGTGTCGCGCGCACCACCGGAAGCCCCTCCTCGATCGCTCGCAACCGCGCCTGCGCCAGATGCTGCGGCGGGCCGGAGCGACCGAACCAGGCATCGTTGGACGGATTGAACAGGAAGCTCGGCCGGTTGGCGCGATCGACCACCTGTCCCGAGAAGATGATCTCGTAGCAGACCTGCACCCCGACCACGCCGAAGCCCGGCAGGTCGAAGCTGCGCGGCCCCGGCCCCGGCCAGAAATCGAGATCCCCCGGCGCCAGCCGCGACAGGCCGATCGCCGACAATATCGGCCGCATCGGCAGATATTCGCCATAGGGCACCAGATGCGCCTTGTCGTAGCGACCCAGCAGGCGCGCCTTGGGATCGATCACGAACATGCTGTTGCGCGCGCCGATGGCGTTCCCGGCCTTGTCCCACTCGATCGCGACGCCGCCGGTCATCAGCAGGTCGCGCGGCCCGAGCAGCCGGGCGAGGCGCTGTCGCGCCTCAGGCTCATCCTCAAGATAATCGGGCACCGCCGCCTCGGGCCACAGAATCAGGCGCGGTTCCGGCTCGGGCCTGCCAGTCAGGCGCGCCAGCCGCTCGAAATTGCGCCGCGCGAAACTCGCCGCCCACTTATCCTGCTGACCGATATTGGGCTGGACGATACGCACGCGGGTACCGCCGCCATCGCGAACGGCGGGCGCAAGCAGCGCAGGCACAGTCGCCAGCGCCAGGCCGGCAACCAGCGCGCCGGCCGCGATCCACCGCCGCTGCACCAGCATCAGCGGCAGCCCCGCCGCGATGACGAACAGCCCGCTCAGCCCATAGGTGCCGATCCACTTCGCTGCGCCGGCGATCGGCAGCAGCGGCACCCACAGCACCCCGAGCGGGTTCCACGCGAAGCCGGTGAACAGCGTCGCGCGCAGCCATTCCGTCACGATCCAGGCCGCGGCGAACAGCAGCACCAGCCGCAGGCGATCCGCGCGTCCGAAGCGCCAGGCGAGGCCCACAGCCGCCGCCGGATACAGCGCCAGATACAGCGACAGCAGCACCACCGCGACCCAGCCGAGCCACGCGGGCATCGCCGCCTGATAGGTGAAGGCGGTCGCGATCCAGTCCAGCCCCAGCACGAAGTGGCCGAGGGCGAACCACCAGCCGATCGCCAGCGCCGTCCGCAACCGCTCCGCCCGCGCGATGCCGAGCATCAGCAGCGCCAGCGCCGCCAGCGCCAGCGGCCAGAGGTTCCACGGGGCGAAGCCGAGCGCCGATGCGGCGCCCAGCAGGCTCCACCGCAGCTTGCCCGCGATCCACCAGCCGGCCTCGCGCAAATGCCTCACCCGCGCAGGCTCCGGCCCTCAGCGGCTTCGCACACGGCCGTATCATTGTCCGAACAGCGCACGCGCTTGGGGGAGCAGAAACGGAAATCGGATCGCGCCATCACGCCCCCAGGATCGGCGCCGGTCGCCGTGACGCGCAGCTAGGCGCTGGCCGCCCGATCCGCAAGCCGGCGGGCTACCCGGATGGCGCGCATCGGGCTATCCTCGTGGCATGACCGCCCTTCGCCCCTTCCACCTCGCCTTCCCCGTCCACGATCTTGCCGCGGCCCGCGCCTTCTACGGTGGCGTGCTTGACTGCCCCGAGGGGCGGAGTGCGGCGGAGTGGATCGATTTCGATCTGTTCGGCCACCAGATCGTCACCCACCTCGATCCTGCCATGCCGCCGCCGGTCGCACTCTCCAATGCGGTCGACGGCCATGCCGTGCCGGTGCCGCATTTTGGCGTGGTGCTGACGATGGCCGACTGGGAGGCACTCGCCGCGCGAGTCGAGGCGGCCGGCATCACCTTCGGCATCGCGCCCTACGTGCGTTTCAAGGGCCAGCCCGGCGAGCAGGCGACGATGTTCTTCCGCGACCCTTCGGGCAACGCGCTGGAGTTCAAGGCGTTCGCCGATCTCGGCCAGCTTTTCGCGGCCTGACCGGCAAGCCTCAGCCGGCCGTTACGCGCCACACGGCATTTCCGACATCGTCCGCCACCAGCAGCGCGCCGCTCCAATCGACCACAACGCCCACCGGGCGACCGCGCGCCTTTTCGTCCCTGCTGAGAAAGCCGCTCAGCACGTCCACCGGCTTGCCCACGGGCTTGCCCTTGGCGAACGGCACGAAGATCACTTTGTAGCCGGCCTTGGGCTTGCGATTCCACGAGCCATGCTGGCCGATGAACGCGCCCTCGGCAAAGCGCGGCCCCAGCTTGGCGCCGCCGGCAAAGGCCAGCCCCAACGAGGCGGTGTGCGCGCCCAGCGCGTAATCCGGTCGCTCGACATATTGCTGCTGCTCGTCGTCACGCCCCTCGACGCGCTTGTCGATATACCCGCCCCAGTAGAACCAGGGCCATCCGTAGAAGCCGCCGAAGTCGACAGCCGTCAGATAATCGGGCACGATATCCGAGCCAAGCCCGTCGCGCTCGTTCACCACGGTCCATAGCTTCTTCGAGGTCGGCTCCCACGCCATGCCGTTCGGGTTTCGCAGGCCATAGGCATAGATGCGGTGTTCGCCGGTTTTCGCATCCACCTCCCAGATCGCGGCGCGGCCTTCCTCGGCGGCCATGCCGCTGTCGCCGATATTCGAATTGGAGCCGACCGAAACGTACAGCTTGCTGCCGTCCGCATTGGCGACCACGTTCTTGGTCCAATGGTGGTTGATCGGCCCGCCCGGCAGGTCCGTCACCTTCACCGGATTGGCCACAGTCGTCTGGCCCGGCTTGAAGGCGAATCGCACCAGCTTGTCCGCCTCCGCAACGTAGAGCTGGTCGCCGACCAGTGCCATGCCGTAGGGCGAGACCAAATCCTGCGCCAGCACGGTGCGCGTCTCGGCCACGCCATCGCCATTGGCATCGCGCAGCAGCACGATCTTGTTGGGGCTTTTCACCCCCGCGCCGGCCCGCTTCATCACCAGCGACTGTATCCAGGAGAACAGGCCTTTCTTTTCACCCGGCTTCGGCGGCGCATTCGATTCCGCCACCAGCACGTCGCCGTTCGGCAGCGGCAGCAGCCAGCGGGGATGATCGAGCCCCACGGCAAAGGCATTCACCTTCAGCCCGGCGGCCGCCGTGGGCATCTCGCCCGGCCGCCAGCCAACCGCCGGCGCCACGTTCAGCGTCGTCAGCAAAGGCGGGTTCGGGTCGGGCAGTTCGCGGATCGGCCCCTGCATCGCGCTGATCGGCAGCGCGGCGTGCCCGCTTGACCGGACGAACATGACCAGCGCGATCCCTGCGAGCAGCAGGATCAGCGGGATCAGGATACGCTTCTTCAACACGGTGCCTTCACTCCCCGGCCCTTGTCACTGGCCCCTCAAGCCTCGGCCATCGCCGGATCGACCGGGGTCGGCGGATGCAGCCGCAGCCGCACCACCCGCTTGGCGTCGCCATCGGTCACCTCAAGCCGCCAGCCGCTCGCATGTTCCACGATCTCGCCGATCTGCGGCACATGGCCGGCCAGCACGGAGGCGAGGCCGCCCAGCGTATCCACATCCTCCTCGATCTCCGCCAGACGCGGATCGATCGTCTCGGCCACGTCCTCCAGCTCGGCGCGGGCGTCGGCCTCCCACATGCCGCCGTCGAGCGCGACCAGCAGCGCCAGTGCCTCCTCGTCATGCTCGTCCTCGATCTCGCCGACGATCTCCTCCATCAGATCCTCGATCGTAACGAGGCCCTCGGTGCCGGAATATTCGTCGAGCACGATCGCCAGATGCGTGCGGGAGGCGCGCATGTCCGCCAGCAGATCCAGCACGCCCATCGATTCGGGCACGTAGCGCGGCTGGCGGATCAGATCGCTCCACGACTCAGGGTGCGCCGCGCCGCTCGCCAGTATGGCGAACACGTCCTTGACGTGGATCATGCCCGTCACGCTATCCAGGCTGTCGCGATACACCGGCAGCCGGCTGTGGCCGGCATCGGCGAAGGCGGCGACGAGTTCGGCGAAGCTGATCGTCTCGTCCACCGCGATGATGTCGGCGCGCGGCACGCCGATGTCCCCCACCGTCCGTTCGCCGAAATGGAGCAGGTTGCGCAGCATCGTGCGCTCCACCGGAGAGAGGTCGCCCTGCGACGGCGCCTCGCCCTCATGCTCCTCGATCGCTTCCTCGATCTGGTCGCGCAGCGTCGGTTCGCTCTCCTCGCCGAACAGCAGGCCGCGCAGGCCCCGCCATAATCGGCCGCCGCTAACGTCGGTACTGGAATCGTCTGGCATGTTGCCCTGTTCGTGTTGCCCGGCGCCACTTTACGCGGGCGGCCTCCCCCGAGTCGATAGACTGGATCAGGCTTCCTCCACCACATAGGGGTCGGCGATGCCCAGCGAGGCGAGCGCGGTCCGCTCGATCGCCTCCATCGCCTCGGCCTCCTGGTCGCCGCCATGATCGTAGCCGAGCAGGTGCAGCGTGCCGTGGACGATCAGGTGGCTCGCGTGGATCGCCACCGCCACCCCCTTTTCGGCCGCCTCGCGCGCGCAGACGCCGTGGGCCAGGATGATGTCGCCCAGCAGCACCTCGCCATCGTCGGTATTGCTCAGTCCGTCGAGCAGGTCGCGCTGCACCATCGGGAAGGAGAGCACGTTGGTCGGCTTGTCCTTGCCGCGATAGGCCGCGTTCAGCCCGCGCACCTCGTCATCGTCGGCGAAGCGCACGGAGACCTCGACGGCGACCTCCTCCGTCACCAGCGCGCAATAGGGGCTGTGGCTGAATGCCGCGATCACGGCCTCGGCCGCCAGCGCCTCCCAGCCGGCCTCGGTGCCGGGCCACATGGCCTCCACCTGCGATGCGACATCGATCACGGTAGGTCGCGCCACTCGCGAAGGGTCGAACGACGCTCAGGCATCCGGCCCCTCATAGGCTTCCACGATCCGCCCGACGATCGGGTGGCGCACCACGTCCGCCGCGTTGAAGCGGATCGTCGCCATGCCCTCCACCCCTTCCAGCCGCGACACCGCGTCGGCGAGCCCGGACGTGCCCGGCACCGGCAGATCGACCTGCCTCGGATCGCCGCACACCACCATCCGGCTGTTCATGCCGAAGCGGGTGAGGAACATCTTCATCTGCGCCGTCGTGGTGTTCTGCGCCTCGTCGAGGATGATGAAGGCGTCGCCCAGCGTGCGCCCGCGCATGAAGGCCAGCGGCGCGATCTCGATCTCGCCTGATGTGATGCGCCGCTCCACCTGCTCGGCCGGCAGCATGTCGTACAGCGCATCGTAGAGCGGGCGGAGATAGGGATCGACCTTCTCCTTCATGTCGCCCGGCAGGAAGCCCAGCCGCTCGCCCGCCTCCACCGCGGGGCGGCTGAGGATCAGCCGGTCCACCTGGCCCTGGATCAGCATCTGCACCGCCTGCGCCACCGCCAGATAGGTCTTGCCCGTGCCCGCAGGCCCCAGCGCGAAGATGATGTCGGCGGCGGCCAGCGCCTCCATATAGCGGATCTGCGTGTTCGATCGCGGAACGATCGTCTTCTTGCGGGTGCGGATCATCACCGTCGGCGGCTGGCTCACGTCGGCGCGGATGATACCGTCCAGCACCGGTTCGGCCGACATGGCGATCACCGCCTCCACCGCGCCGCTATCCAGCTCCTGCCCCTGCACCAGCCGGTTGTAGAGCCCGCTCAGCACCTCGCGCGCGCGGCCCGCCTGTTCGGCGATGCCCTCGATCTGGATCTTGTTGCCCCGCGCGGCGATGTAGACGCCGAGCCGGTTCTCGATCGCCACGAGGTTGCGATCATATTCGCCGAACAGTTTGCCGATCAGCTGGGGCTTGTCGAACACGATTTCCAGCCGGGCGCGATCGCCGGCCTGCGCCTGAACGGGTTTACGCGACATGGACGCCGTAACGCATAGGCACCTTCACTCCTCCGGTCCCGCCGAGGGCAGGACTCCTGCCACGCAACGTGCCCGCTTTCCGCCCACCCGCGCAACCATCGAAATCAACCATGCAGCCTCAGGCGGCCGCCTGCCGCGCGATCACGCCCTGCAGGCTGTTCGGCCCGCCCGAGACGATTGTCACGTCGATCAGGCTGCCGATCGGCAGATCGCTGTCCACCAGCACCGATTGCAGCCACGGCGACTTGCCCAGCCGCTGGCCCGGCTTCTTGCCGTTGCGTTCGATCAGCACCGGCATCACCAGCCCTTCGCTCGCGCGGTTGAACGCATGGGCCTGCGATCCGATCAGCGCCTGCAACCGCTGGAGCCGCTCGTCCATCACCGCCGCCGGCACCTGATCGGCCATCGTCGCGGCCGGCGTGCCGGGGCGCGGCGAATATTTGAAGCTGAATGCCTGCGCGTGCCCCACCGCCTCCACCAGCGCCAGCGTCGCGGCGAAATCGGCCTCCGTCTCGCCCGGAAAGCCGACGATGAAGTCGCCTGAAATGGCGATGTCCGGGCGGACGCGGCGCACCCGCGCGATCACATCCAGATAGCCGGCCACCGTGTGGCTGCGGTTCATCGCCTTCAGGATGCGGTCGCTGCCCGCCTGCACCGGCAGATGGAGGAACGGCATCAGGCTCGCCACCTCGCCATGCGCCGCGATCAGCCCGTCGCTCATGTCGTTCGGGTGGCTGGTCATGTAGCGGATGCGGACGATGCCGGGGATGCGGTCGATCGCCCGAATCAGCCCGTCCAGCCCCTGGTGGCGCCCCGCTTCATCCTCGCCCTCCCACGCATTCACATTCTGACCCAGCAGGCTGATCTCGCGCGCGCCGGCATCGGCCAGCGCCTTCGCCTCGTCGATCACCGCCGCCCACGGCCGCGAAATCTCCGCGCCGCGCGTATAGGGCACCACGCAATAGGTGCAGAACTTGTCGCAGCCCTCCTGCACCGTCAGGAACGCGCTCGCGCCCTGCGCCCGCCGTTTCGGCAGGCTGTCGAACTTGGAGAGCAGCGGCATCTCGGTATCGATTGCCCGCCGGCCCGCCGCCGCCTGATCGACAAGCCCCGGCAGCTGGTGATAGGCCTGCGGGCCGACCACGATGTCCACCGCCGGCGCCCGCCGGACGATCTCCTCGCCCTCCGCCTGCGCCACGCATCCCGCCACCGCGATCATCGGGCGGCTGCCGTCCGCGCGCTTCAGCCGGCCGATATCGGAATAGATCTTCTCCGCCGCCTTCTCACGGATGTGGCAGGTGTTCAGCACCACCAGATCGGCATCCTCGGCACCGGCGGCCGCCGCCATGCCCTGCGTCTCCAGCAGTTCGGCCATGCGTCCGCCGTCATAGGCGTTCATCTGGCAGCCGTAGGACTTGATGTGGAAGCTCTTGGGGGCGGGGCGCGTCATGGCGCGGGCTCATACGCGATCGTGCCGGAATCGGAAAGCGCCCGCCCGATCGCCTCGCGCGCCAGCGCCGCGATCGCTTTGCGGTCATGCAGCGCGGGATCGATCGGCGGCAGGAAGCGCAACGTCACCGGCAGCGTGCCGGGGCGCGATCCCACCCGCCGCGCATTGCCGCCGGTGCCCTCATTATCCGACCAGGCGATCTCGCGGGCGGCCGCGCCATAATCGATCGCCACCGGCTGCACCATCAGCCCCGCCGCCGCCCGTTCTACCGCCGCGAGCAAGGAGGCGCGGAACGGCAACAATGCGTCGCCCTTCCCCGTCGTCCCCTCAGGAAACAGTGCGACCGGCCTGCCCTCGCCCAGCGCCTCGCTCAATGCATCGGCCTGGCCGCGCACCGCCGCCCTGCTCTGCCGGTGGATGAAAATCGTCCCCGCCTCCCGCGCCAGCCAGCCGACCAGCGGCCAGCCCGCCACGTCATCCTTGGAGACGAACGCCGCGCCGGTCGCCCCGCCCAGCGCCAGGATGTCGAGCCAGGAGATGTGATTGGCGAGGAACAGCACGTTACGATCGAGTGGCTCCCCCGCCACCGTCACCCGCAACCCGAAGTCGCGGGCCGCGCCGCGCAGGAAGCGCCGCACCCAGGGCGACGGTGCGATACGGCGGCGGGCGATCAGATGCCCCGGCACGCAAGCGGCCAGGGTGGCCGCGACGCGGATCGCGCGCAGACCGAGCCGCCATCGCATCGCTGCGCCGCCTGCGCTCAGTGCGGCCGGTCGGTCGATACGCCGTAAAGCTCCATCCGGTGATCGACGAGCCGGAAACCCAGCTTGGCGGCGATCCGCCGCTGCAATTCCTCCAGTTCCGGATCGACGAACTCTATTACCCGGCCGGTCTCCACGTCGATCAGATGATCGTGATGCGCCTCGGCCGCCGCCTCGTAGCGCGCGCGGCCATCGCCGAAGTCGTGCCGCTCAAGAATGCCCGCCTCCTCGAACAGCCGCACCGTGCGATAGACGGTGGCGATCGAGATCCCCGCGTCGATCGCCGAGGCGCGGGCGTGCAGCGCCTCCACGTCGGGATGATCCTCGGCATCGGACAGCACGCGCGCGATCACGCGGCGCTGCTCCGTGATGCGCAGACCCTTTTCGGCGCATAGCGCCTCTACGTCGATCTTGCGCGGCATGATGTCCTTTTCCGATAGCTGGCGCGTCGCGCTGCCCGATCACGGATAATGCCTTTTACCGCGCGGGAAAAGCACCCTCACGGCTTTTCGGCCGAGCCGCCCCGGCCCGGCCGTCGGCCACGAGGCTTGCCTTCAGGCGCGGCGGCGCTGCGTACCGAGGCCGATCTTCTTCGCCAGCGCCCGGCGCTGTTCGGCATAGCTCGGCGCCACCATCGGGTAATCGGCCGGCAGGTTCCACTTCGCGCGATATTGCTCCGGCGTGATCTGATAATGCGTCATCAGATGGCGCTTGAGCATTTTCAGCTTCTTGCCATCCTCAAGACACACGATGTAATCGGGCTTTACCGACGCGCGGATCGAAACCGCGGGCTCGCGCTTGGCGGCCGGTGCAACCGTCTCGTCGCTCAGGCCGTTCAGCGCATCATGCACGCTCTGGATCAGGGCCGGCAGGTCGGCCAGCGTAACGACGTTGTTGCTGACGTGAGCGGAAACTATGTCTGCCGTGAGCGCGATAAGAGATTCGGACGCTTCGGTAATGTCGGTCATGGTTGCGAGCCCTGTTCAGATATCAGCGCAGTCTTGATAGCCGCGCTTGATCCGACATTGTTCGTTTGCCGCGCGATTATCAAGCCATTTCACCAACTTCGATCATCGATGCTTGGCGAGCGGCACCGATAAGCTGAAAGCATCGTGCGATCGCCCGTCTGCGCTGCGATAATAAGCCGGCCGGCAGCCGACCTGAACGAAGCCGCGCGCCCGATACAGCTGCAAGGCCGGGTTCCCGTCGCGCACCTCCAGGTGCAGCTGCCGCGCACCCCGCCCGGCGGCATCCGCCTTCACCTTGTCCAGCAGGCGCGATCCCACGCCGTGCCTGCGGAACTCCGGTCGCACACCCAGCAGCAGCAGTTCGGCCTCGTCCACGATCACCCGCGACAAGGCAAAGCCGGCGGCGGTCCGGTCCTGCCAGGCCAGCAGCATCCACACGCCGGGCAGCCCCAATATGCCCAGGCACTGCGCGGCATTCCACGCCTCGCCAAAGGCCGGATCAAAGGATTCGCGCATCACGCCCATCACCGGATCGATATCCGTTGCCGCCGCCGCCACGATCGTCAGCCCCGCCGTCACGCCGCCGGCACCTTCGCATCGGGCGCGCGGCCATAGATCGGCACCGGCACCAGCGCGCGCCAGGGGGCCGCCAGCAGGCGGGTGTCGGCAGCGCGGGGGAGATGCTCGCGCGCCTCGCCCCAGCCGCGCGCCGCCACCAGCTGCGCCGCACCGGAACCGACCACCAGCGCCTCCGGCACCACCTTCGCCGCATCCTGCGGGGTCGCGGAGGCAAGTTCGGTCATGGCGACAAACGGCCGAACCGCGAACCGCTGGACGAACAATTCGCCGTGGCCGCCGATCAGCGCCACACACAGACTATCGATCGCCGGATCGCCATCAAACGTCGCGGCCGCGATCACCGACATCGCGCTGTAGCCGCGCACCGGCACCGACCAGCCGAGCCCCAACGCCCGTGCCGCCGCCAGCCCCACCCGCACGCCGGTGAAGCTCCCCGGTCCGCAATCCACGAGGATGCCGGAACAGGCACCGCCCACCTCGGCCAGCAGATCGCCGATCTCCGGCACCAGCCGCTCGGCATGACCCCGACCGACCACCGCATGACGTTCCCCCAAGACCGCCGCGCCACCCAGCAGCGCCACCGAGCAGGCTGCCGTCGCCGTATCGATGACAAGCTCCATCGACCCGCTCAGAGGATTCGCTTCGCCTCGTCGAACGCGCGCGAGCCGTCAGGAGACCGTGCGCCGCGACAGACCCGATCGAGACTTCCGCTGGAGAGTTCCGCCATCGCCACCGCCCCTGAACCGACCGAGA
>CAXTTS010000070.1:0-11430 GCA_964247265.1 uncultured Sphingomonadaceae bacterium
GCACCACGCCCACCGTCTTGCCCGCGAACCGCTCCGGATGGGCGAGCAGCGCAGCCAGGCCGGCGGCGCCGGCACCCTCGGCCACCGTCTTCTCGATCTGGAGCAGCAGCGCGACGGATCGTTCGAGATCGCGCTCGCTGACGAGCACGATCTCGTCGACGATCTCACGGATGATGCTGGAGGTGAGCGCGCCCGGCTCCTTCACCGCAATGCCCTCGGCCAGCGTGTCGCCCTCGCAGGGCAGGGTGCTGCCGGTGATGCGATTGAACATCGACGGGTAGAGCTCGGCCTGCACGCCGATCACGCCGATGTCATGATCCTGCGCGCGCGCCACCGTGGCGCAGCCGGAAATCAGCCCGCCGCCGCCGATCGGTATCGCCAGCATGTCGATCGCGGGCACGTCGGCCAGCATCTCCAGCGCCACCGTGCCCTGGCCAGCGATCACGTCGGCATCGTCGAACGGGTGGACGAAGGTGAGGCCGCGTTCCTCCGCCACCGTCAGGGCGTGCACGAACGCGTCGTCGAAGCGCTCGCCGTGCAGGATCACGGTCGCGCCGTGGCCTTCAGTCTGCGACACCTTCACCGTCGGCGTCTGCATCGGCATCACGATCGTCACCGGCACGCCCAGCCGCGCGCCATGATAGGCCAGGCCCTGCGCGTGGTTGCCGGCCGAGGCTGCGATCACGCCGCGCGCGCGCGCCTCCTGCGGCATCAGCAGCAGCTTGTTGAGCGCGCCGCGCTCCTTGTAGGCGGCGGTAAATTGCAGGTTCTCGAACTTCAGATACACCGTCGCGCCGGTCAGCTGCGACAGCGTGCGGCTGAGCAGGGTGGGTGTCCGCACGATCTTGTCGGCGATGCGGGCGTGGGCGGCGCGCACATCCTCGATCGAAACGACGGAGGCGGCCGGAACCGCGACGGATTTCTGCAAGGTCGCCATGATGGATCGCGCCCTAGCCCATCTGGCGGTTCCGCGAAACCACGGTTATGCCGGGCGCATGGCAAGGATCGCTTTCATCGGGCTCGGCAACATGGGGGGGCCGATGGCGCGGCATCTGCTGCGTACCGGGCATGACGTCACCGTCTACAATCGCACGGCTGCGCGGGCGGAGGCGTGGGTCGCGGAATATGGCGGCCGCGCCGCGCCGACCCCGGCGGCGGCGGCGGAAGGGGCCGATGCGGTATTCTCCTGCGTCGGCGCCGATCCCGATCTGGAGGCGGTGACGATGCACCGGGAGGGCTGCTTTCGCACGATGCGCAAGGGCGCGGTGTTCGTCGATCACACCACCGTTTCCGCCCGCATCGCGCGGCAACTGGCGGTGGAGGGCAAGGATCGCGGCCTGCTGGTGCTCGATGCCCCGCTCACCGGCGGGCAGCCGGGGGCGGAGGCGGGCACGCTCTCGATCATGTGCGGCGGCTCGGCCAAGGCGTTCGCCGCGGGCGAGCCGCTGATGCGCGCTTATGCGCTCAAGATCGTCCATATCGGCGGGGCGGGTGCGGGCCAGCAGGCCAAGATGGTCAACCAGATCTGCATGGTCGGCGCGTTGCAGGGCGTGGCGGAGGGGCTGCGTTTCGCTCAGGCCTCCGATCTCGATCTCGAAAAGGTGTTCCAGGTGATCTCGGCCGGCGCCGCCGCCAGCTGGATCCTCACCCACGGCTGGCACAGCATGGCGGAGGACGAATTCGATTTCGGCCTCGCCGTCGACTGGCTGCGCAAGGATCTCGGCCTTGCGCTGGAGGAAGCGCGGGTCAACGGATCGACCCTGCCGGTCACCGCGCTGGTCGATCAATTCTATGCCGAGGTGCAGGCGCTCGGCGGTGGCCGGCAGGATATGTCGGCCCTGGTGCGAAGGATCAAGCGTTGACGATGCGTTCGCTGCTGCTCGGCGGAGTGGCCTTGTTATGTGCGGCCCCGGCGCTGGCCGATGGGTTGGTCGATAACGTCAACGGCTATACGCTGGATGGCAAGGGCAAGGTGGAACGCTTCACCGGCCTGCTGATCGATCGCCAGGGCAAGGTCTCGCGCCTGTATGACCGCAAGGACAAGCGGCCCACCGCCGCGCTCGATTACAAGCTGGATGGCGGCGGCAAGACGCTGATCCCCGGGCTGATCGATGCGCACGGTCATGTCATGGCGCTGGGCCTGCAGGCGCTGTCGCTCGATCTGTCGGACACGAACTCGTTGGGCGAAGCGCAGCAGAAACTGCGCCGCTGGGCGGCCGATCACCCCAACCTGCGCTGGATCACCGGTGGTGGCTGGAATCAGGAACGCTGGAACCTCGGCCGGATGCCGACGGCAGCCGATCTCGACGCGGCGGTGCGCGATCGTCCGGTCTGGCTGTCGCGCGTCGATGGTCATGCCGCCGTTGCCAATTCCGCCGCGCTGGCGGCGGCCGGCGTCACCGCAAAGACGCCGGTGCCGTCGGGTGGGCGGATCGAACAGTCGGGCGGCAAGCCCAGCGGCCTGTTCGTCGATGCCGCCGCCGGGATCGTTGAAAAGGCGGTGCCGCCGCCCTTGCCGCGCGAGCGCGACGCCGCCTTCGCCAAGGCACAGGAACTGCTGATCGCCAATGGCGTCACCGCCACCGCCGACATGGGCACCAGCGTGGACGACTGGCTGACAATGCGGCGTGCTGGTGATACCGGCCGGCTCGCCGTCCGCATCATGTCCTATGCGCTGGGGATCGAGCCGCTGGTCGCGATCGCCGGCACCCAGCCGACGCCGTGGCTCTATGACGGGCGGTTGCGCATGGCCGGCGTCAAATTGTTCGCCGATGGCGCGCTGGGATCGCGCGGCGCGTGGCTGAAGGCGGACTATGCCGATGCGCCGCGCCAGCGCGGGCTCCAGTTCCTCGACGACGCCAAGCTGCGCAATCTCGCCAGCCGCGCCGCGATGGACGGGTTCCAGGTGGCGGTCCACGCCATCGGCGATGCCGCCAACGCGCAGGTGCTCAGCGCCTATGAGGAGCTTTCGGACACCTATAAGGGCGATCGCCGCTGGCGGATCGAACATGCCCAGATCGTCGATCCCGCCGATCTGCCGCGCTTCGCGAAGAACGGCATCATCGCCTCGATGCAGCCGACCCACGAGACGTCGGACTGGCGGATGGCCGAGGCGCGGCTCGGACCGGCGCGGCTGGCGGGCGCCTATGCGTGGCGCACGATGCTGGACGAGAAGGTGCCGCTGGCGTTCGGATCGGACTATCCGGTCGAGCGGCCCGATCCCTTCGCCGGGCTGGCGGCGGCGATCAGCCGCGAGGATGCCAATGGCGAGCCGGTCGGCGGCTGGCAGCCGACGCAGAAACTCAGCTTCGTCGAGGCGCTGGCCGCCTTCACCACCGGCGCCGCTTATGCCGGCTTCGCCGAGGATCGCATCGGCAGCCTCACGCCCGGCCACTTCGCTGATTTCGTGCTGATCGACCGCGACATCTTCGCCGCCTCCCCGCGCGAGATCCGCGGCACGAAAGTGGTCGAGACATGGATCGGCGGCAAGCGCGTGGTGGCGAAGAAATGACGTTGCGGCGTGCGGTGTGGATCACGGCGCGCTTCGTCCTCGTCTCGTCGACTCACTGGGCCGTCGCTTTTGCCGCAGTCATGCTGGTGGATTTCGGCTGTTGCACCGGCGACGATGCGAGCGTGCGACAGTGCGTTCTCGAGCAGCGCCGCACGTTCTGGAACGGGCTGGCGATCGCGATGGCCTATTACGGGCTGGGCGTTGCGATCGTCGCCGGTCGATCCGCTGACGTGTAAAAGGAAAAGGGCTCCGGAACCATCGTTCCGAAGCCCTTTTCTGTAACGCGTAATCCGGTCAGCGCGAGTAGAACTCGACGACCAGGTTCGGTTCCATCTTCACCGGATAAGGCACCTCGTCCAGCGTCGGCACGCGGGTATAGCTGATCTTGGCGGAGCCGTCGGCGGCGATGTAATCGGGGATCTCGCGCTCGCTCAGGCTCTGCGCCTCCATCACCAGCGCCATCTCCTGCGCCTTGGTGCCCAGCGTGATCTCGTCGCCCGGATTGACCCGGCGCGAGGCGATGTTGCACTTCACGCCGTTCACCCGAATGTGGCCGTGATTGACCAGCTGCCGCGCGGACCAGATGGTCGGGGTGAACTTGGCGCGATACACCACCATGTCCAGCCGCCGCTCCAGCAGGCCGATCAGGTTCTGCGAGGTATCGCCCTTCATCTTGGCGGCATCGGTGTAGGAGCGCTTGAACTGCTTCTCCGTCACGTCGCCATAATAGCCCTTCAGCTTCTGCTTCGCCTTGAGCTGAATGCCGTAGTCGGACACCTTGCTCTTGCGGCGCTGGCCGTGCTGGCCGGGGCCATATTCGCGCTTGTTCACCGGCGACTTGGGGCGACCCCAGATATTCTCGCCCATCCGGCGATCGAGCTTGTACTTCGCGCTGCTACGCTTCGACATGATGTTCTTTCAATTGCGTTCACATGATCCCCGGAGCCGCTCTGCTTGCTCCACGAGGAAGGGCAGGGCCACCGCTTCACCAGGGGTGCGGGGCCAATTGCGAGGCGCGCCTATGGCCGTATGACCGAGCGAAGTCAAGGTTGCGGGCAGGGCGCCCGGCCCGCTAGGGGATGCGTCATGCCCGATCCGATCCCCGCCGCCGACTGCACCACGATGGCCGAGGTCCGCGCCGGCGTCGATGCGCTTGACGAGGCGATCGTCGGCCTGCTGGCGCAACGGATGCGCTACATGGAGGCCGCCGCCCGGATCAAGCCCGAGCGTGGCCAGGTGCGCGACGAACCGCGCAAGGCGGCGGTGATCGCCCACGCCCGCGCCGTGGCAGCCGCGCGCGGTTTTCCGCCGGAACTGGCGGAGGCGCTGTACGAACTGCTGGTGGAAGGCTCGATCGCCTACGAACTGGATCGCTTCGACGAACGATAAGCCCACCACTTGGTTCGAGCCTGTCGAGAACTCTTCTCGGCGTCACGCGAAGCGAACGGGAGTATGGTAAAGCTACTTCACCGCCCGCTCGATCGATCGCATCACCCCGCGCAGCGTCCGCACCTCGCCGGCATTCCAGCCGGGGGCGGACAGGATGGTGCGGAGTGCCCTTTTATCCACCTGCGCGCGGTCCGGCGGGAAGAAATAGCCGGCTTTCTCCAATATCCCGTCGAGATGGGCGATCAGCCCGTCCAGCTCAGCCTGCGGGGCCGGCGGCGCGCGGTCGGTGGCGGGCGGCGAGGCGAGCGCCACCCCCTTCGACCATTCATAGGCGACGAGGATCACCGCCTGCGCCAGGTTCAGCGATCCGAACTCCGGGTTGATCGGCACGGTGATGATCGTCCGCGCCACCGCCACGTCGTCCGTTTCCAGCCCCGACCGCTCCGGCCCGAACAGGATGGCGGAGCGCCCCGGCCCGGCATGGATCGCCTGCGCCGCCACCTCCGGCGTCACCACCGGCTTTATCACCCCGCGCTTGCGCACCGTGGTGGCATAGACATGGGCGCAATCGGCGGTCGCCTCGGCCACGCTGTCATACACGGTCGCGCCCGCCAGCACCGCATCCGCCCCGCTCGCGGCCGGTCCGGCGGAGGGGTTGGGCCAGCCGTCGCGCGGCGCCACCAGCCGCAGCTCTGTCAGCCCGAAGTTCAGCATCGCGCGCGCCGCCTTACCGATATTCTCCCCCAGCTGCGGCCGCACGAGGATGATGACGGGCTTCAAATTCGTTTGGTTCGAGCCAGCGTCGAGCGCAGTCGAGACGTGCCGTCGAGAATGCGCGGCGTCACTGACGGCGTTCCAGTCGCCCCGGAACAGCGCCTCCTTCTTCTTGCGCGACCAGTCCTTGATCTGCCGCTCCCGTTCCAGCGCCTCCAGCCGCGTCTGAAAGCTTTCGCTGAACATCAGTTCAACAGGGCGACGATCGTGGGTGTAGCCGGGAAAGGCACCCGCCTGATGCTGGCCAATCCGCCGCTCCAGATCATCGGTGTGGCCGGTATAATAGGTGCCGTCGGCGCAGCGCAGGATGTAGATCCAGAACGTCACGCATCCACCTCAACGGTTCTCGACAAGCTCGAACCAAACGGATGCGCGGGAGCGTGCGGCGGCGTCCGAGATGACGATCCCGGCCTCACTCCCGCCCCGCCTCGGCCACCGTGCCGGCGAAATCCTTGAAATCCTTGGCTTCGGTGAAATCCTTATACACGCTGGCGAAGCGGATATAGGCCACCGTGTCCAGCGCCTTCAGCCCGTCCATCACCATCCCGCCGACGCGCGCCGCCGGGATCTCGCTGTCGCCGCTGGTCTCGATCTGGCGCTGGATGCCGGATACCAGCCGCTCGATCCGCGCGGGCTCGATCGCGCGCTTGCGGCAGGCGATCGCGATCGATCGTTCCAGCTTGGCGCGGTCGAACGCCTCGCGCCGGTTCTCGCTCTTCACGATCGTCAGCTCGCGCAGCTGGATCCGCTCGAACGTGGTGAAGCGCGCGCCGCAGCCCTCGCACTGGCGGCGCCGGCGGATGGCGGCGCCGTCCTCGCTAGGCCGGCTATCCTTGACCTGGCTGTCTTCGTACGAACAGAAGGGGCAGCGCATCGCCCGATCCTAGACCCCCGGATAGATCGGAAAGCGATCGCACAGCGCCTCGACGCGAACCTTCACCGCTGCCTCGACCGTCGCGTCGCCCTGCTCGCCCTGCCTGGCGAGCCCGTCCAGCACGTCGGCGATCATGTCGGCGATGTCGCGGAACTCGGCCGGGCCGAAACCGCGCGTCGTGCCGGCGGGCGATCCCACGCGGATACCGCTCGTCTTCACCGGCGGCAGCGGATCGAACGGCACGCCGTTCTTGTTGCAGGTGATGCCCGCCCGCTCCAGCGCCTCGTCCGCATCGCGGCCGGTCACGCCCAGCGGGGTGAGGTCGATCAGCGCCAGATGCGTGTCGGTACCGCCGGAAACGACATCGGCGCCGCGCTCCTTCAGCCGCGCCGCCAGCGCCTTGGCATTCTCGATCACCGCGCGCGCATAGAGCCGGAAGTCGGGCTGTAACGCCTCGCCGAACGCCACCGCCTTGGCGGCGATCACGTGCATCAGCGGGCCGCCCTGCAGACCGGGGAACACCGCCGAGTTGATCTTCTTGGCGATCGCCTCGTCGTTGGTCATCACCATGCCGCCGCGCGGCCCGCGCAGCGTCTTGTGCGTCGTTGTCGTCACCACATGGGCGTGGCCGAACGGGGTGGGGTGGGCGCCACCCGCCACCAGCCCGGCGAAATGCGCCATGTCGACCATGAACATCGCGCCCACCTCGTCCGCGATCGCGCGGAAGCGGGCGAAATCGATCACCCGCGGATAAGCGGAGCCACCGGCGATGATGAGCTTGGGGCTGTGCTCCCGCGCCAGCGCCTCCACCTGATCGAAATCGATCAGGTGGTCGTCGCGCCGCACGCCATATTGAATCGCATTATACCATTTGCCCGATGATGCCGCCTTCGCGCCGTGGGTCAGGTGGCCGCCGGCATCCAGCGACATGCCCATGATCGTGTCGCCGGGCTTGGTCAGCGCCAGCATCACCGCGCCATTGGCCTGCGCGCCCGAATGCGGCTGCACATTGGCGAAGCCGCAGCCGAACAGCTGCTTGGCGCGATCGATCGCCAGTTGCTCCACCACGTCGGAGGGGGCGCAGCCCTGATAGTAACGCTTGCCGGGGTAGCCCTCGGCATATTTGTTGGTGAAGACGCTGCCCTGCGCCTCCAGCACCGCGCGGGATACGATGTTCTCGCTGGCGATCAGCTCGATCTGGCGCTGCTCTCGCCTCAGTTCCTGCTGCACGCCGCCGAACACGGCAGGGTCGGCCTCGGCCAGCCCGCGGGTGAAATAGCCGTCCGGCTGCACGTCGTGCAGCGACTGGGGGTTCGTGCTCATGCGGGCTGCCTTTCCGGAAAGGGGGAGGATAGCTTGTCGACGCGGCGCTGATGGCGCTCACCGCCGAACGGGGTGGTCAAAAAGGCGGCGAGGCAGGCCTTGGCCATGTCCACCCCGGTCAGCCGCGCGCCGATCGCGATCACATTGGCGTCGTTATGCTCGCGCGCCAACCGGGCGGAGAGCGGCTCGGAGACGAGCGCCGCCCGGCAGCCGGCATGCCGGTTCACCGCAATCGATATGCCGATGCCGGAGCCGCACAGCGCGATGCCCTTGGCGGCCCGGCCGGACGACACCGCCTCGGCCAGCTCGTAGCCATAATCGGGATAGTCCACCGATGCGCCATCGTGCGGGCCGAGATCGATCACCTCATGCCCCGCCTCGCGCGCGAACGCGGCCAGCGCCGACTTCAGGTCGATCGCGGCGTGGTCGGAAGCGATGGCGATGGTCTCGGCCATGTCACAAATCCCATGAGTCGAATGGCGGCTCTCTAGGCGCTGGTGCGGCAAAGCGCCACCCGCAGCAGCCACCGCCACCGCATCGTTTCGCTGTCGGCAGCGTTGCAGACGGGAAGATGGGAGGCATCATGCGATATTCCAGGCTTGAACTCGTCGGATTTGCCCTGCTCGCCGGATGCTCCGGACAACAGTCGCCCGATGGCGCCGCCGGCAACGTCGCCGGTACGAGCAAGGTCGCCGTCGCCACCCCCACCGAGCCGACCGCGCGCATCCCCGTCGCCGCCTCCACCGCCGTCACCGATGGCTGGATCGGGCGCTGGGTCGGGGTCGAGGGGCTGGTGCTGCAGGTCGCGGCGGATGGCGCACCAGGTCGCTACAGGCTGCACGTCGCAGGCATGGACAGTGCCGGCGATTATGCCGGAACCGCCGATGGCGACACGATCCGCTTCACCCGCGACGGTATCGACGAGGTGATCCGCCACACCGATGGCGAGGCGACCGGGCTGAAATGGCTCGCCGGCAAGAAGGATTGTCTCACGATCAAGGCCAGCGAGGGCTTCTGCCGCGATTAGCCGCCATCGCTGCGCATCAGCCGCAGCGTGCGCCCCAGCCGGCCGAACGCCTGCTTGTCCGCCTCGATCAGGCCGTAGCGTACCGAGATCCACAGCCCGCCGAACAGCGCCGGCGCGATCAGCACCACCCGCGCGGCAAAGGGCAGCAGCCGGCCCGCCACCAGCAGCAGCGCCACCAGCAGGCAGGCCGCGCTGGACCAGCCGATCGCCCGGCCATATGGCGGCAGGAAGGGGTTGAGCCGGTCGTTGCGATGCAGCTGCCACAGGCCGAAACCGCTCGATACGATCAGCCCCGCGCCCACCGCCACCGCCATCGCCACAGGCCCGGCATCTGGCAGCAGCAGCAGCGCGACGGCGGCGGCGACGATCAGGCCGGCCACGCTGTTGATGACGGGTTGCAGCCGCCTGCTCGCCACCTGCTGCACAGCACCCGCCGGCCCGCACACCGCCTCCACCGCGCGCGCCACCGCCAGCGGCACCAGCAGCGTGGCGGCGGGCGCCGCATCCTTGCCGAACAGGCGCACCAGGATGTCCGCCGCCGCGATGATCGTCGCCGCGATCGGCAGCGCCAGCACCGTCGATAGCCGGGTGGCGAAGCCGTAGAGCGGCTGGATCGCGCTCTTGTCGTGCCGCGCCACGGCGGAGGCGAGCGGCCCCATCACATAGCTGAATGCCATCCGCACGAGCTGGATCAGGCTCGATAGCTTGCGCGCGATGCCGTAGAGGCCGGCTGCCGTCGCCCCGCCCGCGCCGGGGATCAGCAGGTTCAGCACGACGGGCGGCGCATCGCTGAACATCCGGGCGATGATGTTCGACGGCAGCACCGACAGGCCGGCCAGCGTGGTCTCCGCCAGCATTCCCGGCACCCGCCGCCCGCGCAGCAGCAGGCGCAGATCGTAATGCCGGCCGAGCAGGCGGATGCACGCGCCGGCGGTGATCGTCAGCGAGATCAGATGCGCGATCAGCAGCCCCAGCGTATCCACCCCGGCCAGCCATAGCCCGGTCGCCACCACCAGCCGGATGATCTGCTCCCACACGATGCGCAGGCGGATTTCCGGCCCGAAGGCGCGGCGCGCGCGCAGTGCGGAAGTGCCGATCTCGATGAACGCCCACAATGGCAGCGCCCAGGCGAACAGGGCTATGCCGGTGGCGAGCGCGGGCCGGTCCGCCGGCGCGACGTTGACGATACCGGCGATCCACGGCGCGCCGATGCTCGCGGCGGCGGCGATGGCGGTGCAGGGGATCAGCGCCAGCAGCAGCGCCGATCGCAGCGCGGCGACGGCGCTCTCCTCATCCCGCGCCTGCGGCACCACGCGCTGCAAGGCCGATGTCATGCCCAGGTCGGCGACATTCTCGACCAGGTTCACCAGCGACCACAGCACCGTATAGAGGCCGTAGGTGGCAAGGCCGAACATCAGCGTATAGGCGGGCTGCGCGACGACCTCGATCACCGCGCCCAGACGGGACAGCAACGCCGCGCCCGCGCCGCGCGCCACGTCGCCGTGGGTCACGTCATGCGCCGCGCGCGGCGGCGCCGGCGTGTCGCTCATTCTAGCCGGGTGGGGACAGCCCGGCGGATCAGGCGGCGATCCGCATCTCCATGCGGTCCCAGATCTCGACGAGCGCCTGGGTCAGTTCGCGCATCATCGCCTCGCTATGGCTCGGCCCGGGGGTGAAGCGCAGCCGCTCGGTGCCGCGCGGCACGGTGGGATAATTGATCGGCTGCACATACACGCCATATTCGGCGAGCAGGATGTCGCTGATCTTCTTCGCCTTCACCGGATCGCCCACCATCAGCGGCACGATATGCGTGGTGGAGGGCATCACCGGCAGTCCGGCATCGGCGAAGCAGGCCTTCAGCATCGCGGCCGATGCCTGCTGCCCCTCACGCTCCACCGACGATGCCTTCAGGTGGCGCACGCTGGCGAGCGCGCCCGCCACCAGCACCGGCGACAGCGAGGTGGTGAAGATGAAGCCCGGCGCATAGCTGCGGATCACGTCGATGATCGTGCGGTCCGCCGCGATATAGCCGCCCATCACGCCGATCGCCTTGGCCAGCGTGCCCTCGATGATCGTCAGCCGGTGCGCCGCGCCGTCCCGATCGGAAATGCCGCCGCCGCGCGGACCGTACATGCCGACCGCATGGACCTCGTCGAGGTAGGTGAGCGCGTTATACTTGTCTGCCAGATCGCAGATCGCATGGATCGGCGCGACGTCACCGTCCATCGAATAGACGCTCTCGAACGCGATCAGCTTGGGCGCCTCCGGATCGGCCGCCGCCAGCAGCTGTTCCAGATGTTCCAGGTCATTGTGGCGGAACACCTGCTTCTCGCAACCCGAATTGCGGATGCCGGCGATCATCGAGGCGTGGTTCATCTCGTCCGAAAACACGATGCAGCCCGGCAGCACCTTGCCCAGCGTCGTCAGCGTCGCATCGTTGGACACATAGCCGGAGGTGAACAGCAGCGCGCCTTCCTTGCCGTGCAGGTCGGCGAGCTCGGCCTCCAGATGGATGTGATAATGCGTGTTGCC
>CAXTTS010000070.1:11440-14885 GCA_964247265.1 uncultured Sphingomonadaceae bacterium
GAAGGCGCCCTTGTTGCGCAGGATGTCGATGAACACCCGGTAACGCCCCTCGGCGTGAAGGCGATCGATCGCCTGTGCGAAAACGCGCTGATAGTCCAAGAGGCTTCACTCCCCCGCTTTATGCGCGGGCTTTTACCGGCTCGCTGCCCGATATGCCAGCGCGAACGGTTCGCAATAGGCGCCCCAGGCACCCGCGCTCACAGGAAGCCAATTCGCTCCAGCCCGTAGCCGGCCAGTGACGCGCGCAGCCCGTCCGGCACCACCATCGGCGCGGTGAACACCGCCTTGCCCGGCACCGGCACGGCGGGCCAATCCTGCCCGGCCGTCAGGTGCGCCACCCGCCGCGCGATACCCGGCCCGCCATCGACGAAGGTGATCGGGCGCGGGCAGGCGGCCGCCAGTTCGTTCGCCACCAGCGGGAAATGCGTGCAGGCCAGCGCGATCGTGTCGATCCGCTCGCCGCCCGGCTGGTCGAACAGCCCGGCCAGCACCGCGCGGTAATCGGCCGGATCGGTCGCCTCGCCCGCCAGCCTCGCCTCCGCCAGCGCCACCAGCCGGGCGGAGCCGTGGCGCAGCACCAGGCAATCGGCGGCGAAGCGGGCGGAGAGATCGTCGACATAAGGCTGGCGCACCGTCGCGTCGGTGCCCAGCACCCCGATCGCGCGCGTCGTCGATGCTGCCGCCGCCGGCTTGATCGCCGGCACCGTCCCCACCACCGGCAGGTCGAGCGCCGCGCGCACCGCCGCCAGCGCGATGGTGGAGGCGGTGTTGCACGCGACCACGATCAGCCGCGGCTCATAACGCTCCGCCAGACGCCCGAGCAGGGCCGGCACGCGGGCCGCGATCTCCGCCTCGCTGCGCGTGCCGTAGGGAAAGCCGCCATTGTCCGCGGCATACACGATCGGCGCGGCGGGCAGCAGCGCGCGGGTCGGCGCCAGCACGGAAAGCCCGCCCACGCCGGAATCGAAGAACAGGATCGGGCGCGCATCGGGCATGGCGGCGCATCTAGGAGGCGGGCCGGGTCGCCGCAATCGTGCAGGTCGCGACCCGCTGCTGATCCCGATCATTGCGACGGGCCGATTTCCCCTTATGATAAGCGGAGGTTGGGGAGCATGTCTTGATAATGCAGCCTTGGGTCGGGGCGCTGCTGGCGCTGCTGGCCGGTTATCTGCTGGGTTCGATCCCGTTCGGCGTGCTGCTCACCCGCGCGGCCGGCGCGGGCGATCTGCGCACGATCGGATCGGGCAATATCGGCGCCACCAACGTGCTGCGCACCGGCCGCAAGGGGCTGGCCGCACTCACTTTGCTGCTGGATGGCGCAAAGGGTGCCGTGGCGGTGCTGGTCGCGGCGCATTTCTCCGCCGATCATGCCGCGCTGGCGGCGTTGGGCGCGTTCTTCGGCCATTGCTATCCCATCTGGCTGCGCTTTCGCGGTGGCAAGGGCGTCGCCACGCTGCTCGGGCTGGCGCTGGCGCTCAGCTGGCCCTGCGGCCTCGCCTTCGCTGCGGTCTGGGCGCTCGCCGTTGCCGTCACCCGCTTCTCGTCAGTCGGCGGCATGGCGGCGGCGGTGGCCACGCCGGTCTGCGCCGCGATCCTCGGCAATTTCGGCCTCGTCCTGCTGTTTCTCGCCTTCGCGCTGGTGGTGCTGTGGAAACACCGCGCCAATCTCGAACGGCTGCTCGCCGGCACGGAGCCGCGCGTCGGCGCGCCGCCGCTTGGCTGATCGCGAGGATGAGGGCGATGAGGAACGGATCGCCCACCTGCGGCTGATCCGCACGCCGCGCATCGGCCCGGTCAGCTGCGCGCATTTGCTCGCCCGCTTCGGCAGCGCCCGTCGCGCGATCGCGGCGGTGCCCGATCTCGCCCGGCGCGGCGGCGGCCCGGCACCCGTTATCGCCCCCGCCGAACTGGCGGAGCAGGAGATCGCCCGCGTCGCGGCACTCGGCGCGCGCCATTTGTTTCGCGGGCGCGGCCTCTATCCCCGCCTGCTGGCGGATGTCGATGGCGCACCGGCCGTGCTGATCGTCAAGGGCCGGCTGGATCTGCTCGAACGCCCCGCCATCGCGATGGTGGGCGCGCGCAACGCCTCGGCCGCCGCGATCCGCTTCGCGCGGGGCATCGCCGCGCAGCTCGGCCAGGGCGGCTTCGTGGTCGTCTCCGGGCTGGCGCGCGGGATCGATACGGCGGCCCATGCCGGATCGCTGGAAGCGGGCACGATCGCCGTCGTCGCGGGCGGCATCGACGTCGTCTATCCGCCGGAGAATGACGCGCTCCAGCGCAGCATCGCCGAACAGGGCCTGCTGATCGCCGAACAGCCCCCCGGCACCGAGCCGCGCGCCCGGCATTTCCCCTCGCGCAACCGCATCATCGCGGGCCTCGGCCTCGGCACGCTGGTGGTGGAGGCTGCCCCGAAATCCGGCTCGCTCATCACCGCCCGCCATGCCGCCGAATATGGCCGGGAGGTGATGGCGGTGCCCGGCTCGCCGCTCGATGCCCGCGCGCAGGGTTGCAACCTGCTGATCCGCGAAGGCGCCACTCTCATCCAGACCGCCGCCGACATCGCCGAGGCGGTGGGCGCGATCGGCGGCGGCGTCTCGGCCCGCGACACCCCCTACGCGGCCGCGCGACCCTCGGCAGACGCGACAGAGGCGGATCGTCGCGCTGTCATCGGCCTGCTCGGCCCTGTGGCGGTGCCGGTCGACGAACTGGTCCGCCTTGCCGCCCTGCCGCCGGCGATCGTGCAGACGGTGTTGCTCGAACTCGAACTCGCCGGCCGGCTGGATCGCCACGCCGGCGGCCGCGTCAGCCTGGTCGGCTGAACCGCGCGCGCACCGCCCGCCGCCCATTTCTCCTGTCCTACCGCCGTACATGGTGGGATCGTCCGCCACCATGAGCCGCCACACCCTTGGCCGCGTCCTTTCCGCACGTCGCACCGTTCAGGATCCCGATTTCGGGGGCCTCATAGCGTGGCTTTCATGGCTTTCGTTGGAGAAGTCCGACGATTCGTTCAGGAACCGGCACGGCCACGGCGCGCTTGACGACACCCGCCGGCCACCGCCACCCTCGCGCGTACGTATGAGGAAAGTTCAGTCAAGATGAAGCTTGTCGTCGTCGAATCGCCTGCCAAGGCCAAGACCATCGAGAAATATCTCGGTCCGGGCCACCGCGTCCTCGCCTCCTATGGCCATGTCCGCGATCTGCCGCCGAAAGACGGTTCGGTGAACCCGGACGACGGCTTCGCGATGGAGTGGGAGAATTACGCCGACAAGGCCCGCCAGCTGAAGGCCATCACCGATGAGGCCAAAACCTCGGACACGCTGATCCTCGCCACCGATCCGGATCGCGAGGGGGAAGCGATCAGCTGGCATGTCCAGGAGGTGCTGCGCAAGCGCAAGGCGCTGCCCAAGGATGTCCAGCGCGTCACCTTCAACGCGATCACCAAGGC
>CAXTTS010000071.1:0-14815 GCA_964247265.1 uncultured Sphingomonadaceae bacterium
CGGCCTTGCCGGAGATCGTTGCGGCTATGCCGCCGAAGCTACACCACGCCCCGGGGCACGACCCTGGTCACCGGCCTCAAGCACTATCTCGGGCCATTCGAAGCCTATGGCAGAGGCGCGTTGCCGCAGACTCCCTTCCGCGAGGAGCAGGAGCGGCTCGACGTCGAAAACTTCTATTATGCGCAGGAGGACGAGATGTTCGCCGCGGCTGAACGTGACGGCTTCAGCTGGAGCGTGCACCGGCCGCACACGGTCATCGGACTCGCCGTTGGCAACGCGATGAACATGGGGACGACGCTCGCCGCCTACGCGACGCTCTGCCGCGAGACGGGGCGCGCCTTCACCTTTCCCGGGTCGGCGGCGCAATGGTCGGGGCTCACCGACATGACCGACGCTGGCCAGCTCGCACGCCACCTGCTGTGGGCGACCGGGACCGAGGCGGCGCAAAACGAGGCGTTCAACGTCGTCAACGGCGATGTCTTTCGTTGGCAGTGGATGTGGAACCGCATCGCCACCTGGTTCGGCGTGGATGCCAAACCGTTTGATGGCATCGTTCGCCCCTTGGAGCAGCAGATGGCAAACGATGCCGCTCTGTGGCGCGACATCGCCGCGCGAGAGGGGCTGGCAGAATCCGACCTCAGCCGCATCGCGTCGCCCTGGCACACCGACGCCGATCTCGGCCGCCCGATCGAGGTGGTCACCGACATGAGCAAGAGCCGTCGGCTCGGCTTCACGGGATATCAGCCGACCGACGATGCGTTCTTCGCGCTCTTCGAGCGGCTGCGTGCCGACCGTCTGATCCCGTGAGGCTCGCATGACCGCTTCGACCGCACCGACAATCCGCACCGACCGCTGTTTGGAGGGACGCGCTCACCCACGGGCAAGCCGCTGATCGTGACGCCGATCGTGAGGGCTCGAGGCGAACTGGAGTGCCAGCGTATCGGCCGATCAAGCCGCGGTTCCGGAGACTTCGTTCCTCGAATGCCGGTCATTGCACGATTGGAACGACAGAGCCAACGCGCGGTTTAGGGGCGGGTCCGGGGTTTCGACATGCGCGCTTTCGACCGTTTCACAACAGGATGCGCCCGATTCACGGGTTGTCCTCTGATGTTCGGGTTGTGCGTGGCGCTCGGCCTGTCGGGAGTTGGCGCCTACCTCTCGGAAAGCGATCACCTGATTGGAGGAATGAATCTTGCCATCAACATCGTCAACCTGCTGATCTTGCCGATCCTTCAGGCAACGCAAAACCGTGACGGCGCGGCGAGCAGGACATCCGATCAGGCTGACATGAAGCTGCTGACGTCTTCATCGCTCACTTGCTTCCCTGACCCTCCTTCATAGCTGGAAGCGCTCAGTTCGAGCGGTCCAGAAAACGGGCAGCAGGTCATACGCCGCCCATGCCGGCAAACCGCTCGACGCAGATGACATTCGGTATAGCGCCGATCCGCGCGACCCAGCGGTCAGTAACGTTACCGCCGCCGTCGGGATAAGCTTTCCCTGGGCTCCGGCTCATGCAGGTCACGATCCAGACTGAAAACCGCTCCAATGGATGAGCCGACGCAAGCGGGCGAGCAGCCCGGCATTATCGGCGCGGTGAAGCCGGGCCGACCCGAATACTGCATCGGGCTCGTCTGCCGTCCGATCGGGGAGAAAGCTTGCCGGGGCGATTACCCTTAACGCCTGGGCGATGGCGGGAGGGTTAATCGCCTGCATGCACCGTAGCCCGTGGAGGCATTCGGACGTCGTATCGAAACCACATGCCCCGCAAGGGAGAGTCGCCTGCAAGACGGATACCCGTGGTCCTATCGGACCCCATTCGAGCACCTGATGACTGCCGCTATAGATCGCAAGAACCTGCGCGCCGAGCATCGCCGCGACATGCGCCATGCCGGAATTGTTGGTGATGACCGCCTCTGCGCGGGCGAAGCCCGCATACACGTCGGACCATGGGGCGCCGGCGTGATTTTCGATGCGCGGCGATCCGATCTCGGCGATCACGGCATCAAGCGCCGGGCGCTGTGCGGGCGATCCGACAAGGCGCACGGTGGCCATCGTCTCGGATAACAGCAACTGGCACAGGCTGCGAAAGCCCGCCATCGGCCAGTTCCGCAGCGCCGAGTTCGAAAACGGAACGACCACGAAGAAGGGCTCGGTCTCCGCTCCCTCGCCAGCGCGCAACGCCGTTCGGATCGCCTCCGGGGTGCGTACAGGGGCCAGCAGCCGCGTTCGGATCAACCCGACAAGCAGCGCCATATGCTCCTTCATATGCACTTGGGCGCGGGAAAGATTGCGGATGGCCGGCCGGCCGCTGATCGCCTCAAGCCGCACGCCGGTGAAGGCGAAGATCGCATCGGCAGCTCCTTCATCCGCTAGGACGCGGAATTCCACCCGGGTCATATCGGCATGAAGTTCGATATCCAATGTCGCCGACGTGCCATCGGGGCCGACGTCCATCGTCGCTTCGCCAAGAACCATCAGACGATCGTGCGCGGGATCGTGCACCGTCACGTCCACCTTCACCCTCACCGCCTGCGGCGCCGTCGTCAGCATCCATGTAACCCGGTAGCAGCCACGCCCCAACGATGTGTAAGGCCCCCATATCATGTGACCATCTCGCGACGCCCGCAGCACGCGAAGCCCGGGCGGCGAGGCTGTTTCGGCATTCCGGACCAGAAAGGATTCGACCGGGATGTAGATCAGCGCGGTTTCCGGGATGTGCCGGATGCCGGTACTGAACGAGTCGATGGCCGGCAGCGCCACATCAAGGAACGGGAACTGCTCAGCGCTACCGATCGCGGCGCGGTAGCGGGCGGGTATGATCTCGATGATCGCGCGCGCGTCGGGTGGCACGCGAAGGTCTATGGCGAGATCGAACTGCATGCCGCGAAAGCGCTCGCCTAGCATCTGCGCGGCGGCGGCCATCGTCTCCACGCCGTGCGCACCCTCCGCGCCCGAAGAGTAATAATCGCACGGCACTATCTCATCGAAGGAACCCAGATCGCGCGCCAGTGCCGCATTCCACGATCCGCAGACGCAGACGATGTGAGCGTTTGGAAAAAGCTGGCGGATGTCGTCGAAGACCGGGACCCCCATCACGAAGTCGCCGATGTGATCGAGCTTCAGGACGCAGATCTTCGTGAAGGACGCCGGATCGAGTCCCGGCGACAGGATGGTCCCAAGATCGACCGAGATGAGGCCTTCATCGTCGCTGCGGTTGTAGACGGCGCCCGGACGGTCGAGCATGAGCTGCGGGATATCGGGATAAAGCTGACGCTCGCCGAGCTTCTCGATCACCATGATCAACGAGTGAGGCTGCATCCCGGCGGGAGACAGGCCGGACCGGGCGTCATATTCCTTGGCAAAACGGATGCGGAAGGCGTTGAAGCCCCAGGCTGCCTGCAGCTCTAGAAAAAGACTAGATATGGTATAGAAACGCTGGTGGCGCTCCGGTTCATGATAGGAATGTGGAAGATACTTGCCTTCAAAGACATCCCTCAGCGGTACGGAGAGGATTAGCGTTCCGTTGGGCCTCAGCAGGGCGGATATGAGGCCCAGAAATCGGAACGGGTCGCTAAGGCGTTGCAACAGGCTTGCGGCGACGATCAGATCCGCCTGATCGGTTATCTCGGTCGTGAAGCCCGTTCCGTCAAACATTATCGTTTTCGCAGAAGGCAGAACGGCCGGTCCCTTGTCCTCTTCCAGCCGGATGTCGAGAATATGGTCTTCCATCAGGGCCGTCTGAAAGCCTTGATCCTGGATGGCCTGGAGAAAGCTGTTTAGACGTGTGGCGTCAGGATCGGCGAATCGAGACTGGAGATCAGCATAATCAAGGGTCTTCAGAGGCATAGCGCTCGATTCTTGCTTGTTGACGCAGTAAGAAAGGCTGGATGCCCCGGCATGTCAATCCGGCTCCCCGCCTCTCTCGCGCCATATCACGCGGCCAGGCGCGACGGACGCAGCCGGAACGTCTCCCGCAGCCTGATCATCAGGTCCGCATCGCGTAAGCTCATCCTCTCAATCTGTTGATGCAGGTCCGGCGTCATGCCGCCGGACCTGCCGATCGCGTCGGTTGATGCGTTGTCACGTCCGGCCTGCACGCTGATGCCAAGGACGTCGCGGGCATAGTCGTCGATCTCGCCGACCTCGATCACCGCGCAGCGCGCGATCTCGATCGCCGCCAATGCCCCCTCCACCGAACCGTCGACACTCAGGAAACGGGTCATCATGTCCGCGTAATCGGTCTGAAACCGCTCGCTGGCGATGAGCCTGGCGATCAGGTCGGGAGAGGCGACCTTTCCCGGCTGCCAGCGTCCGTCCAGCGTCCCGAGCCATGCCGCCCAGTCGATCGCATCCGGCGTCCGTGCGTCACGGCCCGCGACCATCACTATGTAGTTTATCGTCGACAGGATCATCTCCGTTGGATCACGCACCACCACCACAGACCTGTCGCGCGGCCGGATCAGCCGTCGCGCTAGCAGATCGCCGAGGGTGACATGGCCCGTGTAGAAGAACGTCGCCGGGGCCGGCCCACCGAACTGCGCCAGGAAGCGAAGCATGAAACGCGCGCCAGTCCGGCCGAACAGATCATAATCATGGGCGAACCATTCGTCATGCGTATAGCCCTCGTTCCAGGCAAGCAGGCCGTGCTGGCTCTCGGTCAGCCGGCGTAGCGCGGTGCCGCCGGTGCGTGGGATATGCACGAAGAAGTGGCGTTCGAGATCGGGAAACGCCGCGAACATCAATTCCGGCAGACGTTCGCGGAATTCGCGTGTGAGCAGGCATTCAAGAATGTGCGCGGCGCATTCTTGCGCCGAGGAATATTGTTTCCGGGCCATCGTGATGTCTTCTGGGAGACGGCCGAGGCAGATGTAGTAGACGTCGCGTACCGTAAGCCCGTTTATAGATGACCGTTGGGCAAGCCAACCGGGAAAGTCCTGTACGCTCAATCCGCGCAGGGTCCGGGTGAAGATGTAAATCTCCTCGATGAGGTTTCTAAGGCTTAACACTTTATAACTCCCGATCCGGTCGCCAGGGCGACTGACGGTTCGTGCCTGCCCATAAACCGTTGTTCAAGTCCTTTGCGTTTGTTAAAAGGCCGCATGATCGAAGCGGAACATCGCACCCTCCAGGAGAGGTTGTCCAACGCCCCGGCTGGAACGCCGGTCCGTATGGGGCGGCCCTGCAAGCTATGCAACCATCCAGCACATCACATGGATTATGTAGACTTCAACAAATCATGCAACGATTATCCACTTGGCCGATCTGGGATACTAGTTGAGTACTTTCGGTGTCAAAGATGCGAACTTATATTCACGGACTTTTTTGACAATTGGTCGAACGACGACTTTTCGTCTTACATATATAACAGCGATTACATCAAGGTCGATCCGGACTATGAGATCGTCCGTCCACGCCATTCCGCGGAAGAACTAGCCCGCTCGCTGGAAGGGGCGGAACAGAAGCGCTTTCTCGATTACGGTTCGGGATCGGGGGCTTTCGCGCGGGAGATGGGGCGACTAGGTTTCGCCTCGATTGAGAGCTACGATCCCTTCTCACATCCTGTTCCGCCATCGGGCAAGTTCGATCTCATCACCTGTTTCGACGTTATCGAGCACTCCCCTGACCCCCGTCGGACGCTCGCCGAAATCATGAGCTACCTGGCCGACGACGGCTGCCTGCTGGTCGGTCAGACCCTCCAACCGGCCAACATCGCGGCGATCCGCGGAGACTGGTGGTATGTCGCGCCGCGAAACGGCCATGTGACGTTCTACAGCAGCGAGACGATGCATTTCTATGCCGATGCGAACGCCTTGCGCTTCGACGATTTCGGCAATCTGTTCGCGCTGACCCGCGAGCATCGTTCCGAGCTGACCGAAACCATCGTCGCGCGCCGGCACCCCCAGCCGCGGCGCGTGCTGCTGGGGGCTCCCGCGTCCGGCGGTGGGCCCTATAGCGGCTGGCACGAAGCGGAGCCTACGCCGCAAGGTGCGTTCCGCTGGACACGGGAGGTCGATGTCGGCCTCGGCACGCATCCTACGCCGATCGGCGAGTTCCGCGTAATCCTGAGATACAAGGGCGCCATCTCGCCCGATTTCCTCCGCGCGTCCCGCATCCGCGTCGGCACATACGAGAGCCCGATCCTCAGCCATGAGGACATATTATACGCGCTGTTCGACTTTCCTGACGCAGGCCTGCGGGATATTTCCCTCCGCCAGCCGCCTGTCCCCTCGCCGGCATCGCTGGGCAACGGGGATGACAGGCGTCCGCTGGGACTAGCGATCAGCTGCCTCTGACCGCGCCTGCCGTCAGTCGATCGACCATGCCGGGGGCACGATCTTCTCGATCACGAGCTCGATCTCATAGGCTCCGTCCGAGTGGACGTCCGGCCAGAGGGCGTAATTGAAACCTTCGTCATTGTCGGCGAGATGACGGACGCGGTAGCTGTTGAGCGGCAGCGCCGCCTCGAAGCTCTGCAGCAGCGTCGCCGGCGTGTACATCCGCTTGTGGTCCTCGTTCCAGCGCGAAGGCAGGAAGCGCTTCTTCTCGTACAGGCCCTGATGCGGCACGAAGCAGACGACGAAGCCTCCGACCTTGAGCACCCGGTACCAGTCCCTGATCGCACCATGATCGTACAGGATGTGCTCCAGGCAATGGCTGGAGATGATGCTGTCGACCGAATCGTCGCGGAAAGGCAGATGCAGGCCATCATAGCCCGGGTAGCCGAGATCGATGCCGATCGCCCCAGGCACCGCGGTCTTGCCCTGCGGATTGTCGTACCCGCTGAAACCCACGTCGAGAATGACGTTACCGCTGCAATAGCGATCGAAAAAACCGCTTTTCACCCGACGAGCATAGCAGCGTCCGGCTTCGCCGGGCGGCTGGTAGTCGATCGCGAAGCGCGAGCCGACGCTTCCGGCGCCGTCGCGTTCGAGCAGGACCGCGCGATTGCGGCGCAACTGAGCCTCAGCATATTCGTCACTGCCTAGGAACGCCGCGATCATGTCGCCTGCGGAGCGGCCCGCCAATATCTGGGCGGTATAGTTCTGCAGGCCGCCATCATCCGGCGCCCGGCGCAAGATGGCGGTGTACAGCTGGGTCACGAAATCGCGTGCCTTGTTTTCCGTCATCACGTCAGGCACTTCAGTCATTCCAGGGCATCCTTCATCGGCTGCTGCGGCCCGAACGCCATGCCATGCCTCGCCATGGACTGGCAATCGCATCCGCATGGCGGATGCATGCGGTCGGCCATCGCCGGAGCATCGCATCTGGGCAATTATCATCAGTCGGGTGCGTCGATGCCGTCACGCGGCCGGATCGTCTCGATCCGCCGCAGCAATCCCGCCGTACCCAGCCGCGACTGGCGCGCCTCCGCCTCGACCCGGCTTTCGATGATCGCCATCGCTGCCCGCAGGCGCCCCAGCTCCTTTTCCAGACCGTCGTCATGATCGGCCTGACGGCGTCCGGTTGCCGACAGATGGCGCAGCCGGACCGCACCGGCACGCACCGCGCGTGTGAGTATGCGAAGCTGACCGTCCAGCCGGTCGCCCGCGCGCGTCGCCGAAGCGTCGCGCGTTTCCGCCGCCGCCGCCCTTTCATGCAGCAAAGCGATCGTGCTCTTCGCCACGGCCAACTCGTGCTCCAGCGCGGTGACCCGCGCGATCAGCGGTGCAATGCCGGCACCGCGAACCAACCATGCCCGGATCATGCTATCACACCTTCCTCGACGATTTTCGGTTGATCGGCGCGTTCGCCAACCGCCTGCGCCTTGACCGCGCGCGCGATCGCCGCGAGAGTTGCGTCGGCCACCTCATCGGGGCTGATCCCGGTCAGGCACGCCAGCCCGTAACCGCACCGCGCGCCATGATCGAGATGACAGGGCGAACAGCCGATCGACCGCGATAGCAGAGTGACGTTGAAACCCAGGGGCCGCCATTCGAGCCGCTGGTGGGAACCGCCGAAGATGCAGACCGTCGGAACGCCGAACGAACCGGCGAGGTGGGCGATGCCGGAATTGTTGCCGATGACGCAACTGGCACGCCGCAATTCCGCGACGACAGCCGGCCAGCTGAGCCTGCCGCAGTCGTTGCGGACGCGGTCTGCGGGATAACTGCGGACGATCGCGTTCGCACGGAGTCGCTGGCCTGCGGTGCCGACGACGCGGATCAGGCCGTCACGATCGTTCCAGCGGGCTAGCAAGAGACCGATCAGGGTCGCGAAATGATCGGACGGCCAGTCGCGGATGGCGCTGTTCGAATAAGGCGCGATGACGATCGCGCTCATGGCAGGGCGGCATCTTCCCAGAGGAGACCGAATACGTCAGTCCGCATCCTGACCAGCTCGATCAGCAGTGAAAGATACTCGGACTGATGAAGAACGCTGCTCGCCCCTCGTTTCAACAGGCGCCCGCCGTAGAAACTGAACGACGGCAGCGGCTGGCCTTTGACCGGCCCGATCCTGAACTCGAACCGCACGCTGCGTTCCTCGACGACGAAGCTAAGGTGCGGCAGCCTGTCAGCCGAGGCCAGGGCATGCGCGAGCGTGACCTCATCGCATGCCACGTCGACGGACAACAGCGAGCCGCCTTCCCCCTCGATCTCCAGCTTCGGGATGTACAGATACTCGCCCGGCACCAGTTCGAAATAGGGCCCGTAAACCAGATGTGCTGGCGCTGCCGCCCCGGTATCGGAATCAACGTCATGGGCGATGCGGTACGCCGTACGGCGGCATGGCGCCAGGACGGTATGGACGCTGTGGTCGATCAGCTGTTCTGACGCCGCCTCGAAGCCATGACGGCTGCCGTCGATAGGCAGGAAGATGTCGAGAAACGGAAACTGCGCGCGGGTTCCCATGCCGGCGCGAACGTCGGCGACCAGATGGCGCAGTAAGAAGCGGGTATCCGGGTCCGTCCGAAGATCAATCGCCAAATCGAAATGGCCGACCAGAAGCGTTTCGAACGCGGCGGCCCGCGCACCGAGATTGACCTTCTCCTCGCTGGAATTGCGCGGGAAGGCATCGAAGCCGACAACGGTCTCAAACAGCCCCAGATCGCGCGCCATCGCCTCGTTCCACGTCCCCACCACTAACGTGATCTGCGCATCGGCGAAGACAGCCCTGGCTTTTTCGAGCGCAGGCAGCCCCATGATGAAATCGCCGAGATGATCCAGCTTCAGGATCACGATATGGCGGCGTCTCGCCAGCGCCACGGCTTCGCGTCGTGTGTGCTCCGGCCCGAAGGAGAAGTCGGGCGGCGGCCCGGACCCCACCTCGCCCGTCGCGACGTGCCACTCCGGCTGCGCGATCCGTTCGACCACGGCCAAGATGGATTGCCCGCCCGCCGATGGTTCGTCGTCGTCCCCGGCGCCGTAATCGTAACCATCGTCATGATCGCACAGCAATCGAATGCGGTAGCTGTTCGGCTCCAGCGCCTCCTCGATCTCACCCAGCAAGGCGGCGGGCGTATAGAGCCGTCGGCGGTCGGGGTGGGTTCGAGACGGCAGCGCCAATTGGCGCTCGCAGAGAAAGGCATGGGGAACCTCGATCAGCAGCCGCCCGCCGATCCGCAGCAACGCGAACCATCCGCGGATCAGGCTTCGATAGTCCGGCACATCCTGCAGGATATTGGCGACTTGTACGACATTCTCGCTGGCGTCGGCCCCACCGGCGGCGACCGGGGCGCCGTGTGGAACGACGAATATCGCGTCGTCCCCGACAAAGGGCTCGAATGGCGCGGGGATAGGGCGGGCATGTATCGGGGCGGCCGGGACCGACGCAGGAACTGGCGGCATGAGTTTAGTGTCGCCTCCCACGGCAGCAATCAGGCGATAGGACCGGATATTCGGAGGCCTCTAGCAACGGCGGTGGGCAAAGGCTAGATGAAGGTTGTCTCATCTACGCAGGCGGTTGGGCGGTGTTTGGACACTGGCCATGTCCCGCCGGTTCGACCGAATCATAGAGAATCCGCGATGCAAGGATAGCCAAGCCGCGCTATGGCGCTCGCCGTCATGGACTCGACACGTGCCGGCTTACAGGCGACGGCGTACGTAAGATAGGATTTAACCAAGTGGTCAGCCCCGCCTTGTTCGATCACGCCGCTGGCATCCTCGTCGTCGGCGACGTGATGCTGGACGGCTATGCCAGCGGCGGCGTGGAGCGTATCTCGCCCGAGGCGCCAGTGCCGGTGCTCAAGCATCTGACCCATCACGAGGTGCCCGGCGGTGGCGCCAACGTGGCGATGAACATCGCCGCTCTGGGAGGGCGCGCCCATCTGGTCGGCATGATCGGCAGCGACGACGAGGGGCGGCGACTGGTCGGCATGCTGGCGGCGGCTGGCGTTTCGCCGAGGCTCGTCACGGTCGAGGATCGTCCGACCACGTTCAAATTGCGTATCCTTGCGGGCAATCACCAGATGCTGCGGATCGACAAGGAAGAGACCGGCTTTCCGTCGCCGCGAGCCGAAGAGGCGCTCATCCGTGCAGTCGACGAGGCGCTGCCAGGAATGCGGGCGCTCATCATCTCCGACTACAGCAAGGGCTGCCTGAGCGACCGGGTACTAGCCACGATCATCGCTAGGGCGCGGGAACTGGAGATTCCGGTGATCGTCGATCCCAAGCGTACCGATTTTGGGGCCTATGCAGGCGCCACCTTCCTAACTCCCAATCGCGCCGAGCTGCGCGCGGCGACCGGGATCGCTTGCGAGGCGGACGAGGCGTGTCGCCGCGCCGCGGAAAGGGCGATCGCCATCACCGGCGCCGGCATCCTGCTGACCCGATCCGAGGCGGGCATGTCGCTCTACCCAGTCACGGGGGAGGAGATCGTGCTCGCTACGGAGGCCCAGGAGGTGTTCGACGTGTCGGGCGCGGGCGACAGCGTCGTTGCCGTTTTCGCTTATTCGATCGCCAGCGGGCATCCGGTGCCGCAGGCGCTGCGCCTAGCGAACTGCGTGGCGGGACTGGTCGTCGCCAAGGCCGGCACCGCGACAGCCACGGAAGCCGAGCTGGTGATGGCGCTGGAACGGGCGCACCCCGTCGCCGACATCGGCAAAGGTGGTACGAGCCGCAGCGATGCCGTGGATATACGCGCCGCCTGGGGCCGGCAGGAACTAAGCGTGGGCTTCACCAACGGGTGTTTCGATCTGCTGCATCCCGGCCATGTCGCGCTACTACGTGAGGCGGCGCTGCAATGCGATCGGCTGATTGTCGGGTTGAACAGCGATGCCTCCATCACGCGGCTAAAGGGGCCAACCCGCCCAGTTCAAGCAGCGGCGGCCCGCGCTGAGGTGCTGGGCGCCGTCCGCCATGTCGATCTCGTCGTGATCTTCGAGGAGGATACGCCGCTTGCCCTCATTGAGGCGTTAGAGCCAGATCTACTCGTCAAAGGCAGCGATTATGCTGAGGATGCGATCGTCGGCGCCGGTTTCGTCAAGGCGCGGGGCGGCAGCATCGTTCGGGTAGATCTGCGCGAAGGCCATTCGACCTCGAGCATCATCGCCCGCAGCGGCGCCGGGCCGGCGCGTGCCTGATACCAGTTCCACGAAATTCGCCCTGTTGGACTGCGCCGCGACGGCGCAAGGATGGCTGTTCGGCACGGCGCTGCCGCTATGGCTCGACCGAGGGCTCGACCGCGATCACGGGGGTTTCCACGAGGCACTCGAGTCAGACGCCAACCCTCACCGGGTCGGGTTCAAACGGCTTCGCGTAGCGACGCGGCAGGTCTACGTCTTCGCGGAAGGCGCACGGCATGGAGTATCCGGCGCGCGCGAGGCGGTCGATCACGGGCTCGATTTCATCCGGACGCGATTGCGCCATCCGGACGGGGGCTATGCCAGCCGCTGCGATGCCAAGGGACGGATTATCGATCAAGACCGCGACCTCTACGATCTCGCCTTCGCCCTGTTTGCCTTCGCTCATGTCTTCCGCCTCACCGCCGAGGCAAGCCTGCGGGAGGACGCGCACCTCCTCCTCGAGTTCATCGTGGAGACGCTTCGCCATCCCGCAGGCGGCTATGCGGAAGGCCTGCCGGCAAACCTGCCCCGCCGGCAAAATCCGCACATGCATCTGCTGGAAGCGGCGCTCGCCTGTTTCGAGCACATGTCCGATCCCCGGTTCGGGCACCTGTGCGACGAACTCGTTGATCTGTGTCATGAGCGTTTTCTTGATCCGCGTGCCGGCGTGCTCTTCGAATATTATGACGACGCCTGGCAACCGAGCCGTCCCGATGGCCGCGCGCTCGTGGAGCCGGGGCATCATATGGAATGGGTGTGGCTGCTTGCGGAAGCGAAGCGGCTGCGGGGGCGACGGATCGACGGTGCAGACGCGCTTGCCGCCTTCGCGCTGCGTGGCGGCCGCGATCCGGTGACGGGGTTCCTGCGAGGTGCGCTATTCGAGGACGGTGCGGTCGCGGATCCCGTCGTCCGGTTGTGGCCGCATTGCGAATGGCTGAAGGCCGCCCTGGTTTCGGGCGGGGCCGCGGGCGACCCGGCGGAGGCATGGGCGGTTCTGACGCGGTTTCTCCAAACGCCTGTGCCGGGCCTGTGGTTCGAACGATGGGATCCGGGCCTCGGCGGTTTTGTCCCATCGCCTTCGCCAGCCAGTTCGCTGTATCACATCACGACGGCGATATCGGCGCTACGCCAGGGCGCGGCATGACCATGCGGGTAACTCACGGCGCTGTCTTCTTCGATCGCGACGGCGTGCTGAACGAGGATGTGGGGTATCTGTACCGGACGGAGGCGTTTCGCTGGGTGGAGGGATCCCGGGCCGCGCTGCGTATGGTGCGAGAAGCGGGGTTGCGGGCAATCGTAGTGACCAACCAGTCCGGCGTGGCACGCGGTTTCTACGATGAGAACGACGTTTCCAAGCTACATGCATGGATGCAGGCCGATCTCGCCCGCGATGGCATCGTGATCGACGCTTTTTACAGTTGCCCTTACCATGCCAATGCCGTTCTGCCGATTTACCGCCATCCCGATCATCCAGATCGCAAGCCCAATCCCGGCATGATTTTGCGCGCGATCGACGACTGGTCGATTGATCCGGCCCGCGCACTGATCGTGGGCGACAAGGAAAGCGACATCGCCGCCGGGCGGAGCGCGGGAATATTCGGACTGCTCTATGTCGGAGGCGACCTACGCGACCTGCTCGCCCCGCACCTCGCGAGGCTGCGCGATCCGATCTAACGCCGAACTGGCGCCGGGCTGGAAATAGCCTCAGCCGCGTGCGCGTTCGTCGGATATTCCTCGCGGGCTAGCAGATGGGCAATGACTTGCTACACGCAGCGCTCGATCCCACTTCGCGGACGTGGCACGCGTAGCTCGTCACGCCTTACGAATCGAGATCGCGATCCTGGATCGCGCAGTAGGTGGCCGCCACCAGGACCGGCGCCATCCGGATCGCCAGGTCCTCGTCGGTGGCGGCGCCTATCAGTTTCACTGCCAGCAGCGTGCGGATCCGTTCAGCCTTATAGGAATATAGGCGCGCAGGCTTTGACGGAAGCTGGCATGCGCGGAATCGATTAGAGTCCGTTTTGAAAATCATGGATGAGTGTTTCGACGGAGGAGATTGCCGCACATGGCGACGAGGATCATGGCCTTGGATACATCGATGCGGGCTTCGTAATCCCGGACGAGCCGGCGCCAGCGGATCATCCATCCGAAAGTACGTTCGACGACCCATCGCCGCGGCAGCACCTCGAAGCCTTTGGCGGCATCGGAACGGCGGATTATCTCGACCGTAAAGTCGAGCCACGCGGCTTTGTCCATCAGCTTGAGGCGATCGTAGCCGCCGTCGGCGAACAGATGTTTCACCCATGGCCAGCGTTTGCGGATCGCATCCAGGATCACCTGCGCACCGGCGCTGTCGCTGATGTCGGCGCTGGTGAGGTGGACCATGAGCAGCCGCCCGTCGGTATCGACGGCGATGTGCCGCTTGCGTCCGACGATCTTCTTGCCGGCCTCGTAACCCCTTGTGTTTCCATGCGGAGCTGATCGGTCCCCACCGAGTGGTCCGGTTTGATTGTTAGTGCATCGTTGCCTCCGCCGCCATTGTCGTCGGGAGGTGGAGCGAAGCGGAACCGGACGGCGGCAATGGCGGTGTCGCCGTTTCCGGAGCCGGCGGCCGGTAGCCGAGGCTGCTGTGTGGACGCACCGTGTTGTAGTGGCGCCGCCAGGCCTCAATCAGCACCCGGGCTTCGGCGAGGCTGTAGAAGATCTCGCCGTTGAGCAGCTCGTCGCGGAGCGACCCGTTGAAGCTCTCATTGTAGCCATTCTCCCAAGGAGAGCCCGGTGCGATGTAGAGCGTCTTCACGCCGATCTGGGCGAGCCAGACCTGCACGACGGTGGCGATGAACTCGGCACCATTGTCCGACCTGATGTGGGCCGGCGGTCCCCGGGCGATGAACAGATCGGCAAGAGCCGCCAAGACATCCTCATGCTTGAGCTGACCCGCCACGACGAGCGCCAGGCATTCCCGGCTGGCCTCGTCGATGATGGTGAGGATCCGGAACTTACGCCCATCATGCGTGCGCCCTTCGACGAAGTCGTACGCCCACACGTGCCCCGGATATTTCGGCCTGAGTCGGATGCAGGAACCGTCATTGAGCCATAGCCGGCCGCGCTTCGGTTGGCGCTGGGGCACCTTCAGCCCCTCCTTGCGCCAAATCCGCTCGACACGTTTGCGGTTCACCGTCCAGTCTGCATCGCGGAGCAAAGCGGTCACTCGCCGATAGCCGTAGCGACCATATTGCTTGGCCAGCGCGATGACGTCCTCCGTCAGCGCATGCTCGTCATCCGCCCCACGCGGCACCTTACGCTGCGCAGATC
>CAXTTS010000072.1:0-14364 GCA_964247265.1 uncultured Sphingomonadaceae bacterium
ATTGCGAGGTGACTGGGGAGCCGATCTCGCTTGGCCGGTTGGAAGCGCGGCCGATCGCGACGATGACGGTGGAGGCCCAGGAGCGACACGAACGCAACGAGAAGGTCTCGCGCGACGAATAGCGGCAGGGTGTAAGCCGTTCGTTTACCCGGCAGCAGCTATCGTCGGGACGTGCCGATGCGGAGCTGTCCGCCACGGTTGCGGAGGCTGCCGTGCACGACGATTCGAAGACCAATGGCGAGGCAGACGCCCGCGCAGACGATGCGGCACCGGCCGTTTCGCGCAAGCGCGTGCCCGCGCATCTGGAGCGTGGAAGCCGGCGCGACACGATGCTCCTGATCGCGAGCGTACGCACCGCCGATGGCGCGCGGCTGGAGGCCGAGTCGCTGTTCCTCGCGACCGGCAAGCATGAGCTGCGCGGGCTGGCCCGGCCGCGCGATGCCGCCGGTGCCGATCCGGCGGTCGGGCTGCGCGCGTGCCTCGCGCCGGGTGCGCGACTCGGTGCGGCGCTGGATGGCATGATCGAGCTGCATCTGTTCGATCGCGGCTATGCCGGGCTGCTGGTGCAGGAGGACGGCACGATCAATCTGTGCCTGTCGGTCAAGCGCTCGCGAGTCGGTGCCGGGCCGGAGGCGCTGCTGGCAGGTCTGGCGGCCGATGCGCCGCGCCTGATCGAACGCATCGCGGATGCGCGCGAGGCGCCCCGCTGGCAGGCGATCGCCGGCGTGCCTTATGGCTGGCGCACCGCGGAAACGAACGCCGGCATCTACCGGCTGGGCGATCAGGCGGCGGTGATCGCATCGCTGGCCGGCGACGGCGTGGCGATCGCGCTGGCGAGCGGGCGGATGGCGGCGGCGCATCATGCCAAGGCGGGCGCGGCGGGGGCGATCCCCTTCCAGCACGCCTTTGCGGCCCATGCGGCACGGCCGCTCGGCTGGGCGGGGCGACTGCGAGGCATCGCCGAGGGGCCGCTGCGCGGGCTGCTGCCGGCGCTGGCGCATGTACCGGGGCTGGCTGGGCTGCTGGCGCGCGCCACGCGGATCGGCGGCTGATTCGCGGAACGCACGCGTCGCTTGTGGCGCGTCGGCTTAACCGGTAATCGCCCCCTTCACCGATGGCATCCAAGCGCTCCAGTCCCGCAACCGGCCCCGTCCGCCGCACCTTCGTGCGGACGTTCAAGATCCTCGTGTTCGGCGGGCTGGCGGCGATCGTCGCGCTTGTCATCGCGGTGGTGATCGCGATGGCCTCGCTGCCCGGCTATGACGAGCTGAAATCCTCGCCCAACGGGCAGATGGTGCGGGTGCATGCCGCCGACGGCACCGTGATCGTCTCGCTCGGGCCGAGTTACGGCCAGTGGATCCCGTTCGCCCGCATCCCGTCCGTCATGGTGGATGCGATGGTGGCCACGGAGGATCGCCGTTTCTACATGCACCCCGGCGTCGATCCGATCGGCATCGCGCGATCGGGCATGGTGCGGGTGGAGCGCGGGCGCTGGGCGCAGGGCGGATCGACGATCACCCAGCAGCTGACGCGCAACATCTTCCTCTCGAACACGCGCACCTTCGCCCGCAAGTTCCGCGAGATCATCCTGGCGCTGGCGATGGAGCGCAAATTCTCCAAGCGACAGATATTGGAACTGTACCTCAACCGCGTCTATTTCGGCGGCGGCGCCTATGGCATCGATGCCGCCGCGCGCAAATTCTTCGGCCATTCCGCCGACCAGTTCACGCTGGGCGAGGCCGCGATCATCGCCGGGCTGGTCAAGGCGCCGTCCAATTACTCGCCCACCGCCGATGCCACGGCCGCCGTCAACCGCGCCAAGGTGGTGATCGCACTGATGCGCGAGCAGGGCAAGGTAAGCGCCGCCGACGAGGCGAACGCCGATCCCGCCGCGGTGAAGCTGGCGCCCGAGCCCAAGCAGAACAGCGTGCGCTATTTCACCGACTGGGCGCTGGCCCAGCTGGATACGCTGGTCGACGAGACCAACGCGCCGATCGAAGTGTGGACCACGCTGGATCTGGCGATGCAGCGCGCCGCCGACAATGCGATCCGCCAGAACACGCCCGCCGGCACGCAGGGCGCGCTGGTGTCGCTGGATCGCGGCGGCGAGGTGCGCGCGATGGTGGGCGGGACGGACTATGTATCGTCGATCTACAATCGCGCGACGCAGGCGGTGCGGCAGCCGGGATCGGCGTTCAAGCTGTTCGTCTACCTCGCCGCGCTGGAAGCCGGGCACAAGCCGGAGGACCGCGTGGTGGACGAGCCGATCGACATCGACGGCTGGCGTCCGCGCAACAGCAGCGGCCGCTTCAACGGCCAGATGGATATCCGCAGCGCCTTTGCCTTTTCGATCAACACGGTGGCGGCGAAGCTCGGTTCCGAAGTGGGCTTCCAGACGGTGGCGGACATGGCCCGCCGCTTCGGCATCACCACGCCGGTGGATACGCACCCCTCGATGGTGCTGGGCACCAGCGACGTGCGGCTGATCGACATGACCCGCGCCTTTGCCGCCGTCGGCCAGAAGGGCATCGCCGTGACACCCTACGGCATCGTCAAGGTGACGACCGCGACCGGCGACATCCTCTACGAGCATAAGGTGGATACATCCCGCGTGCTGGTGGCGCCCTATGTGGCGGCGCAGATGACCGACCTGTTGCAGACGGCGGTGAACACCGGCACCGGCCGCGCCGCGCAGATCGGCCGGCCGGTGGCGGGCAAGACGGGCACGACATCCTCGAACAAGGATGGCTGGTTCGTCGGCTTCTCCAACGGACTCACCACCGGCGTGTGGATGGGTCGCGACGATGCGAAGGCGATACCGGGATTGCAGGGCGGCCGCGCGCCGGCGCAGGCCTTTGCCGCGTTCATGCGGGTGGCGGTGGCGAACCGGCCGACCGAAGCCTTCGATACCGAGGTGACGCTGCCCGAATGGCAGCTGGAACCGGATGACGAGGCCTATTTCGGCCAGCCCGACGAGAGCTTCGCCGACGAGAATGGCATCGGCCGGGAGGAGGCCGCGCCCGCCCCCCGCGATCCCGACGCCGCGCCGGACGGCCAGCAGGACGTGCAGGCGCCGGAACAGCTGGACGAGCAATGGCTCAACGGCGTGCTGGGGCGGCAACGGCCGAACTGACCGCTGCGAGCGCGGTCTCAGTCCTCCCGACCCAGCCAGTAGAGCGCGGCGCCGTGGGCGCGCAGCCAGGCGCGTTCCGGCGCGGGATCGCGGCCGAGCAGGCGGGTGACGGCGGCGTGAAAGGCGGGGCTGTGATCCATGTGCAGGCGGTGCGCCACCTCATGCGCGACGGTGGCCTCGCGCACGGCGGCCGGAGCGAGGATCAGGCGCCAGCTGTAGCGGATATCGCCGGAGGCCGAACAGCTGCCCCAACGCGCGCGCGGATCGCCGATGGCGACGCGGCCAACTGAAACACCGGCTTTCGCCGCAAACAGGCGGGTCTCAATATCCAGCCGAGCCAGCGCCTCGCGGCGCAGCCAGCGCAACACGCGGGGGGCGATCGAATCGGCCGGGCCGCCGAGCAGCAGCATGTCGCCTTCGCGGCGGACGATGCGTGATCCGCCCTCGCGCCACTCGATCCGCAGGGTGCCGCCGTCGAACGGCACGGTGCCGCCCGATGCGATCGCGTGCGGCCTGGGCAGAGCGGCGAGGGTCGCCTCGATCCACGGGCGCTTCTCCTCCACCCAGGCGAGTGCCGGCTTCAGCGCGGCGCGTTTGGGCAAGGTGAGGCGGACGGCGCCGTCGCGCGGATCGACCGACAGCCGCATCCGGCGTGCCTGCGGGCGGCGGGTGACGATCAGCGGGCGGGTGCGGCCGCCACCGGCGAAGACCGGCGCGGCCGGGTCACGCTTTGGTGCGGAGAGCAACCGATCAAAGAATCCGGTCGACAATATGGTTCTCGAAATCGCCGACATCGTCTTCGGACACCGTCCAGCCGCGCACCGAGATGCCCGCCTCGTGCACCGTCTCGCGGTCGCCGCTGACGAGGTGATGCCATTGCGGCAACGGCTTGCCTTCGTCGATCAGGCGGTAGGCGCAGGTGGTGGGCAGCCAATCAAGCTGGCGCAGCTTGGCCGGCGTCAGCCGCACGCATTCGGGCACATAAGCGTGGCGGCGGCGATAGTCGCTGCACTGCCCGCTGCGCCGATCCAGCAGCTTGCAGGCGATGTTGGTCGGGTAGAGTTCGCCCGTCTCGTCGTCTTCCAGCTTGTGGATGCAGCATTTGCCGCAGCCGTCGCACAGCGATTCCCACTCGGCGCGCGTCATCCGCGCGAGCGGGGTGGTCTGCCAGAAGGGTCGCGGCGTCTCGTTCATTTCACCCATTTCGCCAGTTCGGCGGCGGCGGCCTCGGGCGTCTGGTCCTGCGGGATCAGCGCCAGCGGCTCGCCACCGGGGCCGAACAGCACCGCCTGCCGGCCATGATCCATGAGGTAGGAACCCGTGCCCGGCGTTTCCACCTTCTTGTAATAGACCGCATATTCCTTGGCGACGGCGGCGATCTCGGCCGATGAGCCGGTGAGGCCGATCAGGCGCGGGTGGAATGCGGCGACCCACTGCTTGAGCACAGGCGGCGTATCCCGCTCCGGATCGATCGTGACGAAGATCGGCTGGATGCGGGCGGCGCGGGGCGCGTCCTCTTTTTCGAACAGGCTCAGCCCCTTCATCAACGTCTGCAGGTCGGTGGGGCAGACATCGGGGCAGAAGGTGTAGCCGAAATAGATCAGGCGATAGCGGCCGGCGAACTGCGTGTCCGACACGCGCCGCCCGTCCTGATCGGTCAGGGTGAAAGGGCCGCCGATGCGCGCGCCGGCCAGCGGTGGCGTCTGCGACACCGGCGAGTGGCAGGCGGCGAGGCCGAGGCAGGCGGCCAGCAGGGGGCTGAGCAGACGGGTCTTGTTCATGGCATCGCCAGCCATGCTGCGCTATGCGCGGGCACGCAAGGGCAAGGGCGAACGACATGGTACGAGCAAGGCTGGCTTTGGCGATGATGCTGGCAACCGCATTGGCGGCCGGCCCGGCGGCGGCGCAATTCTCCGACAGCTACAAGTTCCTGAAGGCGGTGCGCGATCGCGACGGCACCAAGGTGATGGAGGTGGTCGACCAGCCCGGATCGAGCATGATCAACATCCGCGGCGACGATGGCGACGCCGCGCTGCACATCGTGGCGAAGCGGCGCGACGCGACCTGGCTCGCCTTCCTGCTCTCCAAGGGGGCCAAGCCCGATACGCGCAATTCGGCGGGCAACACCGCGCTCGACCTCGCCGCGCAGATCGGTTTCAGCGAGGGCGCCGCGCTGCTGCTGAACAGCGGCGCCGGGGTGAACGTGGCAAACAATCAAGGCGAGACGCCGCTGATTCTGGCGGTGCAATCGCGCGATCTGCCGACGGTGCGGCTGCTGCTGACATCGGGCGCGAACCCGGCGCTGGCCGATCGCGTCGCGGGCCTCACCGCCCGCGACTATGCCGCCCGGGACCGGCGATCCGCCGCGATCCTGAAGATGATCGACGAGACGAAGCCGGCGAAACCGAAGGGCGCGATCTCCGGCCCGCGACTCTAATCCATCCCCGCCAGACCCGGATCGAGATGGCCGACCATGCGCTGCGCGGCGCGGCGGGCGAAGCGCAACGTCTCCGCCTTGCGCCGCGCGCCGGCCAGCGGACGGTGCGCCGGTTGGCGCACCAGCGCCGCATCGTAGCGATCGGCCACCAGCAGGCCGGCGATCTCGGGCCGGAATGCCGGCTCCTCGAAGGGTGACAGATCGAAGCCGGCCGGCACCGCCCAGAAGAAGCGGTCGCAATAATCGAGATAGTCCGGCCACTTGCCGTCGCCGCGCAGGTCCGCCCGGGAGACCTTGATCTCGACGATCGTCAGGCAGCCCTTGGGATCGATCGCCATCAGATCGGCGCGGCGACCGTTCGGCAGCGGCACCTCGCACAGCGCATATTGATCCTGGCGGAAGAACAGCCGGCACACCCCGCGCGCGACATCGCGGGCGACGAGGGGGGCATCGGCGAAGCAATCCGATTCGGGGGCGGTGGCCATGCGCCGCCATAGAACAGGTGGGGAACAGGGGAAAGACCTAGCGGATCATGCCGTCCGCCAGCGTCAGCGCATCGGCATGATCGAGTTCGACGACCCAGAGATCAGGATCGCGGCTGCGGCGCCGGGCGATATAGTCCGCCAGCGCAACCGGATCGGCGAACGCGGCCGGGCCCGCCGGTATCCAGACATAGCCGCCCTCCAGCGCCGGGGCGCGTTCGCGCACGGCCGTGACGCGGCCACGCTCCGCCAGCACGAGCAGGATCGCGCCGGAGGTGGCATCGCCTTTCGCCAGCACCATGCCACCTCCGCCGGCCGCCTCGACTGCGCGGATCAAGGCGGAGACGAGCAGGCCCGCCGCCGCGCGCGCCGTCATGCCGGCGACACGACATAGCCCGGCAGCGACGCGAGCGGGATGCGCGAGCGCATGAAGGTGCCGGTGCCGCGCGCCGCCTCCTCGCCATGCGAATCGAGCAGGCGCGCATCGGCCACCAGCACGCGGCGGCGGCCGCTGATCCAGCGCCCTTCGGCGATCACCTCCCCCGCCTTCATCGGCCGGGTGAGCAGCAGGTTGAACGCGGTGGTGAGCAGGAAGCGATCGGAGACGAGGCTGTTGGCGGCGTAGAAGGCGGCATCGTCGAGCATCTTGAAATAGGTGGTGCCATGCGCGGCGCCCGCCGCGTGATGCACCGTTTCATCAATGCGGAAGCGGATGCGGGCGAACCCCTCCTCGACGATCTCGAGTCGCGAGGGGAAGAAGCGGTTGATCGGCGCGGCGCGGTACAGCGATTCCAGCGCGCGGAAATGCGCCTCCGCCCCGGCGAGCGGCGCGCCGGCCTGGCCCGCCATCAGGCGGCGTTGCGCGCTTCGCCGGTGGCGAACAGGGCATAAAGCGCGCCGTCCGAGCCGGCGCCGCGCAACTTGGCGACGAAGCTGCGATCGCGCATCCGGCGGCTGACGCGGGCCAGCGCCTTCAGATGCTCCACCCCGGCATCGGGCGGCGAGAGGAGGAGGAAGATGAGATCGACCGGCATGTCGTCGATCGCGTTGAAATCGATCGGGTTGGCCAGGCGGGCGAAGATGCCGATCACCTGCTCCAGCCCGTCGATCTTGCCATGCGGGATCGCCACGCCGCCGCCGAAGCCGGTCGAACCGAGCCGCTCGCGATCGGCCAGCCGCTCCACCACCAGCTTGGGATCGAGCGCGACGGCCTTCGCGGCGATCGCGGCGAGCTGCTGGAACAGCGCCTTCTTGTTCGGGACCGCCAGCGACGAGACGATCGCCTCCGCCGACAGCAGATCGCTCAGATCGTCGAGCGACCGGCCGACCGGCTCGGCGGGGGAGGCGGCATCGTCCACGGGGCTGATCCTCAGGCGGCGCGCTGGGGTTCGACCCAGCCGATCGTGCCGTCGCGACGGCGATAGACCATGTTGTAGGCGCCGGTGCCGCTGTTGCGGAACAGCAGCGCGCCGGTGTCGCGCAGATCGAGCATCATCACCGCATCGGAGACGCTCGCCTCCGGCACGTCGACCCGCGTCTCGGCGATGATGACCGGGTTATCCTCGGGCTCATCCTCCTGCACCGCATCGAACACGGTATAACCGGCATCGGCATCGATCTCGCCCGGCGCGCCGCCATTGCCGGCGTGGCGATCCTTCAGCCGGCGCATGTAGCGACGCAGCTGCGTCTCGATCTTGTCGGCGGCTCGATCGAAGGCGGGGTGCGCCTCGCCGGCTTGGCCGTGGCCTTTCAGGATCACGCCCTGCATCACATGCGCGACGATATCGCAGGCAAAGCTGGCATGCGGCCCGTTGCTGAACGTCACATGCGCCGAGATGCTGCGCGAGAAGAACTTCTCCGCCAGCGCCTGCATCCGCTCGTCGACATGCTGCCGAAGGGCATCGCCGGTATCGACCTGATGGCCAGAAACACGGATTTCCATGGGCTTCTCCTGCGTAACGAAACAATGTCCCGCCGCACCCCCGACGGGGGCGGTGGCGGCCTTAAGCCTGCGTAATAACCCGGTCAACCGGGCGTTGCAGCCTCCTCCCAGAGCGGGTTGGTCAGCGTGAGAACAAAGGTCGAGTGACGGCGAAGTTCCTCCGCCGAGGCGCGATGCGGCCGGGCCGCCCGGATCGGACGGCGGGGTGGGTGGACGGCTCCGCCAACGACCGCCGACGCCATCGCCGACACCGGATCGGCGCGCAGCGACAGGCCGATCTGCCGGCCGCCGGTGAGTTCCACATACAATTGGGCGAGCAGCTGCGCATCGAGCAGCGCGCCATGCTTAACCCGGTGGCTGCGATCGATGCCGTAGCGGGTGCAGAGCGCATCGAGGCTGTGCTTGGCTCCGGGATGGCGGATGCGGGCGATCGCCAGCGTATCCACCATGCGCGACATGCAGATATGTTCGTGCCCGGCATGGCCGAGTTCGTGGTTGAGGAAGCCGAAATCGAACGTCGCATTATGCGCGACCAGGCGGCAATCGCCGATGAAACCGAGGAAATCCGGCACGGCTTCGTGGAACGCCGGCTTGTCCTTCAGGAAGCGTTCGGACAGGCCGTGAACGGCTTCGGCCTCGCTCGGCATCGGGCGATTCGGATTGAAATAGCCGTGGAAGGTGCGTCCGGTCTCCACCTTGTTGACCAGTTCGACACAGCCGATCTCGACGAGGCGGTGTCCGTCAAGCGGACTGAGGCCGGTCGTTTCGGTATCGAAGACTATCTCGCGCATGGCCCATCATATCGGCCCCGTGCCCGACTTAGGCAAGCGACGAGGTGGCGCACATGCGCCCGCGATACGGCGCGGCCGGCGCCGGTCGGGATGACGAAATCGGCGCGGCGCCGCTTCTCCGCATCGGGCGTCTGAAGCGCGCGGATGCGGGCGAGGCGCGCGCTGGTCATGCCCGGCCGGGCCAGCACGCGCCGCCGCTGCATCCAGGCCGGCGCGGAGACGACGGCGATGCGATCGACCCGTCGCCAGCCGCCTTTCTCGAACAGCAGGGGAATGTCGAGCACGACGAACGGGCAGGCGCGGTGGCGGCGCAGGAAGGCGCGCTGGCCGGCCCAGACCTGCGGGTGGACGAGCCGCTCCAGCCGGGCGAGCGCCTCCGCATCGCCGAACACCGCGCGGCCGAGCGCGACACGGTCCACGCCGGCAGCGCCGGTGGTGCCCGGATGCAGCGCCTCGATCGCGGCGAGCAGGCGGCCGCCGGGGCCTTGCAGGCGATGCACCTCCGCATCGGCATCGAACACCGGCACCCCTGCCGCGCGGAACATCGCCGCGACGGTGGACTTGCCCATGCCGATCGATCCGGTGAGGCCCAGGATCAGCATGACTCAGGCGCGATCATGCGACGAGCAGCGCGCGCAAGTCCGCATCCTGCCCGCGCGGAGCGGCGGCGCCGAAGAAGCGGGCGAAGGCGGCGGCGGCCTGGCCGATCAGCATGTCCAGCCCGTCGATCGTGCGCAGGCCCCGCGCGCGGGCCTCGGCCAGCAGCGGGGTCTCGAGCGGGGCGTAGACGATGTCGTAGACGATCGATCCGGGCGGGACATGGCTGAAATCGAGGGCGAGCGGCGGCTGGCCGGTCATGCCGAGCGGCGTGGTGTTGACGACGAGATCGAGCAGGCCGGCGCGATCGTCGAACCGGAAGTCGGTCGGCACGGCGAAACTGTCGAGCGCCGCCGCGTGGCCTCCAGCGATGCCCAGGCTGTCGAGGAAGGCGCGCGCCTTTTCCACCGTGCGGGCGAGGATCACCGGCTCGAACCCCTCGCCGACCAGCGCATGGGTGATCGCGCGAGCGGCGCCGCCTGCCCCCAGGATGCGGGCCATGCGGAACAGATGCGGCCGCGCTAGCAGCGGACTGAGCGGCTCGAGGAAACCGATGCCATCCGTATTATAGCCAGCGAGGATGCCGTTCTCCGGCACGATCGTATTGACCGCGCCGATCGCCTCCGCCTGCGGATCGACCCAGTCGAGATACGCCAGCACCGCCTGCTTGTGCGGCACGGTGACGTTGCAGCCGCGCCATTGCGGGTCCGCGCGACGGCTGGCGAAATAGCCGTGCAGTTCGTCGGCGCGGACATGGGCGCGGCGATACTCGGCGTCGATGCCAAGCCGGCCCAGCCAGAAGCCGTGGATCGCCGGCGATCTGGAGTGGGCGACCGGATCGCCGATCACCTCGGCATAAGGCGTGGTCATCGGGCGTGCTCCCTCATGCCGGCATCACGCCGCGCACGCGGCAATAATCCAGCAGCGCCAGCAGCGGCAGGCCGAGGATGGTGAAATGGCTGCCCTCCACCCTGGCGAACAATTGCACGCCAAGTCCCTCCAGCCGGTAGCCGCCGACGCAGCCGCCGATCGCGGGCCATTCGGCATCGAGATACCGGTCGAGGAAGGCATCGCTGAACGACCGCATCGTCAGCTTCGCGACATCGACATGGCGCCAGACCGGCACGCCGCCCTCGCAGATCACCGCGGCGCTGTGCAGCCGGTGGGTTGTGCCGCGCAGGGCGCGCAGCTGCGCGGCCGCCTCGTCGCGGCTCTCCGCCTTGTCGAGCAGGGTGCCATCGGCCAGCGACACGGTGGAATCGCAGCCGAGCACCAGATCGGCAGGGTGGCGGCGGGAGAGCTTGGTCGCCTTGAGCTCGGCCAGCGCATCGGCCAGCGCGCGCCCGTCCAGTCCCTCCGCCCGCAACGCGGCCTTGGCGCTTTCCTCGTCCACCCCGGCAGCCATCGCTTCGTGCGGCACGCCGGCGGCGGCGAGCATCGCGCGGCGGGCGGCGGATTGCGAGGCGAGGATCAGCTTCATTCGGGCATGCCTTCCTCGGCGTTGCGGCGTTCGTTGACCAGGTTGATGATCGCCGCCGCCGTCTCCTCGATCGATCGCCGCGTCACGTCGATCACCGGCCAGCCATTGTTCGCGAACAGCCGCCGCGCAAAGGCGAGTTCGGCGGCCACCGCCTCCTGATCGACATAGGCCGTCTCCGGGCTCTGCGCGAGCGAGAGCAGGCGGTTGCGGCGGATCTGGATCAGCCGATCGGGGCTGGTGGTGAGGCCGACGACGAGCGGATGGCGCAGGCCGAACAGCGAGGGCGGCGGGGGCGATTCCACCACCAGCGGGATGTTCGCCACCTTGTAGCCGCGATTCGCGAGATAGATCGAGGTCGGCGTCTTCGACGAGCGGGAGACGCCAGCGAGCAGGATATCGGCCTCCTCCCAATCCTCCGCCGCGACGCCGTCGTCATGCGCGATCGTATACTGGATCGCATCGACCCGCGCGAAATAGGCCGCATCGAGGATATGCTGCCGCCCCGGCCGCGCCTTCGCCACCTGGCCGAGCAACGTGGACAGCGCGTCGATCACCGGATCGAGCGCGGAGACGGAGGGCAGGCCGAGCGCGTGGCAGCGGGTTTCCAGCCGGTGGCGCACCTCGGGATTGACCAGCGTGTAGATGACGAGGCCGGGGCGGGCGGCGATCTCCAGCATCACCCGGTCAAGATGCCCTTCGGAGCGGACCATCGGCCAGAAGTGCTTGATCGTCTCCACCCCGTCGAACTGGGCGAGGCCGGCCTTGGCGATATTCTCCAGCGTCTCGCCGGTGGAGTCGGACATCAGATGGAGGTGCAGCCGGATCATCGCGTGTTCCGCCCGGAAACCGGGTTTGCGCGCCGAATGTTCCTGTGGACAAGCATGGGGATGGCGCTAGCGGAATCCGCAAGGGTCGCACAAGCCGCGCTTTCATCCCCGCTGGCCGGACTCGATGCGGCAAGCTTTCCACAGGCCAGCCACGCTATCCCCAGCCTGTGGATAATGGGGGCGGGGCAGGCGACTCCGGGGAACCGGGCGGGATCGCGGGAGTCAAGCTGTTGGCAAGTTTCGGCGGGGCGAATAAACCCCGCTTCGCCGGCCCCCTACTAGCCTCTACAGATTCTCAGATTCTCTTCTAAGGAATGATATGGTGCTTTCCGATGCGAGCGTCGCGACCCTGACGCGGACCGCCGACAAGCCGCTGCTCGCGGTGCTGCGCGGCGAGCGGCGCGATCCGCCGCCGGTGTGGCTGATGCGGCAGGCGGGGCGCTATCTGCCGGAATATCGCGCGCTGCGGGCGGACAAGGGCGGCTTCCTCGAACTGGTGCACGACAGCGCCTCGGCAGCCGAGGTGACGTTGCAGCCGATCCGGCGTTTCGGCTTCGACGGGGCGATCCTGTTTTCCGACATTCTTGTGATCCCGCACGCGCTTGGCCAGGAGTTGACGTTCGAGGCCGGCGAGGGGCCGCGTCTGTCGCCACCGCTGGTGGATGCCACCCTCGCCTCGCTGGAGGCCGCGCCAGGGCGGCTGGAGCCGGTTTACGAGACGGTGCGGCGGGTGGCGGCGGCATTGCCCCCCGAAACCACCTTCCTGGGCTTCGCGGGCTCCCCCTGGACGGTCGCGACCTACATGGTCGCGGGGCAGGGATCGAAGGAGCAGGCCGAGGCGCGGCGTTATGCCTATCGCGACCCGGCCGGCTTCGGCGCGATCATCGATGCGATCGCCGATGCGACGGTGGAGTATCTGTCGAAGCAGATCGTGGCGGGCGTCGATGCGGTGCAATTGTTCGACAGCTGGTCCGGCAGCCTCGCCCCGCGCGAGTTCGAGCGGTGGGTGATCGCGCCGACCGCCAGGATCGTCGAGCGGCTGCGCGCGCGGCATCTCGAAACGCCGATCATCGGTTTTCCCAAGGGCGCCGGCGCCAAGCTGCCGGCCTATGCCGCCGAGACGAAGGTGAGCGCGATCGGCCTCGACGAGACGGTCGATCCCGACTGGGCCGACCGGGTGCTGCAGCAGCATCTGCCGGTGCAGGGCAATCTCGATCCGCTGGCGCTGATTACCGGCGGGCGGGCGCTGGAGGAGGCGGTGGCGGCGATCCGCAAGGCGTTCCCGGCGCGGCCGCACATCTTCAACCTGGGCCACGGCATCCTGCCCGACGCGCCGATCGCGCATGTCGAGCGGCTGCTGGAACTCGTGCGGGCCTGATCGGGCATGATCCACGCAAGCGTGGCGATACTGGAGTGGATGCTGGTGACGAGCTATTTATGGGTCAAGGCGGCGCATCTGATCTTCGTGATGTTCTGGATCGCCGGCCTGTTCATGCTGCCGCGTTTCTACATCTACCATCAGCCGGTGGCGCCGGGATCGGCCGAAGACCGGCTGTGGATCGAGCGCGAGCGGCGGCTGCGATCGATCATCCTGACGCCGGCGATGATCGCGGTGTGGGCGCTGGGGCTGGCGCTGATCTGGATCAACACCGCCAACGGCCGGCCGATCCTCCACGAAGGCTGGCTGCACGCCAAACTGCTCTGCGTGATCGCCTTGTCCGGCTATCATGGCTGGGCGGTGACCTACGGCAAGAAGATGGCGCGCGGCTTCCGCCCCGCCAGCGACCGCACGCTGCGCCTGATGAACGAGGTGCCCGGCATCGCGACGGCGGTGATCGTGATCCTGGTGATCGTGCAGCCATTCTGATCGCGCGCCGAGCGGTGGCACCTTGACTGTGGCGCCTTGACTATCGGCGCCTCCCCGCCTAGCTGCGCGATGAGGCCGCTTCGCCATGCGCGCGGCCCGTCTTCCCGGCTTCCGCGTTCCCCACGCCCGATCGAGCCCGCATCCCCCAGGACCACTTCCTCATGCATCTGAAAGACCTCAAGAAAAAGAAGCCGGCCGAACTGGTCAGCATGGCGGAGGAGCTCGGCGTCGAGAGTGCCTCCACCCTCCGCAAGCAGGATCTGCTGTTCGCGATCCTCAAGCAGGAGGCCGAGAATGGCGAGCAGATCCTCGGTCTTGGCACGATCGAGGTGCTGCCGGACGGCTTCGGCTTCCTCCGCAGCCCGGAGGCGAATTATCTCGCCGGGCCGGACGACATCTACATCAGCCCCAATCAGGTGCGTAAGTTCGGCCTGCGCACTGGCGACACGGTGGAAGGTGAGATCCGCGGGCCGAAGGATGGCGAACGCTATTTCGCGCTGACCCGGCTGATCTCGGTCAATTTCGACGATCCCGACGTGGTGCGCCACCGGGTCAATTTCGACAATCTGACGCCGCTCTACCCGGAATCGAAGCTGACGCTCGACCCGCACGATCCGACGATCAAGGACAAGTCGGCGCGGGTGATCGATATCGTCGTGCCGCAGGGCAAGGGCCAGCGATCGCTGATCGTGGCGCCGCCGCGCGTCGGCAAGACGGTGCTGCTCCAGAACATGGCGCGGGCGATCACCGACAATCATCCCGAAGTGTTCCTGATCGTGCTGCTGATCGACGAGCGGCCCGAGGAAGT
>CAXTTS010000073.1:0-14007 GCA_964247265.1 uncultured Sphingomonadaceae bacterium
ATCGAAGGTCGCGTTATATATCTCGATCGGGCAGGCATTCTGATGCGGACGGCCGCGAAATGGATCGGCATCGTCATTGCCGTGCTGGTGCTGCTGGTCGCGCTGCTGCTGGTGGGGATCAACACCGCGCCGGGCCGGTCGTTCATCGCGAAGAAGATCGGCGGCTTCACCACGGAAAGCGGCATGGCCTTCCATGTCGATTGCATCGACGGATCGATCTACGGGCGGATGACCTTGGTGGGGCTGGAGGTGCGCGACACCAAGGGCGCATTCCTGACCTCCCCCTCCGTGACGGTGGACTGGCGGCCGTTCGCCTACATCGGCGGCAAGGTGGACGTGCGCGAGGCGGACGCGGCGACGATGACGCTGCTGCGCGTGCCGGTGCTGAAGCCGGTGCCGGCCGACCCGAATGCGCCGACCCTGCCGGACATCGATCTGGCGATCGGCCGGCTGGCGATCGACCGCTTCGTGTTCGAGCCGCCGGTGACGGGCAAGCGCCACATTGTGAAGATCGCCGGCAGCGCCGACATCGCCGATGGCCGCGCGCGGATCGATGCGGATGCGGCGGCGCTGCGCGAAATGGGCGTGGCGGGCGGCGACCGGCTGACGATCAAGCTGGACGCGGTTCCCGATGCCAATCGGCTGCTGGTGAAGGCGGCGCTGAACGCACCGGCAGGCGGGCTGGTCGACAGCTATGCGGGGCTGGGCAAGCCGCTGGCGCTCTCGATCGACGGGCAAGGCGACTGGGCGAACTGGGCGGGCAGGGCCGGTGGCACGGTGGGTGGGCAGGCGATCGCCGATCTGGCGCTGACCGGCCGCAACGGCACCTTCGCCGCCAAGGGCAATGTGCTGCCCGGTGTGATCCTGACCGGACCGGCGGCGCGGCTGACCGAGCCAGCCATCGCGATCGACGCCACGGCGACGCTGGCCGACCGCAAGGCGCAGACGGTGCTGCACGCCCGCTCCGCCGCGATGGCGGTGGACGCGGCGGGGTTGATCGATCTGGCGAACAGCCGCTTTGGTGCATTCAAGGTGGACGGACAATTGCTGAAGCCGGGCGCGATCGCCGACAACGCGGCCGGGCGCGATATCCGCTTCGTCGCGACGCTCGACGGGCCGTTCGCCACGCCGACGGTGGAGTACCGGCTGAGCGCGGCGGCGGCCAGTTTCGGCGCGATGGGGATCGAGGGCGTACAGGCGAGCGGCAAGGCGGTGATCGACAGCGATCGCATCCGCATCCCGCTGAACGCCACCGCGCGGCGCGTGACGGGCCTGAACGCGGCGGCGGGCGGGCTGCTGACCAACATCGCGATCAACGGCGATCTGGCCTATAGCGCCGGCCGGCTGATCTCCGACAATCTGCGGCTGCGATCGGACCGGATCGACGCGACTGCGATCGTGATCGCCGATTTCGGCACGGGCAAATATACCGGGGCGCTGAAGGGCCGGGTGAACGACTATCAGGTGGATGGCCTCGGCCGGATCAACCTCGTCACCGATGCGAAGCTCGTCACCGGGCCGAAGGGCGGCTTCGGCATCAAGGGCCGGGTGCGGGTGGTGACGAAGCGGCTGGACAATGCCTCGGTGCGCGACCAGCTCGGCGGCAATGCGGTTGCGACGGCCGATGTCGGCTATGACGAGGATGGTGTCGCCAGCGTGAGCAATCTGGTGGTGACGGCGCCCAACCTGCGCATCACCGGCGGCAGCGGGCGCTACACCGCCGATGGCGGCATCGCGTTCCGGGCACAGGGGCGGTCGAAAGCCTACGGTCCGTTCAGCGTGGTCGCCTCCGGCACGGTCGCGCGGCCGCTGGTGAAGCTGGTGGCGCCGCGCCCTTATGTCGGCGTGCAACTCTCCAACGTGTCGGCGGAGCTGACCGGCACGGCGGCGGGCTACCGGGTGACGGCGCGTGGCGGATCGCCCTACGGGCCGTTCGCCGCCGATGTGCTGATCCGATCCGGGCGCGGGCCGCTGGCGATCGACATCGCCACCGCGCGCTTCGCCGGGATCGACTTCCGCGGCAATCTGGTGGCGACGCCGGCCGGGCCGTATGCGGGAACGCTGACGCTGGCCGGTTCGGGGCTGAACGGCACCGTGCGGCTGGCGGCGGCGGGCGCCAACCAGCGCGCCGACGTGGATGTGCGGGCGAGCGCCGCGCGCGTGCCCGGCGACGTGCCGATCACGATCGGCAGCGGCGTGATCCGCGCGACCGCGATCCTCTATCCCGGCGCGCCCGCGATCCAGGCGACGGCGAGCCTGGCGGACGTGACGCAAGGGACGTTCGTTCTGACCAGCCTGCAGGGCCGGGTGAACTATCAGGGCAAGCGCGGCACGGCGGCGGTGATCGCGAGGGGGCGCAGCGGCGTGCCGTTCGACATCGCGGCGCAGGCGGCGCTTTCCCCCACGCTGATCCGCGCCAATGCCCGTGGCACGATCAACAACCTCGCCTTCCGGCTGGCCGCGCCGGCGGAGATCCGCCCGGTGGGCAAGGACTGGGTGCTGAGCCCGGCCACCGTGGTGCTGCCGCAGGGGCAGGTGCTGCTGGCGGGCCGCTATGGCGGGTTGACCCAGCTGACCGCGCGGCTGAGCAACCTCGATCTCTCGATTGTGCAGGCCGCGGTGCCGGGGCTGGGCCTTGGCGGCAAGGCGACGGGTACGGTGGACATGACGCTGCCGGCCGGCGGCGGCCTGCCGACCGCGGACGCCCGGATCGACATCGCCCGCTTCACCCGCACGGGCGCGCTGGTGGTGTCGCAACCGGTGGACATCGCGCTGCTCGGCCGGCTGGACAATGCGGGCGGCGATCTGCGCGCGCTGATCCGGCGCGGCGGCAATGTGGTGGGGCGGATGCAGGCGCGGCTGGCGCCGATCCCGCCGGGTGCGTCGATCAGCGAGCGGCTGTTCGCGGCGCCGCTATCGGGCGGGGTGCGCTATAATGGCCCCGCCGAGGTGCTGTGGACGCTGACCGGGATCGCCGGCCAGCAGTTGAGCGGGCCGGTGGCGATCGGCGCCGACTTCAGCGGCCGGCTGGGCACACCGAACGTGACCGGGATCGTGCGGGCCAATGCGCTGCGCTACGAGAACGACATCTACGGCACCACGCTGACGAACATGGCCATCGACGGTCGCTTCTCCCAATCGCGCTTCGAAGTGACGAAGTTCACCGGGAAGGCGGGTAGCGGCACGATCGCCGCCTCGGGCTATGTCGGGCTGGATGCGGCGAGCGGCTTTCCGATGGACATCCGAGTCAATCTCGGCCGGGCGCAGCTGGCCCGCAGCGATGCGGTGGCGGCGACGGTATCGGGCACGCTGGCGATCACGAACAGCAAGGCGGCCGGGCCGCTCATCAAGGGCGACCTGACGATCCCGGAGGTGCGCTACGAGATCATCCGCCAGGGCGCCGCCGAGGTGGCCGAGCTGGAAGGCGTGCGCCGCAAGAACGCAGCCCCGGTAAAGGCCGTCGCGCAGACCGTGCCGAGCAACTGGAAGCTGGATATCCGCGTGCGCGCCGACAACCGCATCTTCGTGAGCGGCATGGGGCTGGAGGCGGAATGGAGCACCGACATGAAGATCGGCGGCACCGCGACCAAGCCGGTGATCGTCGGCGATCTGGACGTGCTGCGCGGCACCTATTCCTTTGCCGGGCGCCGGTTCGAACTGGCGAACAGCAGCAAGGTGACGTTCGACGGCGGCGACATGTTCAACCCGCAGCTGAACATCTCCGCCAGCACCACGGTGGAGAGCGTGACCGCGATCATTGCCATTACCGGCCGTGCCTTGCAGCCGCAGATCAGCTTCACCTCCACGCCGAACCTGCCGCAGGACGAGGTGCTGTCACGCCTGCTGTTCGGTTCGTCGGTGACGTCGCTGACGCCGACGCAGGCGATCCAGCTGGCGGCGGCGCTCAATTCGCTGCGCGGATCGGGCGGCGGCGGGCTGAACCCGCTGGGCAAGCTGCGCTCCGCCACCGGGATCGACCGGCTGCGCGTGCTGGGCGGGGACAAGGCGACGGGCCAGGGCACGTCGCTGGCGGCAGGCAAATATATCTCGAACAACATCTATGTGGAGGTGGTGACCGATGCGCGCGGCTTCACCGCCACCCAGCTGCAGATCGCGCTATCGAAGGCGCTGAGCGTGCTGTCGCAGACCAGTTCGTTCGGCGGGTCGAGCGTGAACCTGCGCTATTCGAAGGATTATTGAGGGCGCGTCATGAGCAGTCGGCGCGGCAGGCAAGCCGGGCGGCCCTAGTGGCCGCCCCGGTTGGCGAGGGCGCGGGAGAGGCGTTCCAGATTGCGGACATCGCCGGCGAGGCGCAGCTGGGCGAGCATGTCGTCGGCGTCGAACACGGTCAGCCGGCCGCGATCCATCGCTTCGAGGAACCAGTCTATCGTCATCGAACGCTCGCTCGACTCTGCGGGAATAAGGATCATGCGACACCTCCAGAAGCGGCTCTATCCACCTGCTTCCGTTAACGGCGGCTTGAGCCATCGTTTAGCTCGCGTTCACCCTTCCTGGATGCCGAAGTTCAGCCGGCGCGTGACGCCATAGTCGACGATCGCGACGACGAAATAAGCGAGGCTCCAGCGAATGCGCTCGATCAGGCTGCTGCGGGCGCGATGGGCCTCGCGCGTGATCTCGGCCGAGGCGGCGAGTTCGCCCTCGAAATAGGCGCGCAGGCGCGAGGCGAAGGCGGCATCCTCGATCCGCAGCATCAGCTCCAGATTGAGGTAGAGGCTGCGCATGTCGAAATTGGCCGAGCCGATATGGACGACATCGTCGATGACGAACAATTTTGTGTGGAGCTTGGTCGGCTGGTATTCGAACACGCGCACGCCGCGGCGGAGCAGCCGGCGGTAGCAATGGCGCGCGGCGCCGATCGTGGCGTTGTTGTCCGACTTGGCCGCCGTCAGCACCCGCGCGGTGCCGCCGCCGCGCGAGACGCCCTCAACCCGGCGCAGCATCCTTGGATTGGGTGCGAAATAGGCGGCGATCATGTCCAGCCGGCGCGCCTTCCTCATGTCGCCCTTCACCGCGAGCGCCCACGGGCTGAGCCGCCGCGCCGGGCCGCCGAGCAGCCAGCGGACCGGCCCTTCCTCCTCGCTCCATCGCTCCAGCGCGCCGCGCAAGGGGCGGCTGCGGACGTGGCGGCCGATCGTCCATTCGGCCAGCGCATCATAATAGCCGACGAGGCGGGCGGCGGCCGGCCCTTCCACCAGCAGGCCGAGATCGCGCCACGCCTGATCGGCGGCGGTGCCAAAATAATCGTCCTCGATATTGAAGCCGCCGATCATCACCCGCGCCTCGTCCGCCAACGCGAGCTTCTGGTGGTTGCGCAGCAGGTAGCGGCGGCCGAAGCGCGGGTGGAAGCGGCAGACGGTGGCGCCGTCCGCCGCCAGCGTGGTGAAGAAGGCGTCGTCCGCCTCGCTGCCGAACGCATCCATGATGAGCGTGACGGCGACCCCCCGGCGCACCGCACGATCCAGCGCATCGCGCACGCGGGTGCCGGCGGTATCGGGCGCGTAGATGTAGAACAGCAGGCGCAGCGTGCGCTCCGCCCCGTCGATCAAAGCGAGCAGCGCCGCCAACCGATCCGGCCCCTCGATCAGGAGCGACAGGCGGTTGCCCGCCACCTCCCAGCTTTCCCGTTCCCCGCCCATGCGCCCTCCTTTGCGGCTGGCGCGCGCGGAGGCAAGGGGCGGCGTTTCGTTGACACAAAGCGGCCGGCCTGCTAGCCGCCGCGCTTTCCCGAACCTTGTTCAATAGAGCGGAGCGTTCATATGGCGCGCGTAACGGTCGAAGATTGCGTCGACAAGATTCCCAACCGCTTTGATCTGGTGCTGCTCGCCGCCCAGCGTGCGCGGCAGATCTCCGGCGGGGCCGAGCTGACGATTGATCGCGACCGCGACAAGAATCCGGTCGTCGCGCTGCGCGAGATCGCCGAGGAGACGGTGACGCCGACCGGCCTGCAGGAAGCGGCCGTATCGAACCTGCAGAAGGTGCGGGTGGACGATGACGACGCGCCGGACGAGATCGGCTCGCTGGCTGCATCGGCCGAGGCGCTGCGCCTGACCGCCGCCGCGCCGCCGCGCAACCAGAATGTCGGCGGCGATTACGAGTAAGCGGGCTAGGCGCCGCCCCTGACGGGGTGGCGCCTCAGACGATCTCCACCGACCGCGCTGCGACGCTTTGCGCGCTGGCGGGGAGGTGAAAGCGAACGACGGCGTCGGTGCGGTTGACCAGCACCGCCGGTCCGCCCGGCACGATCATGGCGACGGCGCCTGTATCCGCGCGGTGCCAGTCGCCTTCGGCGAACGTCGCGCCGTCCGGGCGCAGCCAGACGATGCCGTGCGATAGGGCGAAGGACGGGTCGGCGAGTGCCGGTGCCGCAGCGCGGGCGGCGGCATAGGCGAAGGCGGCGGCTTCCAGCTCGCGGTTGCGACCGGTCCAATCGAGCCAGGTGATCGCATTGTCCTGCGCATAGGCGTTGTTGTTGCCCTGCTGGGTACGGCCGAACTCGTCGCCGGCCGTCAGCATGATCGTGCCACGCGAGGCGAACAGCGTGCCGAGCAGCGCCTTGGTGTCGCGGCGGCGGGCGGCGGCGACGGCGGGATCGTCGCTCGCGCCTTCCGCGCCGTTGTTCCAGGACAGGTTCTCATCATGGCCGTCGCGATTGGCCTCACCGTTCGCGTGGTTAAGCTTGCGGGCGAAGGCGACCGTGTCGGCGAGGGTGAAGCCATCGTGCGCGGCGATGAAGTTGACGGTGCGGGTGGCGGGACCACCACCGCAACCGTCGGACGAGCCGGCGAGACGGGTGGCCAGCGCGCCGATGGCGTGATCGTCGCCGCGCCAGAAGCGGCGCACGTCGTCGCGGTAGCGGTCGTTCCATTCGAGGAAGGTCGGCGGGAAGCGGCCGAGCTGGTAGCCGCCGGGGCCGATGTCCCACGGCTCGGCGATGAGGATGCGGTCGGCCAGCAGCGGGTCGGCCGCTATCTCGCGCAGCAATGCGGCGTCTGGATCGAAGCCGGCGGCAGTGCGACCGAGGATCGGCGCGAGATCGAAGCGGAAGCCATCCACCCCGGCTGCGTCGACGAAGTGGCGCAGGCTGTCGAGGATCAGGCGGCGGGTGGCGGGCCTATCGCAGGCGATCGTGTTGCCGGTGCCGGTATCGTTGACGAGGCCGCCAGCGCCGTCATGGCGGAAATAGCCGCGTGGATCGAGGCCGCGCAACGACAAGGTTGGGCCGTGAATGTCGCTCTCGCCGCTATGGTTGAACACGAGATCGAGGATCGTACCGATGCCGTCGGCGTGGAGCGCCGCCACCGTATCGCGCAGTTCCGCCACGCCGCCGGGCACGAGGCGGGGATCGAGCGCCATGAAGCCCACGGGGTTGTAGCCCCAGCCATTCGTCAGCCCGAGCGGCGGCAGATGGCGCTCGTCGATCGCGGCGGTGATCGGCATCAGCTCCACCGCCGAGACATGCAGCGCCTTCAGGTGGGCGACGATCGCCGGGTGGGCCAGAGCGGCGAGGGTGCCGCGCTGCGCCAGCGGTATGTCGGGGTGGCGCATCGTGAATGCGCGAACGTTGAGTTCGTAGATCAGGCCGCCCGGTGCGAAGCAGGGCGGTTGCGGCGGCAGCGGCAGCGTGGGGGCGGGGACGATCGCCTTCGGCATGAGGCGCGCGGTATCGATCGCGGCGTCGCGCGGCGCGGCTAGATCGGGATGGTAGGCGAAGCGGCGATCGAGTTCGCGGGCATAGGGATCGAGCAGCAGCTTGGCGGGATCGAACCACAGGCCGGCGGCGGGACAATAGGGGCCGTCTGCGCGCAGACCGTAGCGTGCGCCCGGTGCGACGCCGGGGGCGAAGCCGTGGTGGACCACGCCGGCGGGCGTAAGCGGGATGCGGGTCTCGCGATCGGCATCGTCGAACAGGCAGAGCCACACTCGGCTCGCATCCGGCGCGTGGACGGCGAAGCGGGTGCCATCCGCAGTGACGGCAGGGCCAAGGGTGGGTTCGCTCATGCGGTTTCCGTTTGGTTCGAGCTGGTCGAGAATGGCGGCGGGGGTTCTCGACAGGCTCGAACCGAACGGATTGCGGCGGAACGGGTGATCGCGATCCTCAGGTCACCACGCTGGGTTCGTCGCGGCCGGTGCGGGCGGTGATCTCGGCGACGGCCTCGGCGGCGGCGATCAGGCGGGCGAGGGCATCGAAGGTGGTGCGGTTCAGTTCGCCGTCCGGGGCCTCATAGCGTTCGAGATAGACGCGCAGGGTGGCGCCGCTGGTGCCGGTGCCGGACAGGCGAAAGACGATGCGCGATCCGCCCTCGAACAATATGCGGACGCCCTGGCCGGTGCTGCGGCTGTCGTCGACCGGATCGAGATAGGCGAAATCGTCCGCCGCGACGATGCGGTGGCCGCCGACCATCGTGCCGGGCAGCGTCGGCAGCCTGGCGCGCAATGCGGCGATGAGGCCGTCGGCGGCGGCGCTGTCCACGCCCTCATAATCGTGGCGGGCATAATAGTTGCGGCCATAGCGTGCCCAGTGATCGGCCATGATCTCGATCACGCTTTGACGGCGCACGGCGAGGATGTTGAGCCAGAGCAGGACGGCCCACAGCCCGTCCTTCTCGCGGACGTGATCGGAGCCGGTGCCTGCGCTTTCCTCTCCGCAGATAGTGGCGCGGCCGGCATCGAGCAGGTTGCCGAAGAATTTCCATCCGGTCGGCGTCTCGAACAGCGGAATGCCGAGCGCGGCGGCGACGCGATCGGCGGCACCGCTGGTCGGCATCGAGCGGGCGATGCCGTTGAGCCCGCCGACATAGCCGGGCGCGAGATGCGCGTTGGCGGCGAGCGCGGCGAGCGAATCCGACGGCGTGACGAAGATGCCCTTGCCGATGATGAGGTTGCGATCGCCGTCGCCATCCGACGCGGCGCCGAAATCGGGCGCGTCGGCCCCCATCATGCGGGCGTGGAGCTCGTGCGCGTGGACGAGGTTGGGATCGGGGTGGTGGCCGCCGAAATCCTCCGATGGAATGCCGTTGCGGACGGCGCCGGGCGCGGCGCCGAGGCGGTTCTCGAAAATCTCGATAGCGTAAGGGCCGGTGACGGCGTGCATCGCATCGAAGGAGATGGCGAACCCGCCGGCGAACATCTCGCGGATCGCGGCGAAATCGAACAGTCGCTCCATCAGCGCGGCATAGTCCGCCACCGGATCGACGATCTCCACCGTCATGTCGCCGATCGCCTGTCGGCCGTCGCTGTCGAGATCGACGTCGGCGGCATCGGCGATCCGATAGGCGTCGATCGTCAGGGTGCGGGCGTGGATCGCGTCGGTGATCTTTTCGGGCGCGGGGCCGCCATTACCGATATTATATTTGATGCCAAAATCCTCGTCCGGCCCGCCGGGATTGTGGCTGGCCGAGAGGATGATGCCGCCGAACGCCTTGTTCAGCCGGATCAGGTGCGAGGCGGCAGGCGTGCTGAGGATGCCGCCGCGCCCGACGATGGCGCGGCCGAAGCCCGCGGCGGCGGCCATGCGCAGCACGGTCTGGATCGCCTGACGGTTCCAGTAGCGGCCATCGCCGCCCACCACCAAAGTAGCGCCGGCAAAACCATCGAGGCTGTCGAAGATCGCCTGGACGAAGTTCTCGAGATAGTTCGGCTGGGTGAAGACGCGCACCTTCTTGCGCAGGCCGGACGTGCCGGGCTTCTGGTCCGGATAGGGTGTCGTCTCGACCGTTCGGATCATCATGCGCCTCTTGCGACCAGTTCTGCATAAAGGGTGGCATAGCGCGCGGCGCTGCGCGACCATGAATTGTCCTCGCGCATCCCGCGCTGCTGGATCGTCTTCCACACAGCCGGCGCGGCGAAGGCGGCGGCGACGCGGGCGAAGACGTGGCGCAAGGCGGCGGGATCGGGCGGCCCAAGGGCGAAGCCCGTGGCGACGCCGGCGGCCAGCGCGGCCTCATTGGCATCGATGACCGTATCGGCGAGGCCGCCCGTGCGCGAGACGACCGGCACGCAGCCATAAGCGAGGCCGTAAAGCTGGGTGAGGCCGCACGGCTCGAACCGGGAGGGGATGAGGATGGCATCGGCGCCGCCTTGCAGCAGGTGGGACAGCGGCTCGTCATAGCCGACGATCACGCCGATGCGACCTGGGTGGCGGGCGGCGGCGGCGAGGAAGGCGCCTTCCAGCATGGCATCGCCCGAACCCAGCACGGCGAGGCTGCCGCCCGACGCGACGAGATCGTCTAGGACGGTGGCGAGCACGTCCATGCCCTTCTGCCAGGTGAGGCGGCTGACGACGCAGTAGAGCGGGCCGGGATGTTTCGTCAGCCCGAAGCGGGTTTCGATCGCGCGGCGGTTGCGGCGGCGACGGGCGAGGTGGCGGGCGGAATAACGCTCCGGCAGCAGCGCATCGTGCGCGGGGTTCCAGACCGCGTTGTCGATGCCGTTGAGGATGCCGTGGAGATCGGCGGCGCGTGCCTGCAACAGACCCTCCAGCCCCATGCCATATTCCGCCGTGCGGATTTCCTGCGCGTAGGTCGGGCTGACGGTGGTGATCGCACCCGCCGCCTGCAGGCCGGCCTTCAGATAGCCGACGCCGCCATAATATTCGACGCCGTCCACCGACGCCGCCTCCGCCGGCAGGCCGAGCGCGGGGAAGATGCCGGACGGGAAGCGGCCCTGGAAGGCGAGATTGTGGATCGTCATCACCGACGGCCGAGCGGGGGTGTCGCCATAGCGCAGGAAAGCCAGCGTCATCGCCGCCTGCCAATCATGCGCGTGGACCAGATCGGGCGACCAGCCGGGCACCGCGCCACCGGTGATCAGCGCGCCGGCGCGGCCGAGGGCGGCGAAGCGGTGCCAATTGTCCGGATGGTCGGTGCCGGAGGCGTCGCCGTAGGGGCCGCCGGGACGATCGAACAGCGCCGGCGCATCCAGCACCAGCAGATCGAGCCCGGCGGCGTGCCCGGCGAGCAGGCGCGCGGGATGGCCGAGCAGATTGGGGAGGGTGATCGCCCTGGGCTTGGCCAGCGCCGCCAGCACCGCCGGATAGCCGGGCACCAGCGTGCGCACCGCCACGCCGTGGCCTGCCAGCGCCAGCGGCAATGCGCCGGTCACGTCGGCGAGGCCGCCGGTCTTCACCAGCGGATAGATTTCCGACGCGACGGCGAGCACCCGCATCAGCCGAGCCGATCGATCATATCCCGCGTGATGAGGCAAACGCCCTTCTCGGTGCGGCGAAAGCGGATCGCGTCCAGCTCCGGATCGTCGCCGACGACCAGCCCCTCGGGGATGTGGACGCCGTGATCGATGACGACGCGGCGCAGCCGGGCGTTGCGGCCGATGGTGCAGGAGGGCAGCACCACCGCCTCGTCCAGCGCGGAATAGCTGTGGGCGCGGACACCCGTGAAGATCAGGCTGCGGCGCAGCGACGCGCCCGAGATGATGCAGTCGCCCGACACCAGCGACGATATCGCGCAGCCGCGCCGCCCTTCGTCGTCATGGACGAACTTGGCGGGCGGGGTGATCTCCGAATAGGTCCATAACGGCCAGCTGCGATCATAGAGATCGAGGCGGGGGACGACATCGGTGAGATCGATGTTCGCCTCCCAATAGGCATCGAGCGTGCCGACATCGCGCCAATAGGATTGCTCCTCATGTTCGGAGCGGATGCAGGAGGTGGCGAAGCGGTGCGCCACCGCCTTGCCGTGCTGGACGATGTACGGGATGACATCCTTGCCGAAATCGCGCGACGAACCGGCCGTGTCCGCATCGCGACGCAGTTCCTCGAACAGGAACTTCGTGCGGAACACGTAGATGCCCATCGAGGCGAGCGAAAAACCGGGGCGATCGGGCATTTCGGGCGGGCGGGACGGCTTTTCGACGAAGGCGGTGATGACGTCGTCCTCGTCCACCGCCATCACGCCGAAGCCGCTCGCCTCCGCCACCGGCACTTCGAGGCAGGCGACGGTGACGTCCGCGCCGCTATCGACATGCTGGCGGAGCATGCGTTCATAATCCATCTTGTAGATGTGATCGCCCGCCAGGATGACCATATATTCGGGTCCGTGGCTCTCGATGATGTCGATATTCTGGTAGACCGCGTCGGCGGTCCCCTCATACCATTGGAACTCGCTGATCCGCTGGCTGGCGGGCAGGATGTCGAAGCTTTCGTTGCGTTCCGGCCGCAGGAAGTTCCACCCGCGCTGGAGGTGGCGGATCAGCGAATGGGCCTTGTACTGCGTGGCCACGCCGATGCGGCGGATGCCGGAGTTGATCGCGTTGGAGAGCGCGAAATCGATGATCCGCGCCTTGCCGCCGAAATAGACCGCCGGCTTGGCGCGGCGATCGGTGAGTTCGTTCAGCCGGCTGCCGCGCCCGCCTGCCAGCACATAGGCCATCGCATCGCGGGCGATCGGCTGGTCGCGTCTCTCGGTCATGCGGTCCTCTCCTGTTGCGCCGGTCGCGGGCTCACGCCGGATCATGTTCCAGCCAGATCGTCGCGAGCGGCGGCACGGTGATCGCCGCATATCCGTCCGCCGCCACGATCGCGCCGAGATTGCCGACGCCGGAGCCGCCATAATAAGCGGCGTCGCTGTTCAGCCGCTCGCGCCAGCGGCCATCGTGCGGCAGGGGCAGGCGGTAGTCGTGGCGCGGAATGGGGGTGAAGTTGCTGATGACGGCGATCGGCCGCTCGCCCGGCGCGAGGCGCAGCCACGCGAAGATGGCGTTGGCCGCATCGTCCGCCACCAGCCAGGCAAACCCCTCCGGCTCGCAGTCGCGCGCGTGGAGGGCAGGCAGATCGCGGTAGCGGCGGTTGAGATCGCGGACCAGCGCGCGGACGCCATCGTGCGCGGGGGTATCGAGCAGATGCCAGTCGAGCGCGCGGGCCTCGCTCCATTCGTCGGCCTGTCCGAATTCCTGCCCCATGAACAGCAGCTTCTTCCCCGGATAGCCCCACATGAACGCATAGAAGGCGCGCAGGGTGGCGAACTTCTGCCATTCGTCGCCCGCCATCTTGTTCAGCAGGCTGCCCTTGCCGTGGACGACCTCGTCATGGCTGAGCGGCAGGACGAAGTTCTCGGAAAAGGCGTAGACCAGCCCGAAGGTGAGGTCGGCATGGTGGTGGGTGCGGTGGACGGGATCGCGCCGGAGGTAGTTCAGCGTATCGTGCATGAACCCCATGTTCCACTTGAAGCCGAAGCCGAGCCCGCCATCGTGCACCGGCCGCGACACGCCGGGCCATGAGGTGGATTCCTCGGCGATCGTCATCACGCCGGGGTGAGCGCCGTAGACCGCGCGGTTCATCTGCCGGAGAAAGGCGACCGCCTCCAGATTTTCCCGCCCCCCGACGGCATTGGGCACCCACTCGCCCGCTTTGCGCGAATAATCGCGATAAAGCATCGAGGCGACGGCATCGACGCGCAGGCCGTCGACATGGTATTTCTCGGCCCAGAACAAAGCGTTGTTGACTAGGAACGACGCCACCTCGCGCCGGCCGAAATTGTAGATCGCGGTGTTCCAGTCCGGGTGGAAGCCCTCGCGCGGATCGGCATGTTCGTAGAGCGCCGTGCCATCGAAGCGGGCGAGGCCGAACGCATCGACCGGGAAATGCGCCGGCACCCAGTCGAGGATCACGCCCACCCCGGCGCGATGCGCGCCATCGACGAAGCGGGCGAAACCCTCCGGCTCGCCGAAGCGGGCGGTGGGGGCGTAGAGGCCGGTCGCCTGATAGCCCCATGAGGGATCATAGGGATGCTCGGTGATCGGCAGGAACTCGATATGGGTGAAGCCCATGTCGACGACATAGGGGATCAGCCGGTCGGCCAGCGCATCCCACGTCAGGAACTCGCCATGATCGTCGCGCTGCCACGATCCGGCATGGACCTCGTAGATCGAGATGGCGGCGCGGCGCGGATCGGTGGCGGCCCAAAAGGCGCGGTGCGCCTCGTCGCCCCAGTCATGATCGGGGCGGGGGGCGGTGATCGAGGCGTTGGCGGGGCG
>CAXTTS010000074.1:0-13942 GCA_964247265.1 uncultured Sphingomonadaceae bacterium
CAGCGTGGCGCCGGCAGCCCGCGCTACATCGGCGTGAAGATCGGCGCGAAGTAGGTTCAAGGCTCCGCTCGCCCGACAGGGCGGGCGGAGCCTCGGCACGGTAAATCCCTGTTTGCGCATGGTTCACCAGCAAACACGAAGTCGTATCCTGAAAAAACCTCTGCAACCGGGCGATCGCCGGGTCTATGCGTCCGACGAACGGGCGACGGGGCGGATGGCATGGCGGACGAGACGGAGATCTTCATCGGCGCGACCGCCGATCACCGGCCGCAATCGCTCAACCTCCGCCGGGCCAATCGCCACGGGCTGATCGCGGGCGCGACGGGCACCGGCAAGACGGTGACGTTGCAGGGCATCGCCGAGGATTTCTCGCGCCTTGGCGTGCCGGTGTTCCTGGCCGACGTGAAGGGCGATCTGGCCGGGATCGCGATGGCCGGATCGCCGGCCGGCAAGATGCACGCCGCATGGGCGGCGCGTGCCGGGGAGGTTGGCGAGACCGACTGGGCCTATGCCGATACGCCGGCGATCTTCTGGGATCTGTTCGGCGCGCAGGGTCATCCGATCCGCACCACCGTATCGGAGATGGGGCCGCTGCTGCTCGCCCGGCTGATGGGGCTGAACGAGGTGCAGGAGGGCGTGTTGCAGATCGCCTTCCGCTATGCCGACGAGCAGGGTCTGCTGCTGCTCGACCTGCCCGACCTCCAGGCGATGCTGGCGCATACCGCCGCCAACGCCGCTGAGCTGACCACGCGCTACGGCAATGTCAGCAAGCAGAGCGTCGGCGCGATCCAGCGGCAGCTGCTCCAGCTGGAATCGCAGGGCGGCGATGCCTTCTTCGGCGAGCCGGCGCTCGACATCCACGACTTCATCGGCACGGACGATCAGGGCCGCGGCTATGTGAACGTGCTGGCGGCGGACAAGCTGATGGCGAGCCCCAAGCTCTATGCCACCTTCCTGCTGTGGCTGCTGTCCGAACTGTTCGAGACGCTGCCGGAGGTAGGCGATCCGGACAAGCCGGTGCTCGTCTTCTTCTTCGACGAGGCGCATCTGCTGTTCGACGACGCGCCCAAGGCGCTGCTCGACAAGGTGGAGCAGGTGGTGCGGCTGATCCGCTCCAAGGGGGTGGGCGTCTACTTCGTCACGCAGAACCCGATCGACATTCCCGAGGACATTGCCGGGCAGCTCGGCAACCGGGTGCAGCACGCGCTGCGCGCCTTCACCCCGCGCGACCAGAAGGCGGTCCGCGCCGCCGCCGAGACGTTTCGTGCGGCACCCGGGCTGGACGTGGCGCAGGTCATCATCGAGCTGAAGGTGGGCGAGGCGCTCGTCTCCTTGCTCCAGCCGGATGGCGCGCCCTCGCCGGTGGCTCGCACGCTCATCAAGCCGCCGCGCTCGCGGGTGGGGCCGCTGACCGACAAGGAGCGGACGATGCTGCGTTCGCTCTCGCCTTATGCGGGCAAGTATGAGGCGGCGATCAACCGCGAGTCGGCGCAGGAGATGCTGGCGGCCAAGGCCGGCGACAGCGCCGCCGCCGCCGAACGCGCGAAGGCGGAGGCCGCCTCCGCCAAGGCGCAGGCGACCGCCGCCAAGGCCACCGCCGCGCAGGCGGCGCTGGATGTGAAGCAACAGGCAGCGGCCGATCGCAAAGCCACGCGCGCCGCCCTCGCGCAGGACAAGGCGGAGGAGCGCGCCCGCATCGCCGCCGCGCGTGAGGCGGCCAGGCCATCGATGACGAGAAGATGCTGCAATCCGCCGCCCGATCCGCCGCGTCGTCGGTGGGGCGGCAGGTGGCGGGGCAGCTGGGTGGCCAGTTGCTGCGCGGCCTGCTCGGCGGGCTGTTCAAGGCGCGCTGACATCCGCTAACGCTGCCGGCATGAGCATCCCCATCTTGTCGCTGGCCGCCGACCAGTCCGACCCCGCCGGCTTTGCCGCCCGCATCGGCGCATCGTTCGAGCGTTATGGTTTTGCGATCATCGCCGATCACGGCATCGATCCCGCCGTCATCGCCCGCGCCGATGAGGCCGCCCGCGCGCTGTTCGCGCTGCCCGACGCGACCAAGCGGCATTATCATGTGCCCGGCAGCGGCGGGGCGCGCGGCTATACGCCATTCGGTACGGAGGCGGCCAAGGATGCGAGCGCGGTCGACCTCAAGGAGTTCTGGCATGTCGGGCGCGAGCTGCCGCCCGGCCACCGCTTTGCCAAAGTGATGGCGCCGAACATCTGGCCGGCCGAAGTCGCCGGCTTCAGGGAAGCGCAACTCGCTTTGTTCGCCGCGTTCGACGTGGCGGGGGGGCGGGTGTTGCAGGCGATCGCCCGGCATCTCGGCCTCGCGCCGGACTGGTTCGACGATACCGTGCGGGACGGCAATTCGGTGCTGCGGTTGCTGCATTATCCGCCGGTGCCGGCCGACGCACCCGGCGTGCGGGCGGGCGCGCACGAGGATATCAACACGATCACCCTGCTGCTCGGCGCGGAGGAGGCGGGGCTCGAACTGCTGACCCGCGAGGGCGAGTGGCTGGCGGTGGCGCCGCCGCCCGGTGCGCTGGTGGTGAATGTGGGCGACATGCTCCAGCGGCTGACCGCCGGCGCGCTGCGATCGACCACCCACCGGGTGACGAACCCAGCATCGGAGCGGCGCGGCCATTCGCGCTATTCCATGCCGTTCTTTTTGCACTTCCGGCCCGATTTCCTGATCGAGCCGCTCCCCGGTTGCCTCGCGGCGGGCGATGTCGGCGAGCCGCCGATCACCGCGCACGATTATCTGTTGCAGCGGCTGCGCGAGATCCGGCTGATCTGAGGCGGCGGCCTATCCCCGGCCGCGATAGCCGGGCACGCCCTGATCGGGCAGCCACAGCCCGTCCGGCACCGGCCCTGACTGCCAGAATACGTCGATCGGGATCCCGCCGCGCGGATACCAATAGCCGCCGATGCGGAGCCAGGCCGGCTGCATCTCGGCCACCAGCCGCTCGCCGATGCCGACGGTGCAGTCCTCGTGGAAGGCGGCGTGGTTGCGGAAGGCGCCGAGGAACAGCTTCAGCGACTTGGATTCGACGATCGTCTCTACCGGTGCATAATCGATCACCAGATGGGCAAAATCGGGCTGGCCGGTCACCGGGCAGAGCGAGGTGAATTCCGGAACGCTGAAGCGTACGAGATAGAGCCGGCCCGGGCGCGGATTGGGCACGTAGTCGAGCGTCGCCGCCTCGGGCGATGCCGGCAAGGGGCTGTGCTGGCCAAGATGCTTGGGGTTCATGCCGGCGCATCTAGGGGGCAGGGTGGCCATCCGCAATCCGCCCGCCCCTCGACGACCGTAATGGCCGCGGCTAGACAAGGCGCCGACGGCGGGGCTTGCCCGTGCGGACAGGCGGCGGGCGCGACATGGACTCACTGGTTTCGACCGAATGGCTGGCCGGCGAGATGGGCGCCGCCGACCTGCGGATCGTGGATGCGAGCTATTTCGCGCTGGACCCGTCGCGCGATCCGCGCGCGGACCATGCGGCTGGACACATTCCAGGCGCGATCTTCATGGATCTCGGGCAACTCGCCGATCCCGATGATCCGCTGCCTTCGATGCTGCCGCCTGCGGCGATGTTCGCGGAACGGATGGCGGCGCTGGGCCTGAACGATGCCGACCGGATCGTGCTGTACGACGATACGCCTTATCATACCGCCGCACGCGCGTGGTGGATGCTGCGGACGTTCGGCGCGCGCAATGTCGCCGTGCTGGACGGCGGCATCGCGAAGTGGAAGGCGGAGGGGCGGGGGATCGCTACCGATTGCGAGACGTCGCCCGAAGGCCAGTTCACTGGCTCGAAGGATGAGGGCGCCGTCCGCACGCTCGATCAGATGCGCGCCAATCTTGCCAGCGGTGCCGCGCAGGTGGTCGATGCGCGTGGCGCGCCGCGCTTCACCGGCGACGAGGGTGATCCACGCGGGATTGCTCCGGGCCACATCCCCGGATCGCGGAATCTGCCCGGCGGCCGGCTGTTCAACCCGGACCGGACGTGGAAGCGCGGCGATGCTTTGCGCGCGGAGTTCGCGCAGGCGGGCGTGGATCTGTCGCGGCCGATCGTCACCAGCTGCGGTTCGGGGATAACCGCCGCCATCCTGCTGTTCGGCGCCCATCTGCTCGGCAAGGACGATGTCGCGCTGTACGACGGATCGTGGAGCGAATGGGGTGCGCTGCCCGATACGCCCAAGGCGATCGGTGCGGCATGAGCGGCGATCCCAGGCACAAGGGCGACGATCAGACTGGCGCCGGTACTCGCCTCGTCGGGGCGGGGCGGCAGGCGGCCTACACCCACATGCCCGGCGGACGCGGCATCGTCAGCCCGCCGGTGTGGCGCGCCTCGACGATCCTGTTCGATACGGTGGCCGAGCTGCGCGCCGCCGGGCGCGATCCGAATGCCGGGCTCTATTATGGCCGGCGCGGCACCCCGACCCAATGGGCGCTGGCCGATGCGCTGACCGAATTGGAGCCGGGGGCGGCGTGGACGATGCTCTACCCGTCGGGCGTGGCCGCCGTGACGACGGCCCTGCTCTCGGTGCTGAAGCCCGGCGACGAACTGCTGATGGTCGATTCGGCCTATGAGCCGACCCGCGCCTTCTGCCGCAACATCCTCGCCCCGATGGGCATCGCGACACGCTATTACGATCCGCTGGCAGGCGCGGGGATCGCGGAACTGATCGGGCCGCATACGGTGGCGATCTTCCTCGAAAGCCCCGGCAGCCTCACCTTCGAGGTGCAGGATATCCGCGCGATCGTCGCGGTGGCGCGCGCGCGCGGGATCGTCACCCTGCTGGACAATACCTGGGCGACGCCGCTGCTGTTTCCGGCGATCGCGCACGGCGTTGATCTGACGATCCTCGCCTGCACCAAATATATCGTCGGCCATTCCGACGCGATGCTCGGCTCCGTCACCGCCGCGCCGGAACGGTGGGAGGCGCTGCGTCGCACCACTCACGCGCTCGGCCATTGCGTCAGCCCGGACGACGCGTTCCTCGCCAGTCGCGGCCTCCGGACATTGGCGTTGCGGCTGAAGGCGCATGGCGAGGGCGGCCTCGCCGTCGCGCGCTGGCTGGAGACGCGGCCGGAGGTGGCGCGCGTGCTGCATCCGGCGCTGCCTTCCTGCCCCGGCCACGCCTGCTTCGCGCGCGATTTCGCCGGTGCGTCCGGGTTGTTCAGCTTCGTGCTGAATGGTGGCGGCGACGCGGCGCGGGTGGCGCTTATCGACGGGCTGGCCCATTTCGGCATCGGCTATTCCTGGGGCGGGTTCGAGAGCCTGGCTCTGCCGATCGATCCCGCGCCGCTGCGCACGGCGACTGAATGGACGGCGGAAGGGCCGGTGGTGCGGCTGCATATCGGCATAGAGGATCCCGCCGACCTGATCGCCGATCTTGCCCGTGGACTCGATCGGTTCGCGAGTGTCCGCAACGGTTGAGCCTGCGCGGGCGGTCTGTTGCGATGCAGCAACAGTCCAGCAACGAAAAGACAGCGTTCGGACATGGTTTGTTGTGCGTCGTGCAAGCTTCGGCAATAAATCCGCCGTTCGCGACGTAGTCACGCACCCCGATCGGGAGAGGCGCGACACTTGGGAGCGCAGGAGGACCGAACCCAGCACAGCAAAGAGGGATTCATTTCCATGCGCAGCATCCTCCTCGCCCTAGCGGCTACCGCGCTCACGGCGATTGCGGCCCCGGCGCTCGCCCAGGACGCGGCAGCCGCTCCGGCCGCGCCGGCGAGCGACTTCACCATCACCGGCGGCGCCACCGTCACCAGCGACTATCGTTTTCGCGGCATCTCGCAGACGAACAAGCGCTTCGCCGTGCAGGGCACGATCGGCGTGAGCCATTCGTCGGGTTTCTACGTGGGCACCTGGGGCAGCTCGATCGACGATTATATCGCGGCCGGCGGCGATGCCGAGATCGATCTCTATGGCGGCTACAAGAAGACGTTCAACGGCACGACCGCCGACGTAGGCCTGCTCTATTATTACTATCCGGGTTCGAGCCAGTCGACGCCGGGCGGCGGCGTGAACAGCGACTTCTTCGAGCCTTACGCCTCGCTGTCGCATGTGTTCGGCCCGGTCTCGACGAAGGTCGGCGTCACCTACGCGCCCAAGCAGCACGCGCTGAGCTGCGCCTACGATCTGCGCTGCGCCGGCAAGGGCCGCGAGGACAATCTGTATCTGTACGGCGAGGGTTCGATCGCGATCCCCAACGTGCCGATCACCCTCAGCGCGCATGTCGGCCACAATAATGGCCGCAGCTACCTGACCAACGGCCTCAAGGATTATTGGGACTGGAACGTCGGCGCCGCTTATGTGTGGAAGAACCTGACGTTCGGTGTCTCCTATGTTGATACCGATATCAAGGATGGCGAGTTCCAGAGCGGTGGCGCGCATAGCCGGGCGGTCGCCAAGGCCGGCGTGCTGGGTTCGGTCTCCGTCGCCTTCTGATCTCCACGCCACGGAAAAAAGGGCCGCGACGGAAGTCGCGGCCCTTTTTGTATCAGCAATGATTGGCGCGGCCTGCTAATTCATTGCGGTGCGGCGACCGTCGCGTCGGGCCCGTTGCCGGAAGGGGCGGCGATGATGTCGCGCGTGACCGATCCCTTGTCCACCACCGTGGTGCCCGGATCGGCGGCGTTGGAGCGGATGCCGGCATCGGCGCGGGCGGCACCGGCCTGGCCCAAAGCGCCGGCCTCCGCCGCGCTTCGCTGCGCCTGACCGCCGAACATCGCCTGCAGCGCCTGGGTGGAGCTGTCCGCCTCCTGCGGGCGCGGCGCGCCGGGGCGTGGCGGCACGAGCGCGAAATCGGGCGGGATCACCAGCGGCGCCTGGCGCTGGACGGCGAATTCGTCCGGCCCCTTGCCGGCATGGCCGAACACACCCTTGGGGCCACCACCACAGGCGGAAAGGGCCAGCATGGCGGCGATGGCCGCTGCCGAAGATACAGGCTTACGCATTCACATTCTCCGCAGGATCATGCTTCTCCGCGCGTGAGCAGCGCGCGGAGAACGAGAAGCAGGACACCGACCGTAATCGCCGCGTCCGCCACATTGAAGACCAAAAAGGGATGCCAGTCACCGAAATGCAGATCGGCGTAATCGACGACATGGCCGAACCGCACCCGATCGAGGATGTTGCCGAGCGCGCCGCCGAGGACGAGGCCGAGCGCGATCGCATCCGGCCGCTGCCGCTCCCGCCAGAGCCAGACGATCACGCCGGTGGCGATCGCCGCCGTCAGCAGCACCAGCAGCCAGCGGCCCATGTCGCTGCCGGCGGTGAGGAAGCCCATCGATACGCCGTAATTCTCGACCCATTTGAGATCGAAGACCGGCAGCAGTTCGATCACCCCGCGTTGTTGCAGGGCAAGCGGGTGCGTGACCGCCCATTTGCTGAGCTGGTCCGCGAGGAAGACGATCCCCGCCGCGGCGAAACCGATCGCCCGGTGGTTCGGCCCGGCGCCGTTGCGGAAGATCGTGACCCTAGCCACCCGTGACCTCGTCGCAGCGATCGCAGAGATCGCCATCGGTCACGACCTCGGGCAAATGGCGCCAGCAGCGACCGCATTTGTTGAAATCGGTGCGGTGGACGATGGCGACGGCATGCTGCGTCGCCTCACCGATGCCGACATCGGAGACGATGAAGATCTCCGCCAGATCGGCCGAGTTGGCGAGCGGGCGATCGCGACTGTCGGCCAGCCCGATCGTGACCTTCGCCTCCAGGCTGGAGCCGAGTTCCTTGGCGCGGCGCTTCGGCTCTATCTCGCTGCTGACCATCTGGCGCAAGGCACGGATCTCGGCCCAGCTTTCTGCCAGGCGGGGATCGGCCCAGGCGCCGACCTCCGGCCATTCGAGCAGGTGGACGCTGCCGCCATCGGGATAGCGCGTCGCCCAAACCTCCTCGGCGGTGAAGCACAGGATCGGCGCGGCGTAGCGGACGAGGGCGTGGAACAGGATATCCAGCACGGTGCGATAAGCGCGACGCTTGGGCGCGTCGGGCGCGTCGCAATAGAGGCTGTCCTTCCGGATATCGAAGAAGAAGGCGCTCAGATCGTTGTTCGCGAACGTGGTCAGTTCGGTGAGATAACGGGTGAAATCATAGCCGCCGACGGCGAGTTTCAGCCGATCGTCGAGCATGGCGAGCAGATGCAGCACGTACCGCTCCAGCTCCGGCATGTCGGCCGGGTCGACCCGCTCGTCATCGCCGAAGCCGTCGAGTGCGCCGAGCAGATAGCGGAACGTGTTGCGCAGCTTGCGGTACGTGTCCGATGTGCCGGAGAGGATCTCCTTGCCGATGCGCACATCCTCGAAATAGTCCACACTGGCGACCCACATGCGCAGGATGTCGGCGCCGCTCTCGTTGATGATCTTCAGCGGATCGACGACGTTGCCGATCGACTTCGACATCTTGCGCCCCTGCCCGTCGAGCGCGAAACCGTGAGTGAGAACGGCATCGTAGGGCGCGCGGCCGCGCGTGCCGCAGCTTTCCAGCAGCGAGGACTGGAACCAGCCGCGATGCTGATCCGACCCTTCGAGATAGAGGTTGGCGCGGGTGCCGGCACCGTAGCGCGCCTCGATCACGAAAGCGTGGGTGCTGCCGGAATCGAACCAGACATCGAGGATGTCGTTGACCGGGTTGTAATCGGCGACCGGGTAGCCCGGGCCGAGCAGGGCGGCATGATCGGCGGTGAACCATGCATCCGCGCCGCCTGCCAGGAAAGCGGCGACGATGCGGGCGTTGACGGCGGGATCGTTAAGATATTCGCCGGTCGCGCGGTTGAGGTAAAGCGCGATCGGCACGCCCCAGGCGCGCTGGCGGGAGATCACCCAGTCGGGACGACCGGCGACCATCGCGTGGATGCGGTTCCGCGCCTTTTCCGGCACCCAGCGCGTGCGGGTGATCGCATCGAGCGCGGTTTCGCGGAGGGTGGCGGCGTTGGTGAGCGGTGCCTCGACTTCGCTCCGTGCCTCGACTTCGCTCGGCACAGGGACGTCGTGCTGACCGCTTGTGTCGAGCGAAGTCGAGACACTGTTCACCACCGCCTCGTCCATCGGGATGAACCATTGTGGCGTGGCACGGAAGATCAGCTTTGCCTTGCTGCGCCAGCTGTGCGGGTAGCTGTGTTTGTAATCGGCGCTGGCGGCGAGGAGCGCGCCGGCGTCGCGCAAGTCGGTGCAGATCGGGCCGTCCGGCGCGTTGAACTTGGAGTTGATGACGCTGCCCTGGCCGCCGAGCCATGCCCAGTCGGCGCGGTACTTGCCGTCGCCTTCCACCGCGAAGACGGGATCGATGCCGTTCGCCTTGCACAGATCGAAATCATCCTCGCCATGATCGGGCGCCATGTGGACGAGGCCGGTGCCGGCATCGGTGGTGACGAAATCGCCGGGCAGGAAGAGGCGCGGTTTGGCGAAGAAAGCGAGGCGCGCATCGTCCGCGCCATCCCGGACCTGATCCGGGATCACGCTGTCGTCGTTGGCAGAGGAAGAAGAAGCGGGATCCCGGCCTTCGCCGGGATGACGGAGGAAATTGTAGATCGGATGGCGGGCGACGGTGCCGGCGAGTTGTGCACCAACGTAAGTAGCTAGGATCTGTGGACTGCCGTCTTGCCTCACGTGTTCCGTCAAGCCGGATGACCGGGCTTGAAACGCAGCAAGAAGATTAGTGGCGATCAAGAGTTGCTTGGAGGCGATATTGCCGAAGTCCTGGCCTATCTCGCCATGTGCGCCAAAGCGTACGAGAGCGTACTCAACATCTGGCCCATAAGCGATCGCCTGGTTCACCGGGATCGTCCACGGCGTCGTCGTCCAGATCACCGCATAAGCGCCGATCAGTTCCTTGATCGCCGAACCCGTGATCTCGAACGCCACGTCGATCTGGGTCGAGGTGATGTCCTCATATTCCACCTCGGCCTCGGCCAAGGCGGTTTTCTCGACCGGGCTCCACATCACCGGCTTCGCGCCGCGATAGAGCTGGCCGCTCTCGGCGAACTTCAGCAGTTCGGCGACAATCGCGGCCTCCGCCTCATATTTCATCGTCAGGTAGGGATCGGCCCAGTCGCCCATCACACCCAGCCGCTCGAACTGGGTGCGCTGCACCGCCACCCATTTCTCGGCATAGGCGCGGCATTCGGCGCGGAACAGGACGGGATCGACCTCGTCCTTGTTCAGCTTCTTCGCGCGATATTGTTCCTCGACCTTCCATTCGATCGGCAGGCCGTGGCAGTCCCAGCCGGGCACGTAGGGCGCATCCTTGCCGAGCAGGGTCTGGCTGCGGACGATGATGTCCTTCAGTACCTTGTTCATCGCATGGCCCATGTGAATGTCGCCATTGGCGTAGGGCGGTCCATCGTGGAGGATGAAGCGTTCGCGGCCGGCGCGCGCGCGGCGCAGCTGGCCGTACAGATCGTCCGCCGCCCACTTCGCCAGGATGGCCGGTTCCTTGGCGGCGAGGCCGGCCTTCATCGGAAAGTCGGTCTTCGGCAGGAAGACGGTATCGCGCCAATCCCTGGACGCAGCAGCGGGGCTATCGGACATGGCTTGCGCCTTAGGCGACGGGGGGTGCGGCGGCAAGGATGGCGCGGGCGCGGGTGCAATCGGCCGCCATCTGCACCTTCAGCGCATCCAGCCCGTCGAACTTCGCCTCGGGGCGGAGGAAGTCGATCAGTTCCACTTCGATCGTGCGTCCGTAGAGATCGCCGGCATAATCGAAGAAGGTCGGCTCCAGCAGTTCGACCGGATCGCCCGCGATCGTCGGCCGGATGCCGAGGTTCGCCGCGCCGCCCACCACCTGCCCGTCGCCCAGATGCCCGCGCACCGCATAGATGCCGTAAGCGGGGCGGAGATAATCGCCCAGCCGCAGGTTGGCGGTGGGATAGCCCAACTGACGGCCGAGCTTGGCGCCATGTTCCACCACGCCTTGCACAGCGAAGGGGCGGGTGAGGAGGGTGGTGGCGGTGGCGCAGTCACCGCTGCCCAGCGCCGCGCGGATGCGGCTGGAAGAGACCGGGCCGGTGCCGTCCGCCACGGCATCCACCGCATGGGTGGCGAGGCCGAGACCAGCGCCCAGTTCGGCCAGCACGGCCACGTCGCCGTCGCGGCCCTTGCCGAAGGTGAAATCCCGCCCGGTGACGACGGCGGCGACCCCCGCACGATCGACGATGCGGCGATGGACGAACGTCTCGGCCGTCTCGGCGGCCAGATCGCCGTCGAAGCGGAACACCAGCATCGCATCGGCGCCCGCCTCGGCCAGCAGGCGGGCGCGCTGGTCCAGCGTGGTGAGGCGGAAGGGCGGGGCATCGGGGCGGAAGAAACGGACGGGATGCGGATCGAAGGTGGCGACGATCAGCGGCCGCCCTGCCTCACGCGCAAGCGCGCGCGCCCGGCCGACCACCGCCTGGTGGCCCCGGTGGAACCCGTCGAAATTGCCCAGCGCCATCACGCCGCCGCGCAGGTGATCGGGAAGGCGTTGGTCGCTCGTCAGCCGCTCCATCAATGGGCGCTATAGGGGGGTGCGGCGGCCATGCCAATCACCGCGTCGGCGGCGGGGCCAGGGTGACGAAGCTGTAGGCCGGGCGACCGCCCTCGGCCGGGTGATCGGCGCGCGCCGATTCGCTCCAGCCGGCGAAAGGCGGCAGCAGGGTGTCGCCTTGAGGGGTGGCATGAATCTCGGTGAGTTCGATCCGGTCGGCCAGCGGGAGAAACAAGGCGTATATTTCCGCCCCGCCGATGATCGAGACGCGATCGCCGCCGGCGAGGGCGATGGCGGCACCGACGTTCGCCGCCGGCTCGGCTCCTTCAGCGTGCCAGGCCGGGTCGCGGGTGAGGACGATGTGGCGGCGGCCGGGCAGCAGCCCCGGCAGGCTGGCGAAGGTGCGCCGGCCCATCACCATCGGCGTGCCCGCGGTGATCGCCTTGAAGTGGCGCAGATCGGCGGGCAAATGCCACGGCAGCGCGCCATCACGCCCGATCACGCCATTATCGGCGCGCGCGACGACCAGCACGATCTCGGCGGGCAATGGCTGAAACGATCGTGTCATCATCGCAGATGATGGTCGGGGAGAGAGGATTCGAACCTCCGGCCCCTGCCTCCCGAAGACAGTGCTCTACCAGGCTGAGCTACTCCCCGACGGAGCGCCTCCCCGAGGAAGCGGTGCGACAGCGGCGCCGCTATAGGAGCGGATTCCGGATCGTTCAAGCGCCCAATTGCGCGCGGCCCGAGCGTCATCCGTCGCGCGCTGCGAGCATGTCGGCGACGTGGACGAACTTTTCGCGCGGGGCGCCGGCGCGGGCGTTCGCCGCCTCCGCCGCCTCGATCTTCTGCCAGTCGCGGAAGGTGACGAGATCGACGGCGCGGGCGGCGAGCAGCGCGTCCAGCCCCTCGCGCCCCTGCTTGGCGGAACTGTCGGCGAGATCGTCGGCGATGATGTCCGCGATGCGGTAGCCGTCCGGGCGGTTGGTGCCGATCGTCCCGGTCGGCCCGCGCCTGGCCCAGCCGACGGCGTAGAGCCCGGGCAGCACGCGCCCGTCGATATTGGCGAAGCGGCCGGCCCGCTCGTCATAGGGCACGCCGGGGATCGGCGGGGTGCGGTAGCCGATGCAGCTGACGATCATGCCGCAGGGTATGGCATAGGTCTCGCCGGTCGGTTCGACGCTGCCGTCGGGCAGCGGGCGGGTGCGCTCGACGATCAGGCGCTCGACCCGGCCATCGCCCTCCACCGCGACGGGGCGGGCGAAGAAATCGAAGTCGATCGTCACCGGCTTGTCGGCCGGCGGGGCGGCGGCGAACGCGCGCAGGTGGCCGACCGCCTTGCGCGCGCCGGCATCCAGCGCCGCGTCGCCGGCGGGCGGCGGCAGGTCCGCCGGATCGACATGCGGCGCGGCGCGGGCGAGGTGGGCGAGTTCGCCAAGCTCCTTGGGGGTCATCGTGATCTGGTGCGGGCCGCGCCGGCCGACGAGGCTGATCCGCTCGATCCCGGTCTCGGCCAGCGCATCGAGCGCATGGGCGACGATATCCGATCCGGCGAACTCCTCCGGCGTCTTGGCGAGGATGCGCGCGACATCGAGCGCGACGTTGCCGTTGCCGATCACGGCGGCGGCCCCGGCCTGCAACGGCGGCGCGAGCGCGGCATGATCGGGATGGCCGTTATACCAGCCGACGAACGCCGCCGAGCCGATCACGCCGGGCAGATCGCCGCCGGGTATGGCGAGCGGCTTGTCCGCCGGCGCGCCCGTCGCCATCACCACCGCGTCGTAGAGATCGAGCAGTTCGGCGATCGTGATGTCGCGGCCGATCGTGACATTGCCGACGAAGCGCACGCTTTCGTGCAGCGCGGTCGATTCGTAGCGGCGCGACACGGCCTTGATCGATTGGTGATCGGGCGCGACGCCGGATCGGATCAGGCCGAACGGCACCGGCAGCCGATCGATGATGTCGACGCGCACGCCCGCGCCGAATTTCCGGTCGAGCGCCTCGGCGGTGTAATAGCCCGCCGGCCCCGATCCGATGACCGCAACATGCCGCATCGCCACATCCTCTATCGTTGTTGCGGGGGATGGTAGCGGGGCGGGGGGCGGGTGCAAGCGGGATGGCATCTGCCGGCGCCATCCCGCCTGCGGTCAGGCGTGGGGCATCATTGCGAAGGCGCCAATTTGGTGTTGAGCACCCAGCCGACATTGTCATTCTCGTCGGCGACCTCCCACCACAGGCCGTTCTTGTTGCCGGTGGGATAGACGATGGTGCCCGCCGGGATCGTGCGGATCAGGCCGCCGGACGGCGCGGCGGTGCGGCGGAGCGCCACCGGGCCCTGCGCGGTGAAGGTCTTGGCCGGCGCGGCCTCTGCCGTGCCGGCGGCGCCCGGCTGGATCAGGCCCAGGCTCGTCACCATCTTGGAATAGGCCTGGATGAAGGAGAGCGTCACGATTCGGCCGATATCGGTA
>CAXTTS010000075.1:0-13551 GCA_964247265.1 uncultured Sphingomonadaceae bacterium
TCCTGCGGATCGCGGAAGAACTGGGTGACGCCGATCAGCAGATCCTGGAACAGGTTCTGCACCTCGTCGCGATCGCCGCGCAGGTGCGCGATATAATCGTCCAGCTTCTCGATCTGGAGCACCTGGAGCCGGCGATGGACCCGGCGCAGGAAGGTGCCGCGCTTGTAGCCGTGGAAATCGTGGCTGGTGACGTTGCGCAGGATCGTGGTGATCTGGGTGACCCTGGCCTCGATCTGGCCGGACGCTTCGTCTGCTTCGCGGCCGCCTTCGAGCGCGGCGAGGCTTTTGAGGTAGGTGCCGATGCGCGCCGCGATCTGATCGATCGGCGCGTGGACATCGACCGCACCGGAAGGCCCCACCGCGCCTTGCGCGATGTCGCCCTCCTCGCCCGCCTCGCCCTCGGCGATGGAGAGGCCGCCATATTTCTTGGTGGCCGTGATGCCCGCCGTGCCGTCGCTGCCGATGCCACCGAGGATCACCGCCACCGCCCGATCGCGCGCATGTTCGGCCAGCGAGATCAGCAGCGTATCGATCGTGCCGCGATGGCCGACCGGCTCGACCGCGTCACGGATGCCGAGCTGCCCGTCCGCGACCGTTATCATGTCCTGCGGGCCGCCGACATAGATGTGGTTGGCCTCCAGCCGCTCCCCATCGCGCCCGATCGTCACCGGCAGCGAGGATGCGCGGGTCAGCACGTCCACCGCCGTCTTCACGTCCAGCCCCTCCAGCTGGCGGACCGCTATCACATAGGCCGCGCCCAGATCGGCGGGGATGCCGCGAAACAGCGTCTCCAGCGATGGCAGCGAACCGGCACCGACGCCGATGCCAACGATCGGCAGGCCGTCACCGTCATATTCCTCCTCGGCCTCCGCCGGGGCATCGTGATCCTGTGCCTCCGCGTCGCTCATCCGGTCATCCAGCGCATCGTACCCGCGCTCGGGATAGGCTTTCGGCCATGATTAAAGAAGGGACTACGATCAGATATCCTGTTCACGCGGCGCCCGCCCCAGGCGCAGCGAGGTGACGGCCGCATCGCGCAGGGTCATCGCGTAGCGGCGATACTCCTCGGCACGGGATTCGTAGAGTTCGGCCACGGCCGCGCGGCCGGTCTGCCTCGCGTCGAGCGCCATCCGCTCCACCAGTGTGACGCGTTCCTCCATCACCCGCATCGCGACGCGGATCGCCTCGTCCACCTCGTCGATATGGGCGGCGAGCGCCTGCGCGGAATAGGCGTGGCCGATCTGGCAGCGGTAGCGCAGCGGCCCGCCGACCGTCACCTCCGACAGCACGCCGTGACAGTCGGGGCAGGAAAGCGGGCTGGGCGTGGCGAGCCGCCTCAGCCGATCACTGCCCAGCCGCGCGCCGGCGGCGATCTCGACCTCCAGCTCAAGGCTGTCACTTGCGAGGGGCGAGGGGCCGGCGGGGGTGCCGGCGAGGGCGATCAGGAGCTTGCCCAGATCCGCCGCCGCCGCGACATGATCGACATCGACCGATTCGAGGGCGGACAGCGGCATCTGATCCGCCTCCGCATCGAGCGGGTGCTGTACCACCGCCGTGCCGCCGCGCGCCTTGATCGCGTGCAGCCCGGCCGCGCCATCGTTCAGCAGGCCGCTCAGCACCACGCCGATCACGCGCGAGCCGTAGGACAGAGCGGCGGAGCGGAAGAAGGGATCGATCGACGGCCGCGCCATATTCTCGCGCGGGCCGACGCCGAAGCGGATCGTGCCGTTCAGCAGCAGCAGGTGCCGATCTGGCGCGGCGACATAGACGCGGCCCATCTCGATCGGCTGCCCGTCGATCGCCTGCGCCACCGGCAGGTTCGCCTTGCCGGCCAGCACATCGGCGAGCAGGCTGGGGCTGTGCGCGGGCAGGTGGGTGCTGATGAAGACGCTCGCCGGCAGGTCGGCCGGCAGATCGCCGACCAGCTTCTTGAGGCTGACGCTGCTTCCCGCCGAGCCGCCGATGACGATGATGTCCCTGGTGTCGGTGCTGGCCATCAGTCCGGATTCCTTATGTTCGATCGCGGACCGACGCCGCTGCGTCGCCCAACCGACACGAAATCGGCCGCGCCCATCATCGCGGCATCCCGCGCCTGCCGTGGATCGATCGCACAGCCTTCTGGCGGAACCCGGCGGCGATCGGAACGCCGGGTGACGCCGAACATCTGCGCGAAAGATGTGTGGGTCAGCCGCTGCTCGAATTCCCGCAGCATCAGCCTCGGGTCGAGCGAAACCGGTTTCGGTTCGATGATCGCCCGTTCGGCCGGCGGCACGGCGCCGGGCAGGAGACTGGCAGAGACAGGCCCGCCGCGTGGGATCGGCATAGGGCGCTCCATTCGCGGCGACGGATAGCGGGGGACAGCGGGGCTTGCGTCAACATAGGTGGGCGTCGCCGGCGAAAGCCGGGCCACGGAGATGAAGCCGCCGGGCGCCTGGGGGGAAGGGCGCCCGGCGGCGCCGGGGAAGTTGGGGGAGCTTCCCCGGCAGGCGGGATCAGGCGGCGTCGACCAGCACGATCTCGCTATCCTCGATCGCCGTCACGCGCAGCGTCTCGATATCGCTGATCGCGGCGCCGTCGCGCGCGTTCACCCGCATCCCCTCTATCTCCACCGCGCCCTTGGCCGGCACCAGATAGCCCCGGCGATCGCGGCCGAGCGGATATTCCGCCGTTTCGCCCGCCTTCAGCGTGGCGCCGACGACGCGGGCATCGGTGCGGATCGGCAGCGCGTCATTATCGTTGGCGAAGCCAGATGCCAGCACCACGAACTGCCCGGCCCGCTCGCCGGCCGGAAACGGCTTGGCGCCCCACGCCGGCTTCTCGCCGCCGCGCGTCGGCATGATCCAGATCTGGAAGATCCGCGTCTCGACATCCTCCATATTATATTCGGAGTGGCGGATGCCGGTGCCGGCAGACATCACCTGGACATCGCCCGCCTCGGTGCGGCCGCTATTGCCCAGATCGTCGCGGTGGGTGATCGCGCCTTCGCGGACATAGGTGATGATCTCCATGTCGCGGTGGGGATGCGGCGGAAATCCCGTCTTCGGCGCGATGATGTCGTCATTCCACACGCGCAGATTGCCCCAGCTGGTGCGATCGGCGTCGTAGTAATTGGCGAACGAGAAATGGTGCTTGGCGTTCAGCCAGCCATGATCTTCACCGCCGAGGCTGTTGAATGGGCGAACTTCGATCATCGTGGGTCTCCCTTGCTATTCAGGTGTCAGATGGTGAGGAGGGCGAGCGCATCGATCTGCCGGGCGTTGAGGCCCTGCTCGGTCAGCGCGCCGACGAAGCGCTCGGCCACCCGGCGGTGGCGGCGGGTATCGCAGACGAAGCCGCGGATCGCCTCCAGCCGGGGATCGGCCAACCGATTGGTCGGCGTCGTGCCGGTGAACCAGCGGATCGCCTTGCGGATCGGGCCGGCGGCTGGGCGATCGCCATGATCGCAGCCTTCGGCATCCTTCAGCGCGATCGCCACCGCCCGCCACTCGGCCTGGCTGAGCTGGGGTTCGGTTCCGGTCGTCATGCTCGCCTCCTCTGCTTGGTTGAGGCGGAGATAGTCTCTCTCGACATTATCGATCAGGGGGATAGTTTGAGGCTGATCGTTCGAGAGAGTTGAAATGAGCAGCGGCCCCGGCACCCCGACCTTCGATCAGCTGCGCGTCTTCCTCGCCGTGGTGGACACGGGCAGCTTCGCCGCCGCCGGCCGCCGCCTGAACCGCGCCGTCTCCGTCATCAGCTATGGCGTCGCCAACCTGGAGGCGCAGCTGGGCCTGAGCCTGTTCGATCGCGAGGGCACGCGCAAGCCGAAGCTGACGGTGGCCGGCCATGCCGTGCTGGCCGAGGCGCGGGCGGTCGCGTCCGGCATCGATGGCCTGCGCGCCAAGGTGAAGGGCCTGCTCGACGGGCTGGAGGCGGAGGTCAATCTGGCGGTGGACGTGATGCTCCCCTCCGAACGGCTCGGCCGCGTGCTGCGCGCGTTCAGCGAGGCCTATCCCACCGTGACCCTGCGGCTGCATGTCGAGGCGCTGGGCGCCGTCACCGCGCTGGTGCTGGATCGCCGCGCCGTGATCGGCATCTCCGGCCCGCTCGCCTCGGAGAATATGGGCATAGACTGCCGGATGGTGGGATCGGTGCTGATGGTGCCGGTGGCGGCGCCCGATCATCCGCTCGCCCGCCAGTCGCCGCTGCCGCCGGGCGCCGGGCGCGATCACGTCCAGCTGGTGCTGACCGATCGTTCGCCGCTGACCGACGGGCGCGATTTTTCGGTGCTGAGCGCGCGCACCTGGCGTCTGGCCGATCTCGGCGCGAAGCACGCCCTGCTGCGCGAGGGGATCGGCTGGGGCAACATGCCGCTACCGATGATCGAGGCCGATCTCGTTGCCGGCACGCTCGTCCGCCTGGCGATGCCGGATCATCCCGGCGGCATCTACCGGCTGGCCGGCATCTGGCGCAGCGACACGCCGCCCGGCCCGGCGGCATCCTGGCTGCTGGAGCAATTCGCCCGCTGCCCGTCCGGCGAGCAGGCGGCCGGCTGGACCGATATCTGATCCACCACCGGGCGTATCGGCACCGTTGCGCTATGCGACGGTGAAATAAGCGGATAAAGCCGGCGCATGACGAACAAGCCGACCATCATGGAGAGAGCCTATGAGCTCGCCCGTTCCGGTGCCATCGCCGACTTGCAGGATCTCTCCCGCCGCCTGAAATCCGAGGGGTTCGAGGCGGTGGACGCGCACCTTGCCGGTCCGTCGCTGCGCGCCGAACTGCGGCGCCTCAGCCAGTCCGCCCGCGCGCCAGCCGGCGGCGTCACCGCCGGGCCGGCGCCCTCGCGCTAGAGTTTCACGCCCAGCGCCGGCGCGGTCTCGCTGGGGCCGATCTTGCCATCGGGCTTCAGGCCGTTCGCCGTCTGGAAGCGGGTTACCGCATCGGCCGTCTGCTGATCGTAGGCGGCATCGGCCGGCTTGCCGAGCAGGCCGAGCGCCGCCAGCCGGGTGTTGATCGCCAGGATCACCCGCGCCAGCATGTTCGACGCGCCGATCTGGTACACATGGGCGCGGGTGGGCGAGGCGGGGTAGGGGCCGTGCGCCGACGCGGCGACCGGCGCCGTGCCCGCCCAGTGGAACAGCCATTCGGCATCGGCCCGGCCGAGATGGACGCAGCCGTGCGACGCCGCGAACGTATCGCCCTGATGGAAGGCGGTGCCCGCCACGTCGCGCTGCGCCGGCTTGTCGAAGAACAGGGCGAACGGCATTTCCGCGCCGCCATGCGGGGGCGGATAGGCGCCGCTGACGTGCATCGCCTGACGCGGCGCCAGCCCGGCCTTGTCGAAGATCGGCGTCAGATGCCCCGGCCGCCCGAGCGAAAGATCGGTGATCTCGCGCACGAGCGTGCCATCCTCGCGCACCTCCACCCTGAAGTCCGCCAGGAATATGTCGATCGATTTCGCCATCGATTGCTCCTTCGGTACCTTGCTCGCTCTGGTCGCCCGCCGTGGGCCGGTCAGCCTTCGACGCTCTCCCCGCGTGCCTTTGCGAGCGCCGCCGGGCCGCTCAGCTTCTTCGCGCGCGGCTTGCGGGCGGGCTTCTCCGCCGCGATCGGGGCGTCCTGCGCCGGTTCGGGCGGTTCGGCATCAGGTGGCGGAGGCGAGGCGGCCGCCTTGGGCGGGCGACCACGGCGCGGCTTGTCCGCGGGCGGCGCGTCCGTATCGGGCTGCTCTTCGGCGGGCGCGCTCTCCTGCGCTGCCTTAGCCTTGCGGCCGAGGCCGATCGCATGGGCGAGACCGCGACGCTTTTCCGCATAATTGGGCGCGACCATCGGATAGTCGGACGGCAGGCCCCATTTCTTGCGATAGTCGTCCGGACTCATGTCGTAATTGGTGCGCAGATAGCGTTTCAGCATCTTCAGCTTGTTGCCGTCTTCCAGGCAGACGAGATAATCCGGGCGGATCGAGGCACGGATCGAGACGGCGGGCTCCGGCTTGGGCGGCTCCGGCTCGGCCGGTTCGTCGTTCAGCGCCGCGAGCGCCGCGTGGACGGACTCGATCAAGGCGGGCAGCTCGATCGCCGATACGCGATTATTGCTGACGTGCGCGGCGACGATGTCGGCGGTCAACGCCAGATAGTCGCTGGCTGGGGCGGGAAGGGGATCGTCCGACATGCTCGACCTCATGCTAAGCGAAAGCCGGAGCGACGACTTTGCGGATCGGCTCCTAGACTAGACATTGCTACAATAAGACATGCGTGCGATGCAATGGCGGTTTAGCTATGTAAAACTATAGTCAAGTTTCCGCCATCTGCGATCCTTTCGCCGCAAGCGCCTGCGCGTGTGGGAAAACTCAGGTCACGGTGCCGCGCGGCGCGGTGAAGCGCGGGTCGCGCCAGCGCTCGTCCGCCACGATCGCGGCGATGCGCTCCACCGCCTCGTCGATGTCGCGGTGGCTGGTATAAAGCGGCGTGAGGCCGAACCGGGCGACATCGGGTGCCCTGAAATCGCCGATCACCCCGGCTGCGATCGCCGCCTGCACGATCGCCTGCGCCTGCGGGTGGGCGAACGAGATGTGGCTGCCCCGCCGCGCCGCATCGTCGGGCGACACTCGGCGGAGCGCCGGGCAGCGCGCCGCCATGAGCGTGGCGAAAAGATCGTGCAGGCTGCGCGCCTTGGCCGCGATCGCCGCCTGATCCGCCTCCAGCATCAGATCGACCCCCGTCTCCAGCGCGAGCAGGCTCAGCATCGGCGGCGTGCCGGCCAGGAAGCGTTCCACCCCGTCGGCCGGGCGGTAATCGTCGCCGAACGCGAAGGGCGCGGCATGGCCCAGCCAGCCGGCGATCGGTGAGACCATGCGGGGCTGCAATGCCTTTGCGACATACAGGAAGGCCGGCGCGCCCGGCCCGCCGTTGAGATATTTGTAGCCGCAGCCGATCGCCAGATCCACGCCGTCAGCGCCCAGCGCCAGCGGCACCGCGCCGGCGCTGTGGCTGAGATCCCACATGATCCGCGATCCGCGCGACCGCGCGAGCGCGGTGAGCCCGGGCATGTCGTGGCGGTGGCCGCTGCGATAATGGACGTGGCTCAGCACCGTCAGCGCCGTGTCCGGCCCGATCGCGTCCGCCAGCGCGCCCGTTTCGACCACCTGCATCCGCTTGCCGAGGAGGGCGGCGGCGCGGGTCGCGACGTGGAGGTCGGTCGGGAAGTTGCCGGCCTCGGTCAGGATCGTGCCGCGATCGGGGCACAGCTCGGTGGCGGCGACCACCAGCTTGAACAGGTTCACCGAGGTGGAGTCGGCGACGATCACCTCGCCCGGCGCGGCACCGATCAGCCGGGCGATCTTGTCGCCGATGCGGCGGGGCGCGCCGATCCAGTCATGGTCGTTCCAGCTGCGGATCAGGCTGTCGCCCCATTCGCGCGCGATCACGTCCGCCATGCGCGCCGCCGTCGCCACCGGTAGCGCGCCCAGCGAATTGCCGTCGAGATAGATCACGCCGGGCGGCAGGCGGAAACGCGTGCGGAAATGGCGGAGCGGATCGGCGGCGTCGAGGTCGGCGATGGTGGCGGCGTTAGGGGGTGTCATCGCGCGGTGTTGCGATGTGCCGGCGGGCGGGGCAAGCTGCCTCTCGTCGCGATCGAAGGAGGCCGCCCTTGACCGAACCTGCTCATGGCGATCCCGCCGCCTCGGAAAGCGCGCGCGATCGCGGGCTGGTGCGATCGGTCGGCACCTGGGGCATGGCGTTCGCGATCGTCAACGGCGTGGTCGGCGCGGGCATCTTCTCGCTGCCGGCAGCGATGGCGGCGGCGGCGGGCGACCGCGCGCCGCTCGCTTACCTCGCCTGTGCACTGGCGATGGCGGCGGTGGTGATCTGCTTTGCCGAGGCGAGCAGCCGGGTGCCGACCAGCGGCGGATCGTACGGCTATGTCGAGGCGGCGTTCGGGCCACTGGCCGGCTTCGTCGCCGGGGTGCTGCTCTGGCTGTCGAGCCTGCTCGCCTGCGGAGGGATCGCCGCCGCCTTTGCCGATGGCGTCGGCGCGCTGCTCCCGGCCTTTGCGTCACCGGTGCTGCGCGCGGTGTCGATAATCCTGGTGATCGGCGGGCTGGCCTGGGTCAACATCCGGGGCGCGTCGCCGGCCGCGCGCTTCATCACGGTGACGACGCTGGTGAAGCTGGTGCCGCTGCTGCTGTTCGTCATCATCGGGGCGGTGGCGCTGCCGTCGCTGCCGGCGGACAGCGGCGCCCTGCCGCCGGCGGAGGGTTTCGGCCGCGCCGTGATCCTCGCTCTGTTCGCCTTTTGCGGCATGGAAACGCCGCTCGGCGCGAGCGGCGAGGTGGCGGAGCCGCAGCGGACCATCCCGCGCGCTTTGTTCCTGTCGATGGGCTTCGTCGTGATCCTCTATATCGCAATCCAGCTGGTGGCGGACGGGCTGCTTGGATCGCGCCTGCCGCGATCGGCGACGCCGCTGGCGGACGGGATCGCCGTGGTCAGCCCCGCGCTCGGCCTGCTGCTGCTGATCGGCGCCACCTTCTCGCGGCTGGGCTGGATCGCCAGCGACCTGTTCGGCGCGCCGCGCGTGCTGTTCGCCTTCGCGCGCGATCGGCTGCTGCCGCGCAGCCTGGCGGCGGTGCATGCGCGCACCCGCACGCCGCATGTCGCGATCATGGTGCATGCCGTGCTCGCCGCCGGTTTCGCGATTACCGGCACGTTCGAGAAACTGGCGATCCTGTCCACGCTGGCGACGGCGGGGCTGTATTTCCTGTCCTGCGCGGCTTCATGGTCGCTGGCGCGGGCGGGCGTCGCCCTGTTCGGCCGGCCGCTCGGTTTGCGCGGGTTGCCGGTCGCGGCGGTGGCGGGAATGGCGAGCATGGTGCTGCTGGTGCTGCTGGCGCAATGGAGCGAGATTGCCGGGCTGGTCATCGTGATCGTCGGCAGCGGTATCTTCTACCGGCTCTACACCGGCATGTCGGGGTGGCGGGCGGGGGCGGAGCGGCGCTAACGCAGCGCCCGCTCGATCTCGGCCACCTCCGCCGCCCACGCCTTCGTGCCGGGGGCGATCAGTTCGACATGGCCCTCGTCCGGCACCGTCACCTGCCTGACCGTGGCGCCGGCCGCCGCCGCCCTGGTTGCATAGGCGGCCGCGAAGGCGGGCGGTGCGATCCGGTCGCGGGTGGCGTTGACCAGGATCTGCCGCGCGGGAAACGGCATCATCTCGGCCGGCGATGTATCGCGGAACACGTCGGGCCGCATGGCGCTGGGCGCGCCGGTCAGCTGGCGAACCGGGGCCACATCGCAGGTGTCGCCCGGCGGGGTTTCGGCGGCGCGCAGGTCGGGCAGCCCACCGATGCTGATGACGGTGCGGATCGGCAGCGGATCGGCGCGGTACAGCACGCTATCGCGCGGGATGCGCCCGCGCGCCGCGAGCCACAGCCCCAGATGCCCGCCCGCCGAATGGCCGAGCACGACGAGGCGATCCAGCCTCAGCCCGTAGCGTCGCGCCGCCGGCCGCAGCGCATCGGCCGCCGCCGCCACATCCAGGAAGGTGCCGGGATAGCCGCCGCCGGCGCGATCCACGCCGCGATAATCCACGTTCCACACCGCGATGCCGCGCCGCCGCAGATCGTCGGCGATCCAGTTCATGATGCCGGCATCGGCGATATCGGTCTGCCAGCAGCCGCCATGCACCATCAGCACCAGCGGATGCGGCGCCTTGCCCTTCGGCAGCCAGAGGTCGGCATATTGCAGCGGATCGCGGCCATAGGCGATCCGCTTGTCGGCCGCCGGCTTCGGCCGGTCGAGCAGGTCCGGCCAGCGCATCGTGTCGCCCGCGCCGGCCGCGAGCGCCACCACCGCCGCGAGCGCCACGCCCCCGGCGATGAGCGCGCGGGCGATGTGCGGCATCAGGGGCATATCGCTGGCTCCGTCATTGCGCGCGAACGATAGGCGGCGCGTGGCGGCGGCACAATCGCGCCGATCGCGCCACAGCTGCGATTTAGCGCAGCTTCTCCGCAGGCGCCGCCCCGCCTAGACCGGTGCGAGACTCCTGGGAGGATCGACACATGGCATTTGACGGACCGGCGGAGGATCGCCTCGCCATCCACGAACTGGTCGCAAGCTATGGCGATGCCGTCACCCGCCGCGATGCCGATGCGTGGATCGCCAACTGGGCGGAGGATGCGGTGTGGAAGCTGCCCGCGATCCCCGGCATGGAGCGGGGGGAGGGCCGGGCGGCGATCCTGAAGGCGTGGCTGGATGCGATGCCGGGCTGGCCGGAGCAGGTGAACTTCCAGCGATGCGGCGCGATCACGGTGGAAGGCGACCGCGCCAGCGGCCACACCTATACGGACGAACTCAACACCGACACCGCCGGCAAGACCGAGCGCTGGCTCAACCGCTATGACGACGAGTGGGTGCGGCGCGACGGGCGCTGGATGTTCCTGAGCCGCAGCCTCACCGTCCTGCACATCGGACCGGGCTGATCGGGCGTCGCGAACCGTCAGGGGTGTTCGTCCGGCGCGGCGCCGCCGATCCGGGCGGCGATGGCCGCCTCGTCACCCTTGTCGATCAGCGCGACGATCGCGGCGGCGGCATTGTCCGGCGCGGCATGCGGGTCGAAGGCGAGCGGCGCGAGAATGACGCGCGCTTCCTTCAGGCGGTGATCGATCAGATATTGCCGTGCCAGCAGGAAGCGCAGGTCGCCATCCTGCGGCGCCAGATCGAACGCGCGCTCCAGCCCCGTCACCGCATTGGCGGTGGGCCGCACGCCCTGGATGAGGAAACTGCGGTAGAACAGATAAAGCGGCGCGGCATCGTCGGGCTGCGCGCGGTTGGCCTTGACGAACCAGCTGCGCGCCTCCGTCCAGACCTTCGCATCCGTGCTGTGGGCCTGTTCGGCGCGGCGTACCCTGACGCGGCCCTCGTACATCATCGCCGTCCGGTCGGTCGGGCTGGCCTTGAGCGCGCGATCGGCGGCGGTTTCGGCGGCATCGTCGTTGCCGGCATCATATTCCGCCTCCGCCAGCGCATCCTGCGCGCCGGGATCGGCGGGGTAGGGGGCCGCAAGCCGGCGGGCGTCGGCCGCCACCAGCGCGGCGGATACCCGGTCCACGCCGCGATCAGATCGCAGCCGCACCGGCATCATCGCAGCCTCCCCCGCCGACAGCGCGCGGACGTGGATCGCATCGGGCGCGACATCGTCGACCGGCAGCGCGTAATAAGACAGCGTGCGGCGATGCACGTAAGCGGTCAGGTCGCGATCCAGCGTCGGCAGGTCGCCGAACGCCGCCTTGGCCGCATCGAGGCTGGATTTCCCCTTGTCCATGGCGGTGAGATAAGCGGCAAGCTGGCCCGCGCGCGATGGCTCGAACGTGAGATAATGGGTGAGCAGCCAGCCCCGGCCATATAGCGACTCGCGCTGCTCGGCGGACAGCGGGCGGCCGTCGGCGGCCTTCACGCCGTCGGTGGTCAGCAGGTCGCTCATCTTCAGCGGCGTGCCGAGGATCAGGCCGACGAAGCGGTGCGCGGCCGGCCTGCCGAAACCGATCCGGCCCTGGTCGTCGATGGTGGCGGTGGAGTGGAACTCCGCAAAGCCCTCGACGAACCAGGCGGGAAAGGCGCCGCTGAAGTTCGCCAACATGATGTGGTGGCTATATTCGTGGAGCAGCACGGTCTCGGCGTTGAGATCCAGCTTGCCGCCGTTGCCGGCATGTCTCGGCATGAACGCGACGGAACCCTCCGCCCGCCCTTCGTAGAAACCGGCGCTGTTGGTGCAGGCGAGCTTGTGCCCGTCCAGCCCGTTGCACAATTTCTGAACGGCCGCGATATTGGGCACGACATAGACGGTCACCGGGTTCGCCTGGAGCATGTTCGGATCGGACAGGCCGCGCAGCTTGCGTATGCCCTTGTCGAACCGCTCCAACCGGATCGCGACGGCCTTCACCCTGGCCGGATCGTCATCCGAATATACGCTGAAATGATCGGTCCGCGCCTCGATCCACGCCGCGCCGGCGGACGATGCCCACAGGCACCCCGCCAGCAAACCAACGCTCCACGCCCGCGCTTTCCGCATGTGCTGCCCCCATTCCCCTCGTGACAGGGATGATGGGCGCGAAGGCGCGTGGCAAGATCATCTCGCAAATCGGGACTTTACAATGCTTTGCTGCTGCGGCGTAACGGCAACACCAGCCGACAAAGCCGCCAAGTCGCCAGATCGGCGATTGCTTACGTTGCAATTGCGAAGAGACGCGCCTAGCACCGCTTTTTCTCCGGGCGGTGCCGCCCGTGTTGGCGTGGAGTTCGGGAATGGCGCTGAATCTGGTCCGCCCGCTGCAAGCATTCGCGCCTGTCGACGATCATGAACTGCTGCGGCGCGGCCGCGAGGTGGTCGAGCTGGAGGCGGCGGCGCTGGTACTGCTGGCCGAGTCGCTGGATCAGAGCTTTGCCGATGCCGTATCGCTGCTGCTCGGGGTGGCGGGGCGGATCGTCGTCACCGGCATGGGCAAGTCCGGCCATATCGCGCGCAAGGTGGCGGCGACGCTCGCCTCCACCCGCTCGCCCGCCATCTTCGTCCATCCGGCGGAAGCCTCGCACGGCGACCTCGGTATGCTGGTGCCGGGCGACGTGCTGCTCGCCTTCACCAATTCGGGCGGCACGCCGGAGCTGCGCTCGATCATCGCCCACGCCCAGGCATTGTCGGTGCCGGTGATCGGCATCACCTCCCGCCGCGATGCGCCGATGCTGCGCGAGGCCAACGTCCAGATCGTGCTGCCGCACGCACGCGAAGCCTGCCCGGCCAATATCGCGCCGACCACCTCCACCGTGCTGATGCTGGCGCTGGGCGACGCACTGGCGATGGCCGTGATGCACGCGCGCGGCATTTCACGCGACGCGCTGCAGGCGTTGCACCCCGGCGGATCGATCGGCCAGCGCCTCACCCGCGTCTCGGCGATCATGCATCTCGGCGACAAGCTGCCGCTGGTGCAGGAGGATAGCTGCATGCGCGACGTGATCCTGAGGATCACCTCGATGAGCTTCGGCGTCGCCGGCGTGGTGGATCGCGAGGGCCGTCTCGTCGGCGTCATCACCGATGGCGATCTGCGCCGCCATATCGACGATCTGATGGATGCCAGCGCGGCCGAGGTGATGACGATCGATCCCGTCACCGTGCGCGCCGATGCCTTTGCCGAGGATTGCGTCGCGCTGATGGAGCGGTGCCGCATCACCTCACTGTTCGTCACCGACGTGGACGCGCCCGGCGTTCCCGTCGGCCTCGTCCACGTCCACGATTTCCTGCGGCTGGGCAGCGTCTAAAACCGCCTGGAGTGCGGGGCGGGGGGGCGCTTCGCCCGCCCCCCGCAACGCGATCAGCCCTGATTGGCTTCGGCGGCTTCGAACAGCTTGGCCCAACGCTTCGGCGCCTGGCCCTCGCGCAGGCGGCGATGATAGGCGTCGCTCGCGAGCAGCGGCATCACCGAGCCGGCTTCCGCGAACACCATTTGCTCGATGCCCGTATTAACCTTGCCCCAGCTCGCCGCCTCCTGCAGCGTCGAGGACGAGCAGGCGCCGTCGC
>CAXTTS010000076.1:0-13282 GCA_964247265.1 uncultured Sphingomonadaceae bacterium
CCGCCCCCGCCGCCGCCACAGAACCCCCCATGGCCGAAATCCAGCCCTGACCATGACAGACCACACCGGTACGCTGCCGTTCCGGCGCATCCTCGTGACGGGGGCGGACGGCTTCGTCGGCCGCCACCTCGTGCCCGCGCTGGCGGCGCGGCTCGGCCCTGGCGCGCGCATGGTCCTCGCCTCGCGCACGCCCGGCCAGCGCGACGGGCAACGCCATGAAGAGATCGGTTTCGACCTGACCGATCCGCCGAGCGTCGCCGAGGCGGTGCGGGTGGTGAGGCCCGATCTCGTCGTCCATCTCGCCGCGCAGGCCTCGGTCGGCCAGTCGCTGAACGCGGCGGCGGGGACCTGGGGGATCAATGTCGGCGGCAGCCTCGCTTTGGCGGCGGCGCTGGCCGCTCATGCCGCCGATTGTACCTTATTCTTCGTCAGCAGCGTCGAGGTCTATGGTCTCAGCTTCAATCATGGCGTCGCGGACGAGACGACGGCGATCGCCCCGCAATCCTCCTACTCGCGGTCGAAGGCGGCGGCGGAATGGATGCTGGCCGACGTGCTGCCCGCCACCGCCCGCTTGATCGTGGTGCGCCCGTCCAACCATAGCGGGCCGGGGCAGGACGAGCGCTTCGTGATCCCTGCCTTCGCCGCGCAGATCGCCCGGATCGAACGGGGTGGCTCGCGCGAGATCGCGGTCGGCAATCTCGATGCGGAGCGCGACTTCATGGATGTGCGGGATGTGATCGACGGCTATGTCCGCCTGCTCGCCCGCGCCGACACATTGCCAGCCCGCAACATCTTCAACGTCGCATCCGGGCGCACCGTGAGGATCGCGACGATCCTGGAGATGCTGCGCGCGATGAGCAGCGTGCCGACCGTTGTCGTCACCGATCCCGCCCGCGTCCGCCCGAGCGAGGTGCCGCTGGCCGCGATCGAAGCCGGTTCCTTCCGCGCCGCCGCCGGGTGGGCGCCGCATCATGCGATCGAGGAAACCCTCGCCACGATCCTGAACGACCAGCGCGCGCGCCTCGACCAAATCTGAGCGGACGAAAGGCCCTGCGGCCTATCCGGGCGGCAGTTCGGCCAGCATGTCGCCGCCCAGCGAGCGGTAAAGCTCCACCAGATTGTCTGCGCGCACCAGCCGCGTCGATGTGAGCGAGCGCCGCGCGGTGTAGAGGGTGCGCTGCGCGTCAAGGCTGGTCAGGAACGTGTCGATGCCCTCGCGATAGCGCGCGTCGGCCAGCTGGAAATTGTCGCGCGCGGCTTCCTCCAGCAGGCGCTGGGCGGCGAACTGGCGATCCACCGTACCGCGCCGCGCCAGTGCATCCGCCACCTCGCGGAACGCGGTCTGGATGGACTGGCGATACAGAGCCACGGCGCGGTCGCGTTGCCCGACCGCATAAGCCAGATTGCCGCGATTGGCCCCGCCATCGAAGATCGGCACGCTGGCGGCGGGCGTGGCGGACCAGCTGAAGGCGCCGCCGGTGAACAGCGACGAGAGCGCCGTGCTGGCGAAGCCCGCCGCTGCGGTCAGGCTGATCGTCGGGAAGAAGGCGGCCCGCGCCGCGCCGATGCGCGCGTTGGCGGCGCGCAGCACATATTCGGCCTGCACCACGTCCGGCCGGCGCAGCAGGATGCGCGAATCCAGCCCCGCCGGCAGTTCGGCCAGGCTGCCGTCCACGCTTTCGATCGAGGCGGGCAGATCGGCATCGCTGACCGGCGCGCCGACGAGCAGATCGAGCGCGTTGCGATCCTGCGCGACGATCGTCGTCAGGTCGGCGCGGTCCGACCGCGCCTGCGCCAGCACCGTCTCCGCCTGCCGCACGTCCGATCGCGGCGCGATGCCGCCGGTCAGCCGGGCGCGGGTAAGATCGACGCTGCGCTGTGCGCTCACCTCGGTATCGGCGGCGATCGCGAGCAGGCTGCGGTCGGTGGCGAGGGTGAGCCAGGCGCTCGCGACATCGCCGATCAGCGTGAGCTTGGCGGCGCGCGCGGCGGCCTCCGTCGCCAGATATTCCTGCAACGCCGCCTTGCTGAGATTGCGGATGCGGCCGAACAGATCGAGCTCGAACGCGGCGCCGAGATTGGCGCTGTAGATCGTCTGCGTGCCGCCCGAGCCGCCGCTGATCGTGGAGCCGGTGCCGTTCGTGCCCGTGGTCGTGCCGGTCGTTGTATTTGTGCCGTTGTCGCTCACCCGCACCTGGCCATTGCCGTCGAGCGAAGGCAGCAGTTCGGCGCGCTGCACCCGGTAGAGCGCGCGGGCGGAAACGATGTTGGCGACCGCGATCGCCACATCCTGATTGTTCGCCAGCGCCCGCGCGATCACCCCGCGCAGCCGCTCGTCGCGGAAGATGTCGCGATAGGTGATCGCCGGCAGCGTCGCCTCGGTCTGCCTGAGATAGGCATCGCCGGCCGGCCAGCCTTGCGGCACCGGCGGGGTGGGCCGCACGAACTTCGGCTCGAGGCTGCATCCGGCCAGCGCGATCAGGCCGACGAGCGGGGTGAGGCGGCGGATCATGCCGGCTGGCCCTCCGGCGCATCGTCGCGACGGGCCGGGTCCGCCGGCTTATCCCCTTCCGCCGTCTCGCCGTCCGTCTTGGCGTGGCCGCCGAACCAGCGGCGCACCAGCACGAAGAACAATGGCACGAAGAAGATCGCGAGGACCGTCGCCGTCAGCATCCCGCCGATCACGGCGGTGCCGATCGCCACCCGGCTCAATGCGCCGGCGCCGGTGGAGATCGCCAGCGGCAGCACGCCGAAGATGAAGGCGAGGCTGGTCATCAGGATCGGCCGCAGCCGCAGCCGCGCCGCCTCCAGCGCCGCCTCAGTCGGGTTCTTGCCCTGTTTCTCAGCCTGCTCGGCGAATTCGACGATCAGGATGGCGTTCTTGGCGGAAAGACCCATCGTGGTGAGCAGGCCGACTTGGAAATAAACGTCGTTGGTCAACCCGCGCAGCGCCACCGCCAGCGCCGCGCCGACCAGCCCCAGCGGGATGACCATCATCACCGAGAAGGGGATCGACCAGCTTTCGTAGAGCGCCGCCAGGAACAGGAAGATCACGAGCAGCGACAGGCCGTAAAGGATCGGCGTCTGCCCGCCGGATAGCCGCTCCTGATAGGATAGGCCGCTCCACTCCACCGACGTGCCGGGCAGCTCGGCCGCCAGCTCCGCTATCCGCGTCATCGCCTGGCCCGAGCTTTGCCCGGCGGCGGGCTGGCCCTGTATCTCATAGGCGGACTGCCCGTTGAACCGGGCAAGCGTGGTCGGCGCGCGGCCCCAGCTGGTCGTCGCGAAGGCCGAGAAGGGCGACATGGTGCCGGTGGCGCCGCGCACGAACCAGTTGGCCAGATCCTCCGGCCGGGCGCGATAGGGCGCATCGCCCTGGACATAGACGCGCTTCACTCGCCCGCGATCGACGAAGTCGTTGACGTAATTGCCGCCCCACGCCGCCGCGAGAGTCGAGTCCACCTGGCTCTGGGTCAGGCCGAGCGCGCCGACCTTCTCCTGATCAATCACCACGTTCAGCGTCGGCACGTCCTCCAGCCCGTTCAGTCGGACGGCGGACAGCGCCGGATCGTTGCGTGCGGCGGCGAGCAGCTGATCCTCGCGCGCCTTGAACGTCGCGCGATCAAGGCCGCCGGTGTTGAGCAGTTCCAGCGTGAAACCGGTCGACTGGCCGAGGCCGCGCACGGCCGGCGGGCTAGTGGCATAGAATTCCACGTCGCGCAGCTGGCTGGACAATGCCTTGGTGGCCCGCTCGTTGATCGCGTCGGCATTGTTTTCCTTGCCCTTGCGATCGTCCCACGGCGCGAAGCCGATGAAGCCGCGGCCCGCATTCTGGCCGGTGCCGCCCGGCCCGCCGCCGACGATGGTGTAGATCACGCTGGTGTTGGCCGGCTCCGCCTTGCGGAAATAGGCTTCGATCGCCTTGGCCGCATCCAGCGTGCGCTCCTGCGTGGCACCCGGCGGCAGGGTGAACTGAAGCTGCCCGCGACCCTGATCCTCTACCGGCAGGAAGCTGGTCGGCAGGCGCAGGAATACGATCACCAGCAGCGCGATCACCCCGGCATAGACCAGCATCGCCGGCCACGCCCGCGCGATGACCCAGGCCACGCCGTTGCGGTAGCGATCGGCGGTGCGGTTGAACCAGTCGTTGAACCTGTCGCCATATTTGTGGGCGAAGCGGGCGATCCGATTGCCCGAGTCCTGCTTCTCCTTGTCCGGCCGTTTCAGCAGCGTCGCGGCCAACGCCGGCGACAGCACCAGCGCGACCACCACCGACAGGATCATCGACGACACGATGGTGATCGAGAATTGGCGGTAGATCACGCCGACCGACCCGCCAAAGAACGCCATCGGCATGAACACGGCGGACAGCACCAGCGCGATCGCGATCAGCGCCGTCTGGATCTCGCCCATCGACTTGATCGTCGCCTCGCGGGGGGAGACGTCTTCCTCCTCCATCACCCGCTCAACATTCTCGACCACGACGATCGCGTCGTCGACCAGCAGGCCGATCGACAGGACCAGCCCGAACAGTGTCAGCGTGTTGATCGTGAAACCGAACAAGGCCAGGATGCCGAATGTGCCGAGCAGCACCACCGGCACCGCGATCGCGGGGATCAGCGTGGCGCGCCAGCTTTGCAGGAAGACGAACATCACGATCACGACGAGGATGATCGCCTCGATCAGCGTCTTCACCACCTCCTCGACCGAGAGCTTGATGAAATCGGTGCTGTCGAGCGGGAAGGCGTATTTGTAGCCGGCGGGGAAGGAGCCCGAGCGGTTCTGGATCTCGGCGCGTACCAGCTCCGCCGTCTTCAGCGCGTCGGCGCCCGGCGCCAGCTGGATCGCAATGCCGGCGCCGGGATGGCCGTTCAGCCGGCTGATCGTGCTGTAGCTCTCCGTACCCAGCTCGACCCGCGCGACATCCTGGAGCAGCACGCGCGCGCCGTCGGTCTGGGTCTTGACGATGATCTTCTTGAACTGATCGACCGTCGTCAGCCGCGACCGGGCGGTGACGATCGCGTTGAGCATCTGGCCGGGCGGCGAAGGCTGCGCGCCGAGCTGCCCGGCAGCGACCTGCGTGTTCTGCGCCTGTATCGCCGAGATGATGTCCGAAGGCATCAGCCCGACGCTCGCCAGACGGAACGGATCGAGCCAGATCCGCATGGCATATTGCGCGCCGAACACGTTGACGTCGCCCACGCCGGGAATACGCCCGATGGGATCCTGCAACGAGGAGACGAGATAGTCGGACACGTCGAACACGCTGGTCTTGTCGGTCTCGTCATAGACCGAGACGACCATCAGGAAGTCCGCGTTCGACTTGGTGACGACGAGGCCCTGCTGCTGCACCTGCGTCGGCAGGCGGGGCAGCGCCTGTTGCACCTTGTTCTGCACCTGCACCTGGGCGATGTCCGGATCGGTGCCCTTCTCGAAGGTGACGGTCACGGTCACGGTGCCGGCCGAACTGGACGTGGCGGAGAAATAGATGAGCCCGTCGATCCCGGTCAGCTGCTGCTCGATCACCTGCGTGACGCTGGATTCGAGGATCTCTGCCGAGGCACCGGGATAGGTGGCGCGGATGTTCACCGATGGCGGCGCGATATCGGGATATTGCTCGATCGGCAGCGACAGGATGCCACCGATACCGGCCAGCATGATGACGATCGCGATCACCCAGGCGAAGATCGGCCGGTCGATGAAGATGCGCGAGATCATGGCGCCCTAGCGCCCCGACGCTTGCGCGGAGTCGCCCTTGTCGCCGCCTTTGCCCTTGGGCACGGGCTTCGGCTTCGATCCCGCCGGCACCGGGCGGATCGGCTGCTTGTCCTTGATCCGGCCGAGCCCTTCGACGATCACCTTTTCGCCGGGTTGCAGCCCGCCCGTCACCAGCCAGGCGCTGCCGATCGTGCGATCGGCCTTCACCGCGCGCTGCACCGCCTTGTTGTTCGGCCCGACCAGCAGCACCGTCGCCTTGCCCTGCGGATCGCGCGAGATGCCGGCCTGCGGCACCAGGATCGCGTTCGTCGCGGTGGCCTGGGACAGGCGCGCGCGCACATACATGCCGGGCAGCAGCAGCCCCTTGGGATTGGGGAAAGTGGCGCGCAGCGTCACCGAGCCGGTGGTGGCATCGACGACGGGCTCGGCGAACTCGACGCGGCCGGGCAGCGGATAATCGCTGCCATCCTCCAGCACCAGCCGCACCGCCGCGGTGGAGGGCACCACCCCGCCCGCGCCGGATGCGAGCGACCGGCGCAGCGTCAACAGGTCCGCGCTCGATTGCTGGATGTCGACGAAGATCGGGTCGAGCCGCTGGATCGTGGTCAGCGCATCCGCCTGCCCGGAGGTGACGAGCGCGCCGACGGTGAACAGCGATCGGCCGATTCGCCCGGTGATCGGCGCCGGCACGCGGGTGAAGCGCAGGTTGATGTTCGCGGTGTCGAGCAGGGCGCGCTGCTGTGCGACCGACGCGGCCGCCTGGCCGGCGCTCGCCTGCGCATCGGCATAGTCCTGCTTGCTCACCGCCTCGATACTGGCGAGCGGACGATAGCGTGCCGCCCTGGCCGCCGCCGCGACGCGGACCGCCTCGGCATTCGCCAGATTGGCGCGCGCTTCCGCCGTGGCGGCGCGATACAGACTCGGATCGATCTGGTAGAGGGTCTGGCCCGCCTTCACGATCGCACCCTCGGTGAAGTTGCGCGACTTCACCACGCCGGATACCTGCGGCCGTACCTCGGATGTCTCATAGGCGGATGTCCGCCCGGCCAGCTCGATCGTCAGCGGCACCCGCTCGGTCCGGACGACGATGTAGCCCGCCTCGGGCACCGGCTTCTGCTTCTTGTCGTCCTTGCCACCGGTGCCGCAGCCAGCCATCGTCAGGATGAGCGGAAGGAGCAGGAACGACGCACGCCTCAACCGGAAAGCCTTCTTCGTAACGGGTGGGCAAGCGGCCTGCATGGCAGGTGGCTAGGTTCCGACCATCAGCCTGTCAATCGTCCGAACTCCCCGACTCGGCACCCGTTCCGCTGCGATGCACAAGATTGCATCGAATTCACCCGATCAGGCTATCCGAAGGATCTGCTTGCCGAAATTCGCACCCTCGAACAGCCGCCGCAGCGTGGCGGGTGCGTTTTCGAACCCGGTCTGCTCGTCCACCTGCCAGCGCAGCGTGTCGGCATGGGCCAAGGCGACGAGCCGGCGTCGAATCGCGCCATATTCGGCGGCGTGGTCCAGCACGATGAAGCCGCACATCGTCGCCCGCCGCATCACGAGGTTGAAATAGTTGGACGGTCCGGCCGGCTTGCCGCCCGTCTCGTAACGGCTGATGCCGCCGCAGATCACCACGCGCGCGCCGTGGGCGATCACGCCGAGCATGGCGTCCAGCGTCGGCCCGCCGACATTGTCGTAGGCGACGTCCACCCCGTCCGGCGCCGCCGCGCGCAACTGCCCGCGAAGATCGCCCGCTTTATAGTCGATCGCCGCGTCGAAGCCCGCCACGTCGGTCAGCCAGCGGCATTTCGCCTCCCCCCCGGCGATACCGATCGCGCGGCAACCGGAGGCGCGCGCCAGCTGACCGACGATCGATCCGGTCGCGCCGGCCGCTCCCGACACCAGCACCGTATCGCCGGCCACCGGCTTGCCCACCTTGAACAGGCCGATCCACGCGGTGAGCCCTGTCAGCCCCAGCAGCGAGAGCATCGCCGTCGGCGGCAAGGAGGGTTCGACCGGATCGTAGCCGATTCCGTCCGTCACGACATATTCGCGCCAGCCGGTCATGCCGGTCAGCAGCGTGCCGATCGGAAAGGCGGGATTGCGGCTCTCGATCACCTCGCCCAGGCCAATGCCGCGCATGATGTCGCCGATCGCCATCGGCGCGACGTAATCGCCGAAATTCTCCATCCAGCCCTTCTGCGCGGGCTCGAAGGCCAGCCAGCGGACCTTCAGCAGCAGCTCGCCGGGGCCGGGCACCGGGCGTGGCGCCTCGACGAGCACAAAGTCTTCGTCGACGAGCGGGCGGCCGCGCGGATGGGCCGCCAGCCGGAACTCGCGCATCGTCTCGGCCATATCGCTCCCCATCGTTTGCTGCCGGTCAGGCGTCCGGCGGCGGTGCCACGTCGCTCGGAGGTGGAGCGATCCGCCCTTCACGCGCCCGATAGACATATTGGCTGGCCACCAGCCACCCCTTCAATGGCCGCAGCGGCAGCAGGCAGGTAACTAGCAGGAAGGGCAGGCTGGTGAACAGATGGACCCAGAAGGGCGGATCGAAGTGAAGCTGGATCCAGATCGCCAGCACCACGCTCGGCACGCAGCCGAAGCAGATCACGAAGAAGGCGGGGCCGTCCGCCGGGTCGGCGAAGCTATAGTCCAGGCCACATATCTCGCACGCCTTGCGCATCTTCAGGAAGCCGTCGAAGATATGCCCCTTGCCGCAGCGCGGGCAGAGGCCGCGTATCCCGGTGCGGATCGGGTCGAGCCGGGGCCATTGCGCAGCGTCGGGGGCGGAGGTCATTCGGCATTCCTTAGTTGGGCTGCACCAGCGCGCCGCCTCCGGGGATCATGCGGGTCGCCTGATCCCGCCGGAGCCATTATGCAACCGGCGAGAGGATGAGGGATATGACCGATATCAGGCCGGCCGGCGATTTCGACTTCGTGATCGTGGGCGGCGGCAGCGCCGGCTGCGTGCTGGCCAACCGCCTCAGCGCCGATCCGCGCCACCGCGTGCTGCTGCTGGAAGCGGGCGGCAAGGATGACTGGCTGTGGATCCATGTGCCGGTCGGCTACCTCTATTGCATGGGCAATCCGCGCACCGACTGGGGCTTTCGCACCGAGGCGGAGCCGGGCCTCAACGGCCGCGCGCTGAATTATCCGCGCGGCCGGGTGCTGGGTGGCTGCTCCTCCATCAACGGCATGATCTACATGCGCGGGCAGGCGCGCGATTATGACGGGTGGCGGCAGGCCGGCAATGTCGGCTGGGCATGGGACGACGTGCTGCCGTGGTTCCGCAAGTCGGAAAACTACTTCGCCGGCGAGGACGAGCATCACGGCGCGGGCGGCGAATGGCATGTCGACGAGCAGCGCCTCCGCTGGGACATACTCGATGCCTTCCGCGATGCGGCGGCAGCGGCTGGCATCCCGAAGATCGACGATTTCAACCGTGGCGACAATGAGGGCTCGGCTTACTTCCGCGTCAACCAGCGCGGCGGCTGGCGGTGGAGCAGCGCCAAGGCCTTCCTGCGCCCGGCGTTGAAACGCCCGAACCTGAAGGTGGAGACGGGCGCCGTCGTCCAGCGCGTCGCGATCGCGGGCGGGCGGGCGACGGGAATCGTCTACGCCAAAGGCGGCGAAACATGGCTGGCGACAGCGGGCGAGGTGGTGCTTGCGGCGGGCGCGGTGGGGTCGCCGGCGATCCTCGAACATTCGGGCATAGGCGATGGCGACCGGCTGCGCGCGGCGGGGATCGATCCGCTGGTGCACCTGCCCGGCGTCGGCGAGAATCTGCAGGATCATCTCCAGATACGCTGCGCCTACAAGGTGGCCGGCGTGCCGACGCTGAACATGCGGGCGGGATCGCTGATCGGCAAGGCGCTGATCGGCCTGGAATATGCCCTGTTCCGGCGCGGCCCGATGTCGATGGCGCCCAGCCAGCTGGGCCTGTTCGCCCGATCGAACGATCGGGTGGAGACGGCCAACCTGCAATATCACGTCCAGCCGCTGAGCCTGGACACGTTCGGCGAGCCGCTGCACCCGTTCCCCGCCTTCACCGCCAGCGTCTGCAACCTGAGGCCGGAGAGCCGCGGCACGATCCACGTCGCCTCGCCCGATCCCACCGTACCGCCTGCGATCCGGCCCAATTATCTTTCGACCGAGGGGGATCGGCTGGTGGCGGCGGAGTCGATCGAGCTGACCCGCCGGATCGTCGCGCAGGCGCCGCTCGCGCGCTATCGTCCGCAGGAGTTCAAGCCGGGGATCGAAATCCAGGGTATCGCCGCTTTGGCCGAAGCGGCCGGCGACATCGCCACCACCATTTTCCACCCGGTCGGCACGGCGCGGATGGGGCGCGATCCCGGGGCGGTGGTCGATCCGGAGCTGAAGGTGCACGGGGTCGCCGGATTGCGGGTGATCGACGCCTCGATCATGCCCCACATCACCTCGGGCAACACCAATTCGCCGACGATCATGATCGCGGAGAAGGGCGCCGACATGACCCTGCGCGCCAGCAGACGCTAACCGGTCGGGATCAGGAAAGCCGGTCGATCAGGTCCGCGAGATCGCGCGGCATGTCGGAGATGCGCGGCAGATAGGCGCTACGCAGTGCCTGACCCACGCCGTCATGCGCCTGGGGCCCGTGGACATAGCGGCGGCTGATCCGTTCGCCACCCGGCGGCGTGGGATGTGGGACTTGCCACGGCATAGCGGGATTAACGTGCGGGCTACCGCTTGGTTGCCGATCGCTTCCCCATTTGTGCTGCCCCTTCGACCGTCTATGGCGTGAGGACGATGCGCCTGCCCGATCCCGCTATCGCCGATGCCATCGGCCGCGCCGCCCGCCACGCGCCGTTCCTGCGCCGCGCGATGGAGCAGCGGCCCGACATCCTCTCGTTGATCGAGGCCGGCGATCTGGACGCTGCACTGGCGGCGGGGCGGGAGCGCGCGGCCGAACCCGCGCAGGTGGCGCGCGCCTTGCGGCGGGAGCGGCTGGCGCTGGCGCTGACTGTCGCGATCGGCGACCTTGCCGGGCTGATGCCGTTCGAGGCGGTGGTCTCCGCTCTGTCCGCCTTTGCCGATCGCGCGCTGGATCTGGCGATCCGCACCGCCATCGCCGAACGCGCGCCCGGCGCCGAACCGGTTGGCTTCGCGGCGCTGGCGCTGGGCAAGCATGGCAGCCACGAACTGAATTACTCGTCCGACATCGATCCGATCCTGATCTTCGATCCCGACACCCTGCCGCGCCGATCCCGCGAGGAGCCGGTGGAGGCGGCGGTGCGGATCGCCCGCCGCGTCGTCGAACTGCTCCAGAGCCGCGACGGCGACGGCTATGTGCTGCGAGTCGACCTGCGACTGCGCCCGTCGCCCGAGGCAACGCCGCTGGCGCTGCCGTTCGATGCGGCGCTGGCTTATTACGAATCGTCGGCGCTGCCGTGGGAGCGGGCGGCGTTCATCCGGGCACGGGCGGCGGCGGGCGACGTGGCGCTCGGCCGGCGCTTTCTGGACGCGATCCGGCCGTTCGTGTGGCGCCGCGCGGTGGATTATGGCGCGCTGAACGAGGTGCGGACGATCTCCCGCCGCATCCGCGATCATCACGCGCAGGTGCAGCGGCTCGGCCCCGGTTACGACCTGAAGAAAGGGCGCGGCGGCATCCGCGAGGTGGAGTTCTTCGCCCAAATCCACCAGCTGATCCACGGCGGGCGCGAACCGGCGCTGCGCACCCCCGCCACGCTGGATGCGCTCGCGGCATTGGCCAAGGCCCGCCGCATCGCTGTCGACGAGGCAACGGAACTCGCCACCGCCTATCGCCTCTACCGCACGATCGAGCATCGCCTGCAGATGGTGGAGGACAAGCAGACCCACGGCCTGCCGCGCGATCCCGCCGCGCTCGGCAATGTGGCGGCGCTGCATGGGCTGGCGCATGGCGAGGCGCTGATCGATCTGCTGCGACCGCATGTCGAACGGGTGGGCGCCACCTATGATTCGCTGGACAGTGGCCGGCCCGGCGGTCTGCCGCACGATCATGGCCTGTTGCAGGCCGAACTGACCGCCGCCGGCTTTCCCGATGCGGTTTCTGCTGGGCTGCGGATCGAGGGGTGGCGGGCAGGCAAGATGCGGGCGCTGCGGACCCCGGCCGCGATCGAGGCGCTGGAGGCGGTGCTGCCCGGACTGGTCGCCGCGCTGGGCCGGGCGCACGACCCGAACGGCGCGCTGAACCGCTTCGACGATATCGTCGCCCGGCTGCCGAGCGCGATCAACCTGTTCCGCCTGCTGGAAGCCCGGCCGACGCTGGCGCGCACGCTGGGCGATGTGCTGGTTCATGCCCCCACCTTGTCCGAGGCGCTGGCGCGGCGCCCTGCCTTGCTCGACGGGCTGATCGATGCGAGCGCCTTCGATCCGCCGGGCACGGTGCCGGCGCTGACCGCCGAATTTGCCGCGCGGGAAGCCGGCGACGATTATCAGGCGCTGCTCGATCGCGCCCGCCAGCATGTCGGCGAGCGGCGCTTCGCGCTCGGGGTGCAACTGATCGAGCAGGCGAGCGACCCGTTGATCGTGGCGGAAGGCTATGCACGGGTCGCCGAGGCGGCGATCGGTGCTTTGGGCGATGCCACCGTCGCCGAGTTCGAGGCGGCGCATGGCCGGGTGCCGGGCGGCGAGCTGGTCGTGCTCGCGCTCGGCCGGCTGGGCGGCGGGGCGCTGACCCATGCCTCCGATCTGGATCTGGTCTACCTGTTCACCGGCGACCATCTGACCGAGTCCGACGGTCGCAAGCCGCTCGGCGCGACGCACTACTTTAATCGCCTGGGGCAGCGGCTGACCGGCGCGCTCAGCGTGGCGACCGCATCCGGGCCGCTCTACGATGTCGACACCCGGTTGCGGCCATCCGGCGGGCAGGGACTGCTCGCCGTCTCCACCGAGAGCTTCGCGCTGTATCAGGCCGAGAGCGCCTGGACCTGGGAGCATATGGCGCTGACGCGGGCGCGGCCGGTTTATGGATCGGCGGCGGCGCGCGACGAGGTGGCGCGGATCGTGGAGCAGACGTTGCGGCGACCGCGCGACATCGCGACGCTGCGGGCGGACGCGGTGAAGATGCGGGGCGAAATGGCCCGGCACAAGCCGCCGGCGGGCATCTTCGACGTGAAGCTGGCGGATGGCGGCCTCGTCGATTGCGAGTTCGCGGTGCATGTGCTGCAGCTTTCGACCGGCGTGGGCCTCGATCCCCGGCTGCGCGTGGCGCTGGCGCAACTGGCCGATGCCGGCCTCGTCTCTGCCGATCTTGCCGATGCCTATGCGCTGCTGGTGCGGATGCTGGTGACGATGCGGCTGGTCGCGCCCGGTTCGGGCGAGCCGCCGGAGCCGTCGCGGGCATTGGTGGCGCAGGCTTGCGGCGCGGCGGACTGGGCCGGCTTGCGCGCCGCCTACGACGCTGCGAGGGCGGTGGTGGCCGCCGAATGGGCGCGCGTGGCGGACGGAGATGGCAGTGGCGGAGATGGCAGTGGCGGAGCAGGCGATGCTGAACGAGGGTGACATGGCGCCGGACGTGACGGTGGAGTCGCCGGACGGCAGCCGCCTGCCG
>CAXTTS010000077.1:0-13191 GCA_964247265.1 uncultured Sphingomonadaceae bacterium
ACTTCACCGCCGCGACGATGGTGATCGCGGTGCCGACCGGCATCAAGATCTTCTCCTGGATCGCGACGATGTGGGGCGGCTCGCTGCGTTTCCCCACGCCGATGCTGTGGGCGATCGGCTTCATCTTCATGTTCACCGTCGGCGGCGTGACCGGCGTGGTGCTCGCCAATGGCGGCGTCGACAACTACATGCACGACACCTATTATGTGGTGGCGCATTTCCACTACGTGCTGTCGCTGGGTGCGGTGTTCTCGCTGTTCGCCGGCTTCTATTACTGGTTCGCCAAGATGTGGGGCCGCCAGTATAACGAGCTGCTCGGCCAGATCCATTTCTGGACCTTCTTCGTCGGCGTGAACGTGATGTTCTTCCCGATGCACTTCCTTGGGCTGGACGGGATGCCCCGCCGTATCCCGGACTATCCGGATGCGTTCCGCGAGTATAACCACCTCGCCAGCGTCGGCTACATGATCATGGCGGCCAGCATGGTGGTGTTCTTCGTCAACGTCTTCTACTCGCTGTTCGCGGGGCCGAAGGTGGGCGACAATCCCTGGGGCGAAGGGGCGACCACGCTGGAGTGGACGCTGTCCAGCCCGCCGCCCTACCACCAGTTCGAGACGCTGCCGCGCATCGACTGATTGCCGCCCGCGCCAGCGGACGATCCTGGACGGTCCGGATGCGCGCCTCGGCGGCATCCGGACTTCCGCGTTGCCGGGCAGGGGTGCCGGCCATAGACGAGTAACAGACGATGACCACGGGCAGCCTGTCGCAAGTGCAGGGAAGGGCGGCACAGCCGGAGCTTCCAGCCGAGTGGCGCGATTTCCTCGCGCTCACCAAGCCGCGCGTGATGTCGCTGGTCGTTTTCACCGGCCTCTGCGGCCTGCTCGCGGCGCCCGTCTCGATCCACCCGGTGCTCGGTTTCACCGCGATCCTCTGCATCGCGCTGGGCGCGGGCGCGGCCGGCGCGCTGAACCAATGGTATGAGGCCGATCTCGACGCCAAGATGCGGCGCACAGCCGATCGCCCGCTGCCCGCGGGCCGGATGGATCGCCAGTCGGCGCTGCATTTCGGGGTAGGCCTCGCCACCTTCTCGGTGCTGCTGATGGGGCTGGCGGTGAACCTGCTGGCGGCGGCGATCCTCACCGCATCGATCCTGTTCTACGTGATGATCTACACCGTATGGCTGAAGCGTCGGACGCCGCAGAACATCGTGATCGGCGGTGCGGCCGGCGCGTTCCCGGCGCTGATCGGCTGGGCCGCCGCCACCGGGCGCATCGATCTGCTGCCGGTGCTGCTGTTCGCTTTGGTCTTCCTGTGGACGCCGCCGCACTTCTGGGCGCTCGCTCTGTTCGTCAACACCGATTATGCGAATGCCGGCGTGCCGATGATGCCGGTCGTCGCCGGCCGACGCGCCACGCGCGCGCAGGTATTCCTCTACAGCCTGCCGATGGCGGCGGTCGCGGTGGCGCCTTATGCGCTGGGCCTCGTCGGCTGGATCTACGGCGCGGCGGCAGCGGCGCTGAGCCTGATGTTCGTCCTCCTGGCCGCGCGCGTCGGGCTCAGCCGCGAGGCGGAGCAGGCGGCGATGAAGCCGGAACGGCAGCTGTTCGCCTTCTCGATCCTCTATCTCTTCCTCATCTTCGGTGCGCTCGTCGCCGATCGCTGGATACTCGCATGAACGAACCGATCCGCGATCCGCAGGACGAGATCCGGCGCCGCCAGAAAAGCCGCGCGGTCGTCATGGCGCTGGTGCTGGGTGCGCTGGTGATCCTGTTCTACGCCATTTCCATCGCGAAGATGAGCTGATGGCGACGACCGCCCCGCACCGCTCGCTAGCTGATCGCAACAAACGCGTTGGCCTCGTCATGCTGCTCGTCGTGCTGGCGATGGTCGGTCTCGGCTATGCCAGCTCGCCCTTGTACCGGATGTTCTGCCAGGCGACCGGCTTCAACGGCACCACGCGGAAGGCGCTGGGGGAGGAGGCGCCGGGCGCCGTCGTCGGCAAGATCGTCAACGTGCGGTTCGATGCGAACGTGATGCCGTCGATGCCCTGGAAGTTCGAGCCGGAGCAGCGGATCGAGCGGGTGGCGATCGGCGCGCGCATGATGGCCTTCTTCAACGCCACCAACGAGGGCGACAAGACGATCACCGGCACCGCCAGCTTCAACGTCACGCCCGAGCAGGCCGGCAAATATTTCACCAAGATCCAGTGCTTCTGCTTCACCCAGCAGACGCTGAAGCCGGGCGAGACGATCCGCATGCCGGTGGTCTATTATATCGATCCCAAGCTGATCGACGATCCCGACGCGAACGACATCAGCGAAATCACGCTCAGCTACACCTTCTTCCCGGTGGATTCGGACAAGACCGCCGGTTAAGGGTAGGCTCAAAGACAGGCATATCAGGGGCAAGCATATGGCCGGCGCGAAGAATCACGATTATCACATCCTGCCACCAAGCCCCTGGCCGTTCGTCGGCTCGATGTCCGCGCTGGTCATGGCGTCGGGCGCGATCATGTGGATGCACTCCGTGCATTTCGGCGGCTTCGTGTTCTTCGCCGGCGTGCTCGGCGTGCTCGGCACGATGTTCGGCTGGTGGTCCGAGGTGATCCGCGAGGCGAATGCCGGCGATCATACCCCGGTGGTGTCGCTGCATCTGCGCTACGGCATGATCCTGTTCATCGCATCCGAGGTGATGTTCTTCGTCGGCTGGTTCTGGGCTTTCTTCGACTTCTCGCTCTTCCCGTCGACGGTCGACGCGGTGGGCGGTCACTGGCCGCCCAAGGGGATCGAGGTCATCAACCCGTTCGCCTTCCCGCTGCTCAACACGATGATCCTGCTCTGCTCGGGCACGACCGTCACCTGGGCGCATCATGCGCTGCTGCATGGCGATCGCAAGGGCCTGAAGACCGGGCTGTGGATCACGATCTGCCTCGGCCTGCTCTTCTCCTGCATCCAGGCCTATGAATATGCCCATGCCCCATTCGCCTTCAAAGGGCTGAACTATGGCGCGTCCTTCTTCATGGCGACGGGCTTTCACGGCTTCCATGTGCTGATCGGCACGATCTTCCTGATCGTCTGCCTGATCCGCGCCTATAAGGGCGATTTCACCCCCCGGCAGCATTTCGGCTTCGAGGCTGCGGCCTGGTACTGGCATTTCGTCGATGTCGTGTGGCTGTTCCTGTTCGTCACGATCTATGTTTGGGGCGGCTGGGGCGCACCGATCCACGCCGGTTGATCGGGTGGATGAGGGCTGTCGCGGATCGGCGCCAGGGCTGGCCTGCCCTGGCCCGGCGGGTGGCGCGCTGATGGCGATACCCGCTCCGCTCGGCACGCGATCATGATGCGGCGCCTGCCGGTCTGGCCGACCCTCGTCGTTGCGCTCGCCGTCGCGCTGATGATGGGACTGGGCGCCTGGCAGATCCGCCGGGCGCACTGGAAGGAGGCGCTGCTCGCCTCCTACGCCGCCGCCGCCGGCAAGCCACCGATCGCCTTCCCCTCGTTCCCGCCGACCGACGGCAGCCTGTTCTTCCGCCGCGCCGCCGGTTTCTGCCTGCAACCGACCAGCTGGAGCGCGCGCGCCGGCAGCAACCGAGCGGGCGAGCCCGGCTGGCGCCACCTCGCCCTCTGCCGCACCGGCGCGGAAGGGCCGGGGATGCTCGTCGACATGGGCTGGTCACGCGATTATGCCGCGCCCAAGCAATATCGCGGCGGCCGCGTGTCGGGCATCATCGACAGCGATCGCGACCATATCCTGCTGCTCGTCTCCGACACCGCCGCACCCGGCCTGCAACCGAGCGCGCTGCCCTCGCCGGAGAACATCCCGAACAACCACCGCGCCTATGCCGTGCAGTGGTTCCTGTTCGCGCTGGTGGCGGCGATCATCTATGTCGTGGCGCTGCGGCGGCGGATGGCCGGGCGGGATTAGGTTGCCGCCCGGCGCCGGCCCGTATAAGGCCCGCCGGTCATGCGCTACATCAGCACCCGGGGCACGGCGCCCACGCTCGACTTCGAGAATGTCACCCTCGCCGGCCTCGCCGCCGATGGCGGGCTCTACGTGCCGGAACGCTGGCCGACCTTCACCACCGAGCAGATCGCCGCGCTGGCCGGGCTCTCTTACGTTGATACGGCCGTCGCGGTGATGGCGCCGTTCGTCGGCGACGCGCTCTCGCTCGACGATCTCCGCGCGCTCTGCGCCGAGGCCTATGGCCGTTTCGATCACGCCGCCGTCACCCCGCTGGCGCAACTGGACGAGCGCAACTGGCTGCTGGAGCTGTTCCACGGCCCCACGCTGGCGTTCAAGGATGTCGCGCTCCAGCTGCTCGGTTTGCTGTTCGAGCGGTTCCTGTCCGGCCGCGACACGCACCTGACCGTGATAGGCGCCACCTCCGGCGATACCGGATCGGCCGCGATCGATGCGCTGGCCGGGCACGCAAAGGTGGATATCTTCATGCTCCACCCGGCCGGCCGCGTATCCGACGTGCAGCGCCGGCAGATGACGACGGTGCTGGCGCCCAACGTCCACAACATCGCGATCGACGGCAGCTTCGACGATGCGCAGGCGCTGGTGAAGGCGATGTTCGCCGATCGCGATTTCGCCGGCCGCTTCGCTTTGTCGGCGGTAAACTCGATCAACTGGGCGCGGCTGATGGCCCAGATCGTCTATTATTTCTACGCCGCCGTGCGCCTCGGCGCGCCGGAGCGGCCGGTCGCCTTCTCGGTGCCCACCGGCAATTTCGGCGACGTGTTCGCCGGCTATGCCGCGCACCGCATGGGCCTGCCGATCGCGCGGCTGATCGTGGCGACCAACGTCAACGACATCCTTCACCGCGCGCTGTCCGCCGGCGACTATTCGGTCGGCAGCGTCACGCCCACCGCCGCGCCGTCGATGGACATCCAGGTGAGTTCCAATTTCGAGCGGCTGCTGTTCGATCTGCATGGCCGCGATGGCGCCGCGCTGACCGCGACGATGCACGGTTTCGAGGCGAGCCGCGCGCTGGCCATCGATCCGGCGATGCGCGGGGAGGCCGCGCGCCTGTTCACCAGCGCCCGGATCGATGCCGATACGATGGCGCTGGCGATGCGCTCCGCCAGCGAACAGGCGTGCATGCTGATCGACCCGCACACCGCGATCGGCCTGGCGGCGGCGCGCGCCGCCGATCTGCCGGCGGGCGTGCCGGTGGTGACGCTGGCGACCGCCCACCCCGCCAAGTTCCGCGATGCGGTGGAGCGCGCCACCGGCCAGCGCCCGCTGCTGCCGGCGCGGATCGGCGGCCTGTTCGAACGCGAGGAGCGTTTCGCCTCGCTGCCGGCCGAGATCGGCGCGATTGAGGATTATGTGTCCGCCCGCGCCGTGCCCGCCGCGCGGGAGGCGTCGTTCGCATGACCGCGCCGGCATGACCGCGCGGCTGCACCGCCTGGCCAACGGCCTCACCGTCGCGGTCGAGCCGATGGCCGGGGTCGAGACGCTGGCTGTCGGCCTCTATGCCGATGTCGGCGCGCGCAGCGAACCCGCCGGCCTCTCCGGCCTCGCCCACATGGTCGAGCATATGCTGTTCAAGGGCGCCGGCAGCCGTGATGCCAAGGCGATCGCCGAGGATATCGAGGATGCCGGCGGATCGCTCAACGCCTGGACGGCGCGTGATCATACCGTGTTCCATGCGCGCCTGCTGGCGGGCGATCTGGCGCTCGGCGTCGAGATGATCGCCGATCTGGTGCGCCAGCCGTATCTCGATGCCGCCGAGCTGGAGCGCGAGAAGGGCGTCGTGCTGGCCGAACTGGGCGAGGCACGCGATACGCCCGACGACATCATCTTCGATCACCTGCAATCCGCCGCTTATCCCCGCCAGCCGCTCGGCCTGCCGGTGCTGGGCGACGAGGCGAGCATCGCCGCGATCGATGTCGCCGCGCTGCGCGACTGGACGACGACGCGCTACCGCCCCGCCGGGCTGGTGCTGGCGGCGGCGGGCAAGGTGGACGAGGATGCGCTGCTGCGGCTGGCCGAGGCGCGCTTCGGCGACATGCCCGCCGGCACCGCGCCGCTTTATGAGGCCGGGCGTTTCGGCGGCGGCACCCACCATGATCGGCGGCGCTTCGATCAGCTCCACGTCGCGCTGGCGCATCCCGGTCTCGGCCACGCGCATGACGATGTGTTCGCCCTGTCGCTCTACGCGGCGGCGGCGGGCGGCGGCATGTCCTCCCGCCTGTTCCAGCAGCTGCGCGAGGAGCGCGGGCTCGCCTACAGCATCTATGCGTGGACGCAGAGCTATGCCGAGACCGGGCTGTTCGGCGTCTATTGCGCCGCCGCCCGCCCGCAGGCCGCCGAGGCGCTGGCGCTTACCCGCATCATCCTGGCGCAGACCGCCGAGACGCTGACCGATGCCGAACTCGCGCGCGCCAAGGCGCAGGGGAAGGCGGGGCTGCTGATGGGGCTGGAGGGCGTCGGCGCGCGCTGCGATCATCTCGCCCGCCAGATCCAGATCCACGGCCGGATCGTGCCGCCGGCCGAAACCGTCGCCGGGATCGAGGCCGTCACCGTCGCGCAGGCGCGCATCGCGGCGCAGGCGGCGCTGTCGGGCGGCGAGGCGCTCGCCACCGTCGGCGGCAAGCTCGCCAAGGCAGCCTGAGGCGGAGCCGGCCTTGGACCTTCTCACCCTCGTTACCGAGCCGTGGACCGATTATGGCCTGATCGATAGCGGCCACGGCCGCAAGTGGGAGCGGTTCGGCCGCTTCAGCTTCATCCGCCCCGAAGCGCAGGCGATGTGGCCGCCCGCGCGCACCGATTGGCAGGCCGATGGCGATTTCATCGCCGCCTCGGATGAGGATGGCGGCGGCAAATGGCATCTGTCGCGCGATGTGCCGCGCGGCGGCTGGCACGTCCGCTGGAACGAGGCGCGCTTCCTCGCGCAGAACACGCCGTTCCGCCACCTCGCTTTCTTTCCCGACATGGCCCCGCAGTGGGACTGGATGCGCGATCGCACGACAGAGGGCGACGAGGTGCTGAACCTGTTCGGCTATACCGGCGTCGGCAGCCTGGCGCTGGCGGCGAAGGGCGCGAAGATCACCCATGTCGATGCCTCGAAGAAATCGGTCGAGGCTGGCAAGGAGAATGCCTTCCTCTCCGACATGGCCGACCGCCCGATCCGCTGGATGGTGGACGATGCGGTGAAGTTCGCCGCGCGCGAGGTGCGGCGGCAGCGGCGCTATGACGGCATATTGCTCGATCCGCCAAAGTTCGGCCGCGGCCCCGATGGCGAGGTGTGGCGGCTGGAGGAGCATCTCCCCGGCCTCATCACCCATTGCCGCAACCTGCTCGATGCGAACTCCAAATATATGGTGCTGACGGTCTATGCCGTCCGCATGTCGGCACTCGCCATCGCCGAACTGCTGCGGCAGGCCACCGCCGATCTCGGCGGTCGGGTGGAAGCGGGTGAAATGGCCGTTCGCGAGGAATCGCGCGGCCTGCTGCTGCCCACCGCCATCTTCGCGCGCTGGGTGCGGGATTAGCCGGGGCCGGGAAGCGACCCTTTCCCCACGTCATCCCGGGCTTGACCCGGGATCCCGCTTCTTCCTACCGATACACATGACTGGCGATCAGCAGCACGGCGGCTGGGTCTACATCATGGCCGACCGCTATCGCGGCACGATGTATGTCGGGGTCACGGCTCATCTGCCGGCGCGCATCCAGCAGCATCGGAATGGCGCAGGTTCGGACTTCTGCCGCCGCTACGGACTAACGCGGCTGGTCTGGGCCGAACATGCCCCTGCGATCACCGACTGCATCGCGCATGAGAAGCGGCTGAAGCGTTGGCGACGCGACTGGAAGTTTGCGCTTGTCGAGTGAGGCAATCCCGAGTGGCGGGACCTCGGCGGTGATCTGACCTGATAGAAGGCAGCGGGATCCCGGCTCGAGGCCGGGATGACGAGGTGGGTGGTGGGCCGCTCCCAAGCCGCTGTCCTACGATCCCGCTCTTGTGCCATCCTGACGACGCGGCTTTCCTGCGCGCTCTTTCTACCGTCGCATCGCAATTTGCACGCGCGGGGTGATTTTCACCCCCGCATAGCGTGGCTTTCATGGCTTTCGTTGGAGATGTCCGACGATTCGTTCAGGAAACTCGGCCTCGCCGCCGCCTCAAACGTCGAACGGCGCCGACACCATCATATAGGCCAGCATCGCATTCTTCGGGCTGGGGCGCAGCACGTTGGTGCCGTCACCCTGCCGGTTCAGCGCCATCATCGTTTCCGATTGCGCCTGCTTCGCGCTCGATGCCGGCAGGTTCACCAGCGACACGTCGGAAGGTGGCGTGTCGGTCAGCGCGGTGCTGGTCGGGGAAAGCGAGGCGGCGAGGCTCGCCATCTGGATCGGCGCCGTCACCGCATCGCCCTCGGCCGGCGCGTCGATCTTGCGGCCCATCAGCGCATAGAGGTCGGAGAAGCTGCGCGCCGCGCCGGACTTGGTGTAGAACAGGCCGCGATTGGCCGCCGCCTCGCGCGGAAACAGCGAGGCCGCCGGCGCATCGGGGTTCGCCGCCGCCGCCTTCAGAAATTTCTTGGCGCCGGCCAGCCCGAGGAAATGGCCGAAATAGAGATCGGTTGCGTTGGTATCGCGGCCGAGCGCGGTCGACAGACCGGCGGCATTGTCCTGCGCATATTCGCCGGCCATCAGCGCCGATGCGGTGGGGTCGCGGCGCAGCGCGTTGATCGCCTGGCGCGCGTCGGGATCGGTCACGGTGAAGCCGCCGCCGGGCTTGCTCTTGATCGCGTCCGCCGCCCAGCCATAGCCATGCTCGGCGCCATGCTGCTTCAGCACGCCCAGCCAGCTCTGGTCGATGAACTGGAACAGGCCGGTGGCGGAGGAATTGCCCGCCTTGGCGTTGGGGTTCAGCCCGCTCTCGCTTTTGGCCTGGTTGTAGAGATAGCTGAAGCTCGTGCCCGTGCGCTGCGCGGCATCGGCAATGGCGAGGCGGACCGACGCGCGGTCCTCCACTGCCTTGCCATTGCCGATCCGCGACGACTGCACGCTGCCTGTCCCTCCGGTAGAATCAGCAGGGAGCATGACGGAGGCGGGTTAACGAAAACCTACCCCGCCGGGCGGGTAGGACCATCGTCGAGGCGTCAGCGCCCGATCCGGCGGGCCAGCCACAGGGCGGCGGCGTCGGGCGAGGCCTTGGCGGTATCGCGGTCCACCATGTAATTGGCCTCGCGCATCGCCGTCACCGGGATCGCGCCGACCAGCGGGCGCAGCGCGGCGAGGAAGCGGGCATCGTGCGCCCGCGCCGGGCTGGCCAACAGCAGCGCGTCATAGCCGGGCAGCGCGTGGTGTGGATCGGTCAGCACCGTGAGCCGGTCGGCGGCGATCCGTCCGTCGGAGGAGAAGGCGGCGATCACGTCGGCCCGGCCGGAGGCGAGCGCCCGGTACATGAAGGTGGGGCTGTAGGCGCGGGTCTCGGCAAAGCGCAACTGGTAGGCATCGCGCACCGCGCGCCATTCCGGCCGGTCGAGGAACTCCAGATCGGCGGCCAGCCGCAGGCGCGGCGCGGCGGCGGCCAGATCGGCGATCGATCGGAAGTGGCCGTCGGCGGCGGCCCGCCCGCTCATCGCCAGCGCATAGGCATTCTCGAAGCCGAGCGGACCGATCAGCCGCGTGCCCGCACCCGCCTGCATCCAGCGATCGATGCCGGCGATCATCGCGGCGCGCGGCGGCGTGTCGGTGCGCGCCATCAGCGTTGTCCACAAAGTGCCCGAATAATCGACATAGACATCGATGTCCCCGCCGGCGAGCGCACGATAGGCCACCGCCGAGCCGAGCCCCTCCTTGTAGCGGACGCGGTAGCCCGCCGCCTCCAGCCGGTGGCCGATCAGCCGGGCGAGGATATATTGCTCGGAAAAGTTCTTGGCACCGATGGTGATCTCGTCCCGTTGGCCGGCGCCGGGCGGCAGGGCGGCCGCCACCAGGCCGATGCCGATCAGCCCCAGCGGCAGCATGATCCGCCAGCGTCGCCGCGTGGCGATGCCGTTTTCCACCAGCCCGAGCAGCGCATCGACCACCAGCGCCAGCGCGGCGGCGGCGATGCAGCCGGTCAGCACCAGCGCGATCGTCTCAGTCTGGAGGCCGGCGAAGATGAGGTTGCCGAGGCTGGGCTGGCCGACGGTGGTGGCCAGCGTGGCCGCCCCGATCGTCCAAACCGCCGCCGTGCGGATGCCCGCCATCGCCACCGGCGCGGCCAGCGGCGCCTCGACCAGCCGCAGCTTCTGCGTGGCCGTCATGCCGATGCCGTCCGCCGCCTCGATCACCGCCGGATCGATGCCGGTCAGCCCGGTGATCGCATTGCGCAGGATCGGCAGCAGCGCATAAAGCGCCAGGGCGAGCAGCGACGGCAGGAAGCCAAGCGCGGGTATCTCGGCGCCGGTCAGCGCCGCCAGGCCACGCAGCAGCGGATAGAACAGGGCCAGCAGCGCCAGCCCGGGGATCGTCTGCACGAGGCTGGCGAAGCCGAGCGCAAATTGCCGCAGCCGGCGCCGGCGCGCGGCCAGCAGCGCCAGCGGCAACCCGACCACCAGCGCGACCGCCATCGCCGCTGCCGAGAGCAGGACATGGGCGGCGATCAGCGCGGGAAGCTGGCCGACGGCATCGGCATAAGGCCCGGTCATCATCCGGCGGCCAGATCGCGCAGTCGCTCGGCCTGGCGTCGCGGCACCTCGACCAGCGCGGCCGCCTCCGGTCCGGCGGTGCCTGCCAGCATCTCCGCCGGGCTGGCATCCGCCACGATCCGGCCCTTCGCCATGACGAGGATGCGATCGGCCATCAGCAGCGCCTCGGCCATGTCGTGCGTCACCATCACGGTGGTGAGGCCGAGCCGCTCGTGCAGCGCGCGGTACGTCTCGCACAGCCGATCCCGCGTCACCGGATCGAGCGCGCCAAACGGCTCGTCCAGCAGCATCAGCCGCGCTTCCCCCGCCAGCGCCCTCGCCACGCCGACGCGCTGGCGCTGCCCGCCGGAAAGCTGCGCCGGCATCCGTTCCGCATGATCGGCCGGCAGCCCGACCTGTTCGAGCAATCCGGCCACGTCGACCGCTCCGCTGCCGCAAAGGCGCGGCACCATCGCGATATTCTCCGCCACGCTCATGTGCGGGAACAGGCCGACATGCTGGAACACATAGCCGATCCCGCGTCGCAGCGCCGGCGCCGGCCCGGCCATCACGTCCGCGCCGTCGATCGTCACGCGGCCGCCATCCGGCTCGACGAGGCGGTTCACCATCTTGAGCAGGGTCGATTTGCCCGAGCCCGATGCGCCGACCAGGGCGACGAAGCTGCCGCCGGCGATCGCGACCGTCACGCCATCCACCGCCGCCATGCCGGCATAATGCTTGCTCACGGCGTCGAAGCCGACGGCGGGGCCGCTCATTCGATCAGGGCGTCGATCGCCTCGGCCATCACGATGTCGCGGGTGGAAAGGCCGCCGGCATCGTGGGTGGTGAGGAGGATGTCCACCCGATTCCACACGTTCGACCATTCGGGGTGGTGGTCCATCTTCTCGGCCAGCAAAGCAACGCGGGTCATGAAGGCGAAGGCGGCGCTGAAATCGGCGAAGACGATTCGGCGGCTGATGGCGTCGCGGCCCTCGTCAAAGTCCCATTCCGCCAGACCGTCGAGCGCGTCGGCGCGCTCCTCCTCCGTCAGGGCTTCGATCATCGGGTGCGTTCCGTTGCTGGCGTCAGTCGGTCGTCCTGCCTACAGCAGGGCAGCGCAGCCAGAAAGGACGAATGGCGTGGCCGAGACCTTCGCCCCCGATGCCGACCGGATAGAGCAACTGGCGCGCGACACGATGGCCCGCCTGCCGGCGGCGTTCCGCGCGCATCTGGGCGAGATCCTGTTGCGCGTCGAGGATTTCGCCGACGAGGCGGTGCTGGCGGAGATGGGGGTGCAGGATCAGTTCGAGCTGACCGGCCTCTACACCGGCCGCCCGGTCGGCGAGAAATCGGTGAGCGATCACGGCAGCATGCCCGACATGATCCACCTCTACCGCCGGCCGCTGCTGGATGAGTGGGCGGACACCGGGGTGAGCCTGGAGGCGCTGGTAACGCATGTGCTGATCCACGAGGTCGGCCATCATTTCGGCCTGTCCGACGACGACATGCACGCGCTGGAGGCGCAGGTCGCGTGAGGGCGGCGAGGCTGGCGTTCGAGCGGGTGGCGTGCCTGCGCGGCGATCGGCTGCTGTTCGAGCAGGTGAGTTTCGCGATCGCACCCGGCGAAGCGGCGCTGGTGACGGGGCCGAACGGCGCCGGCAAATCGAGCCTGCTGCGGCTGGCGGCGGGGCTGCTGGCGCCAGCGGCGGGGCGGATCGTGCGCGACGGGGCCGTGGCGCTGGCGAACGACGCGCATGCGCTGGACCGGGCGCGGCCATTACGGGAGGCCTTGTGGCGCTGGGCGGCGATCGACCGCCGGAAACCAGTGGATGTGGACCGGGCACTGGTGGCCGTCGGCCTGTCCGCGATCGGCGAGGTGCCGGTGCGGATGCTTTCTACCGGGCAGGCGCGGCGGGCGACTCTGGCGCGGGTGATCGCCGGTGGGGCGGCGATCTGGCTGCTGGACGAGCCGGGCAACGGGCTGGACGCGGCCTCGCTCGATGCGCTGGCGGCGGCGATGGCGGCGCACCGGGCGGGCGGCGGCATCGTGCTGGCCGCCACCCACCAGCCGCTCGGGCTGGACGACGCGCGGCGGATATCGCTCGCATGACGGCGTTGCGGCTGATCCTGTGGCGCGACCTGCGCCGTGCGTTCGAGGGCGGTGGCGGCGCGCTGCCGCTGATCTTCTTCCTGCTGGTGGCCACGCTGTTTCCGTTCGCCATCGGCCCCGATGGCGGGTTGCTGGCGAAGACCGGCGGCGGCGCGCTGTGGATGGCGGCGCTGCTGGCGGCGCTGCTGCCGGTGGACCGGCTGATCGCGCCGGATGCCGAGGCGGGCGTGCTCGATCAACTGGCGGTGCGCGGCATAGCGGAGGAAGCGGTGGCGGCGGCGAAGCTCGCGGCGCACTGGCTGGGCTTCGGCCCGCCGCTGATGATCGCGGCGCTGCCCGCCGCCGCCCTGTTGAAGCTGGACGGCGCGGTGCTGTGGCGGCTGGAGGCGGGGCTGGCGATCGGCACGCCGGGCCTGGCCGCGCTGGCGCTGATGACGAGCGCGCTCACGCTGGGCC
>CAXTTS010000078.1:0-13032 GCA_964247265.1 uncultured Sphingomonadaceae bacterium
ATGGCGGGCTGGCGATGAAGCTGTTGTGGGCGCTGCTCGATCTCGTCACGATCGCCGTGCTGGGCAGCGGCCTGTACCTCTGGATCACGCGACCCAAAGGACGGCGCGATCGGGCCGCGCCATGAGCGATCCGGCGGCGCGGCGATCGACCGCCGCGATACTGGCCATTCCGGCGGCGCTGGCGATCGCGACGGTGGCGGGGCTCACCAGCGGGCTGCTGGGCGACGGCGGCTTTGACGTGGCCGCCGCGATCGGCATCGGTGCGTCGCTGGCGGCGATCGGGTGGGGGCTGCTGCATTCGCGCACGCCATAAGGCTCGGCAACGGGCGCAAGCCGCGACCCGTCAGCGCCCGCCGAACCGCGCCTTGGCGCCAACGTAGAGATAGCGGCCGACCGGAGAGATCGGCACGTTCGTCTCGAAGCCGATGTCGGGCTTCTGATCGAACAGGTTGTTGACGCCGCCGTAGAAGGAGAAGGCGTCGGTCGCGGCGACCTCAACCTGCACGTCATGCTGCCACAGCGCCTTGAAGCGGTAATAGCGCGGATCGACATAGTCGGGATTGCTGTCGGTCTCGATCCGGGTGAAGCGGCGGGTGCCGTTCTGCCAGCGGAGATTATAGGCGACCGTCACGGCGGCCAGCGTCCATGTCGGCGAGAAGACGATGTTATATTTCGGGCGGAACGGCTGATCGAGATTGTTCACGATCGTCGCGCCGGGCAGCGGCAGCTGTTCCAGCCGGTGGAGATACCCGCCGACCAGCCGCAGATCGAACCGCCCGAGCCGGGCGGTGTCCACCTGATAGGTGATGTTCGCCTCCAGCCCCGCCGTGCGGAAGGCAGCGACGTTTTGCGGCTGCACGGTATAGGCGCTTACATAGCCGGTTCCGGTGCGGCGGGCGATCGTCTGGCAGAAGGGATTGTCGGTGCTCGGCAGATCGACGCACAGATTGGCGACCTGGGTGGCGGTGGCGAGGCTGATCGCATCCTTCAGGCGGATATCGTACCAGTCGACCGCGACCTGAAGGCGCGGCACGAAGCGCGGGCGCAGCACCACGCCCGCCGTCCACGTCCGCGCGACCTCCGCGCGCAGATCGGGATTGCCCTGCTGGGTGCCGGGGATGTCAAGGTTCGCATCCGGATTATTGGCTGCCGCGAACGTATCGGGATTGCCGCCGGCGGCCCGGATAAGCGTCGCGCAATTGGCCGCGCGATATTGCGTGCCCTGCCCGCGATTGCTCAGATAGCAGGGATCGGTGATGAAATCCGAAAAGCCGGTGCGCGGGCGGAACAGTTCGGCGATGTTGGGCGCGCGAACCGATCGCCCGTAGGAGCCGCGAAAGCTGATGTCCTCGATCGGCGCGTAGATGCCGTTGAACTGATAGGCCTTCGTGCTGCCCACCGTCGAATAGTTCGAATAGCGCCCGGCCGCACCGACCGAGAGCAGATGCGCGAACGGCCGATCCTTCAGGAGAGGTGCGTTCAGCTCGCCGAACAGCTCCCACACGTCGAAATGCGCGCTGCTGGGCGTGAGCGACACGGGCTCGTCGTAGATGCCGGCGGCGGGTGAATAATAGGTGCCGTCGATCAGCCCCTGCGACGGCTGGAAGCGGCTCGATTCGCGACGATATTCACCGCCAACGGCGAACTGGAGCGGGCCGCCGGGCAATTCGAAGAACTGGCCGAAGTCGCCGGTGAGCGAGGCGTTGGCGACATGCTGCTCGACCCGCGCGTTGCTGACCGGATCCTCGAGGAAATAGCCGAACGCGGCGGGATCGGCGACGACCGCGCCGAAGGTGTTGAGCGGCACGCAGCCCGCCGCTTGCGCCGTGGCCGAGCGGCAGACGATCTGCCCGGCGGCGTTGCGCACCGCATCGATCGCATCGCTGTAACGCCCGGGCAGCCGGTCGTTCAGCTTGGTCGCGCGGATGTCGGTGCGGCCATAGGTATAGGAGGCATCGTAGGAGGCGTGATCCGTGATCCGGCCGGTTATGTCGATGACGCCGCGCCAGGTGCGGCGGCGATCCTCCTCGCCCCGGCGCGGCAGGTCGAAATTGTTGCGGTTGATGAACACGGCATCGTCACCCGCTGCCCGCGCGGCGCCGAGGATGCTGGCCGGGATGAACGGATTGTCGAGCGCGATCGGCACGGCATAGGTGCCGCTATAGCTGCTGAAGGTGGTGGCGGTGGTCTGCACGAACTTGCCTTCGACGCTGATCTTCAAGGCGTCCGACGCATCGAAATGGGCGAGCAGATTGGCAGCGTGGCGGCGGGTGCGCGGCAGGATGTCGCCGATATAGCCGGCGACTGGCGAATCGTCGCCGCCCGAGGTGTAGTCGTCCGTCTGGGTCTGCGCGCCGAACGTGTAGGGCTGGCCGTCGCCGCGGAAGAAACGATCGCCGACCTTGATGATGTTGGCGTAGGAGCCGCCCGGCTGCTGGACGCCATCCGCATCGAAATAGCCGCCGGCATAGCGATTGTCCCGCGTGGGGATCTTGGCATAGGAACCCGCCTGGCCGGGCACGTAATTCTTGTTGTTGACGAAGAACACGCGCTGCGCCGAGCGCAGGTAGGCGCGATCGTCGTTGGCGAGCGGTTGCTCGGCATTATATTCATAGGCCAGCGTCACGTTGGCGCGGCCATCGGCGAAGTTGCGCCCGGCGATCACCGAGCCGAAGCGGTTGGCGGCATCGCCCCGGCTGGAGATGCCGGCCTGCCCGCGCGCGGCGATCCCTTCGAAATCGCGGCGCAGGACAAAATTGACCACGCCCGATACCGCGTCCGCGCCGTAGATGGCGGACTGCGGGCCGGTGAGCACGTCGATCCGCTCGATCAGGTCGGTCGGGATGGCATTGATGTCGACGGCGGCGGTATCGAACTGGCTGGCGACGTGGCGGCGGCCGTTGACCAGCACCAGCGTGCGGTTGGTGCCGAGCCCGCGCAGATCGAGCAGGTTGAGCCCGGCCTGGCCGATCGCGCCATCCGGCTGCGCGTTGCCCGCCGTCCGCGTGCTGTCCAGCGAGTTGGTGAGCGCCGGCACCCGCCGGAGGAACTCGGTGACGTTGGTGTTGCCCGATTGCTGGAGCTTGGCCGCATCAAGCGAGACGATCGGGTTGGGCTCGGCATAGTCCGGCCGGCGGATGCGCGAGCCGGTGACGACGATCGTGCCGCTGTCCGCCTCCGCCGTCGCCGTCTCGCTCGCCGGCGCGGGCTGCGCGCGGGCCGTGCCGGTGGCGAGAAGCGCCGCGCCGCCGAGCAGCGTGGCACGCGACATGAACGAGAACACCATCCAGCAACCCCTCTCGACCGGTCCCCACCGGCTATCGTTGATCCCGCGCTATCGGCTGAATCCCGCGACGGTGCAATCGCCTACGCTGGTGCGGCACCGCGCGACCTGCCAGAAGGCCGCATGGGAGCGGCGCACGGAACGGGATGGCTGACGCGGCGCGGCGTGCTGGCGGGTGCGGGCGCGATCGCCGCCAGCGCCTGCGCCCCCGCCGTCGATCCGGATGCGCTGCGTTTCTGGGCGATGAGCTATCAGGGCGATTATGCGCCGCATCTGATGCCCGATTTCACCCGCGCGACCGGCATCGCGGTGGACGTGCAATCGCTGCCGTGGACCGCCGCGCACGAGAAGCTGTTGACCGCCTTTGCCGGCGGCGGGCTGCCCGATGTGCTGATGCTGCCGAACGGCTGGATCGGCGAGTTCGCGATGATCGGCGCGCTGGCGCCGGTGCCGGCGGCGGGGCTGCTGGACGGGATCTTCCCGGCCAGTATCGCCGCGACTGCCACCGGCGGGCGGCCCCATGCGGTGCCGTGGTCGGTCGCGCCGCGCGTGCAGTTCTTCCGCCGCGACCTGCTGACGGCGGCAGGCTGGGACGTGCCGGCGGCGGACTGGGACGGATGGCGCCGGATGGGCTTCGCGCTGAAGCGCCGACGGCCGGACGATTACGTGTTCATGATGCTGCTGAACTGGCCGGACGAGCTGCTGACGATGATGACCCAGGCCGGCGGTCGCAAGCTGCGCGACAACGACACGCGCGGCAACTTCCGCACACCGGAGATCCATGCGGCGCTGGCTTATTACAAATCGCTGTTCGACGACGGCCTTGCCCCGCGCTTCGCCTCGACCGAGGTGCCCGATCAGTTCGCCGCCTTTGCGCAGGGGCTGTTCGCGATCTGGAACAGCGGGCCGACCACCCTGCTCGACTTCAGGCGGCGCCATACCGAGATCGCGCCGGATCGCTGGGGCACGGCGCGGATCGCCGGGCCGCATGGGCCGGGAGCGGTATCTGTGCAGGACGTGTCGCTCTGCGTGTCGGCGACGAGCCGTCGCCCGCGCGAGGCCTGGGCGCTGTTGCGGCATGTCACCTCCAGCGCCGCCGAGCTGCGCTTCGCATCAATGATCGGCAGCCTGCCGGCGCGGATGGCGGCGTGGCCCGGCCTCACCTTTCCGCCGGCTGTCATCGCGCCGTTCGCGGCGCAGGCAGGGTTCACCGCCAACGACCCGGCCATCGTGGAGTGGGAGCAGATCCGCGACCAGGTGCAGATATTCGGCGAGCGCGCGGTGCGCGGCCTGATGACGATCGACGAGGCGCTGGCCGCGCTCGACACGCGTACCGACGCCATCCTCGCCAAGCGCCGCGCGCTGGTGGACGCGGGGAAGATCGCATGACCCGGCAGGAGCGCGCCGCCTGGGTGTTCACCGCGCCGGTGCTGGCGATCATCGCGTTCGTCTTCGCGCTGCCGGTGGCGCTGGCGCTGGCGCTGAGCGTGACCGATTACAGCATCTATGCGCTGGCCGACTGGTCGAACCTGTCGTTCGTCGGCCTGGGCAATTTCACCACCCTGCTGCGGACGCCATTGTTCTGGCGCGCGCTGGGCAACACCGCCCTGTTCGCGGCGTTGGGCGTGCCGATGGCGATCGGCGCCTCGCTGGCCGCCGCTTTGCTGCTGAACGAGGCGACGGTGCGGTGGAAGGCGGTGTGGCGGGTCGCCCTGTTCGCGCCTTATGTGACGAGCGTGGTGGCGACGGCGGTGGTCTGGCGCTTCCTGCTGAACACGCGCTTCGGCCTCATCAACTATGCGCTGGGCGCGGTCGGGATCGCGCCGGTGGACTGGCTGGGCGATCCGCAAGCGTCGATCCCCGCGATCCTGTTGTTCGTCACCTGGAAGATATTCGGCTACAACATGATCGTATTCACCGCCGCTCTGTCGGTGGTGCCGCAGGATCTAATGGAGGCGGCACGGCTGGACGGCGCGTCGCGCTGGGGCCGGTTCCGCCATGTCACGCTGCCGGCGATCGGGCCGACGCTGCTGCTGGCGGCGGTGATGAGCGTGGCAGGTTTCCTCCAGCTGTTCGCCGAGCCTTATGTGATGACGCTGGGCGGCCCGGCGCAGAGCACGGTGACGGTGCTGTATTTCATGTTCGACGAAGGCTTCAAATGGTGGAACCTGGGGCAGGCGTCGGCCGTGGCGCTGATCCTGTTCGTGCTGATCCTGGCGATTACCGCCGTGCAGACGCGGGTCGGCAGGCGCTACGAATGGCTGTGACGAACCCGCGCCGCATGCGCGCCATAGTCGCCACGGCCGGCGCGGCGCTGCTGACCGCCGTCACCCTGCTGCCATTGCTGTGGATGGTGACGGTATCGTTCATGCCGCGCGGCGAATCGAGCCGCTTTCCGCCGCCCTTCTGGCCGAGCCGGTGGTCGTGGGAGAATTATCACGAGCTGCTGGCGCGGCGGCTGATCGATGGCGCCTGGTTCGATTACCGGATCGTGCCGGCGCTGTGGAACAGCATCTGGATCGGCGCGATCTCGACCGGGCTGGGGCTGCTGCTGACGGTGCCGGCGGGCTATGCCTTCGCCAAGCTGCGCTTCACCGGGCGCGAGCGGCTGCTGAAGATCCTGATCGCCGCTTTGGTGGTGCCGGGGCAGGTGGCGATGCTGCCGCTGTTCCTGATCCTGAAGGAGGTGGGGCTGGTGAACAGCTATGCCGGCGTGATCCTGCCGAGCCTGGCGGGCATCTTCGCCGTGCTGTTCGTACGGCAGGCGGCGCTGCGCATACCCGACGAGATGATCGACGCGGCGCGGCTGGACGGCGCGAGCGAAGGCCGCATCTTCGTGTCGATCGTGCTGCCGCTGCTGGCGCCCATCACGGTGACACTGGCGCTGTTCATGTTCCTCGGCAGCTGGAACGATTTCCTGTGGCCGCTGATCGTGCTGTCGGACCAGCATCTCTATACGCTGCCGGTCGCGGTCGCGGCGATCGTGCGCGAACATGCCGCCGATGCCGAGCTGATGATGGCGGCGGCGGTGGTGACGACGCTGCCGGTGCTGGCGCTGTTCCTGGCGTTGCAGCGTCATTACATGAACGGGTTGCTCGGCGGCAGCGTCAAAGGATGAAGCGAGGGATCGTCTTTCCCTCGGCATCAAACAGGTGGACGCGCTGCGGCGTGACGCCGAAGCGCAGCACCTCGTTCAGCGCCACGCGGCGATCGCCGGGCAGCTGCGCCACCATCGTCTCCGCCTCCCCTCGCGCGCCGAGATGCGCGAACGAGAGGGGGCCGAGCCGCTCGAACAATTCGACCGCGCCGACGAACGCGCCGGCCTCGTCGGGCAGGAGATGCTCCGGCCGGATGCCGAGCGTCACCGGCGCGCCGACCGCACTGGCTGGAAGCCGCGCGGCGGCGCGCAGCGTTTCACCGCCCGCCAGCCGCACGGTCGCGCCCGGCGCATCGGCCGCGATCACGGTGGCGGCCATCAGGTTCATCCCCGGCGATCCGATCGCGCGGGCGACCGCCAGCGTCGCCGGCGCATCGTAGAGGTCGAGCGGGGCGCCGACCTGTTCGACATGCCCCTCGCTCATCACGACGATGCGGTTGGCCAGCGTCATCGCCTCCAGCTGATCGTGGGTGACGTAGATCATCGTCGCCTGCAATTGCCCGTGCAGCCGCGCGAACTCATGCCGCATGCGGACGCGGAGCGCGGCGTCGAGGTTGGACAGCGGCTCGTCGAGCAGCAGCACCTGCGGATCGCGCACGATGGCGCGGGCGATCGAGACGCGCTGGCGCTGCCCGCCGGAGAGCGCGGCGGGGCGGCGGGCGAGCAGGGCGGTGAGATCGAGCGACGCCGCCACCGCCTCGACACGGGCGCGGATCTCGGCCTTGGGGCGGCGGGCGACGCGAAGCGGGAAGGCGATGTTCTCGGCTACCGTGAGATGCGGGTAGAGCGCATAGGATTGGAACACCATCGCCAGCCCGCGATCGGCGGGAGCCGCGTGGGTGACGTCGCGCCTGCCGATGCCGATCCGGCCGGTGCTCGGCTCCTCCAGCCCCGCAATCAGCCGCAGCAAGGTGGACTTGCCGCAGCCGGAGGGGCCGACGATCACGACGAACTCGCCCGGCTCGATCGAGAGATCGGTCGGGGCTAGGGCGGTGAACGCGCCGAAACGCTTGCTCAACCCCTCGATCACCACGCCGGACGGAGCGGCGCGATCATGGCTTGCCGCCGGGCGGACCGTCACGCCAGATCCAGCAGGGGATCGCCGAGCCGCAGCATGGCGCTGCCGGCGTAGGACAGCATTCGTGGCGTAACCGAGGCCGGAGAGAAGGACGCGATCTCGGGACTGGCGGCTTCGTCGGCGAAGCGGAAGCGATCGCCGCCCAGCGCCGACAGGGCGACGACCCCGTAGGGCGAGTCGATCCACAGCCGTCCGCCGCGCGCGACTACTCGCACGATGGGCAGCCAGCCGCCGTCCGCCGCATACAAGCCTTCATAGCCGCTCAACTGCGCGGGCGAGAGCGTCGCGTGGTCGGGCTCGGGCAGCGGCGGGAGGGTCGCGCCGGGCCTGATGTAGGTGTTGCGACCCCATCCCAGCGTCAGCACCGGATTGCGCTCTCCCGGCTGGGTGTCAGCCGGCGGTTTTTGCCGCCGGAACAGGAAGGTGAGCAGCCGGTATTGCGGGTCCATGCAGGCGAACCGGTCGTCACCCAGGCTTTCGAGCGTGATCGCCTGCCCATTGATTGCCACGCGCAGGGTGCGCCCGGCGGCCGACACGCGGGCCATGCCGCCATCCGCGCGCGCATAGTCGCCGGCATAATCGCCGATCGTCAGGTCCGCGTCGGGATCGAACGGCGGCGGCGGGGGCAGCGACGCCTTCGCCGCCTGCGCGCGGCACAGGCGCAGCGCATAGGCGGTAACGGGCACGGGCCGGTAGTTCTGCTGCGCGTTGATCGAGGCGAAGGCGCCGCAGCCGGCGGCGAGATCGATGTGGATCGACGACATGAACGAGTTCATCCCGCCGGTGTGGCGGATCACCGGGCGCCCATCGACCTCGTCGGTCATCCAGCCATAGCCGTAGCCGCCGTCGGGCCCGAACTCCGCCGCCGCGACGTGGCGCTTGACCATCAGGTCGAAGCTGGCGGTGGAGAGGAGCCGCCCGTTCGGCCCGGCACCGCGCCGCGCGAGCATGGCGATGTACCGCGTCATGTCGGCGGCGGTGGAGGCGATACTGCCGCTCGCCGCGGTGAAGGTGATCGGCGCCGCCCGCGTCAGCGCGCCGCGCCTTGCGAACGGGCGATCATCTTCGCGGGCGACGTAGCTCGGCACCTCCCAGCGCCGCATCCCGGCGCCGATCAGCGTCGCGGTCTCGGCCATCCCGAGCGGATCGAGCACGCGGCGGTGGAGCGCGCGCGACCAATCCTCGCCGCCACGCACGGCGACGATCCGGCCGAGCCATTCATAGCCGAGATTCGAATAATAGAAGCGGTTGCCGGGGGCACAGGCCTGCGCGATCGTCCGGTCCGCCCAGCCGACCGGCGGCGCCTCCCCCGGCAGGCCCGACGTGTGGCACAGGAGATGGTGGACGGTGACGGCGCCGAACGGCGTCTTCAGCGGCAAGTCGGGCAGATAGCGCGTGATGTCGGCATCGAGAGCGACCTTGCCTTCGTCGACGAGCTGGAGGATCATCAGCGCGGTGAACGACTTGGTGATCGAGCCGATGTGGAAGCGTTCGTCGGGCCGGATTGGCCGCCGCGCATCGGGATCGGCGAAACCGTAAGCCGCCGTCTCCCGCCAGCCGTTGCCGTCAGCCATGCCGACGATCATGCCCGGCGCGTTCTGCGCCGCTATGTAGGCGGCGGCGAAGGGCGCCAGCGCCGCGCCGACGGGGCTGGCCGCGCGGGCGAGCGCCGGTGCTGCCGCCAGCGTACCCACGATGCCGCCCGCGACGAACGTCCGCCGGTCCAACCGCATGTCATGCCCCCCTTTTCCCGCAGCTTCTGTGCGCGCGCGCCTGCATCTTTGCAATGCGAGCAGGCGGGGAGGGGTGATTGCGACAATCCGCGTGACCGCTGGGGATCGTTCGCATAGCCTCGCCGTACAGGGGACCAGTTCATGACCAGATCGCGCGCCGTCCGTACCTCTATTGCCATGGTGCTCGCAGCATTGTCGCTTTGGCCTGCATCCGCCGCGACGCCGGAGGTGCAATATGATCTGATCGTACGAAACGGGATGATCTACGACGGCACCGGCGCGGCGCCGATGCCGGGCGACATCGCGGTGAAGGGCGATAGCATCGCGGCAATCGGCCCGCATCTCGCAGGGACGGCCACCACCGTGATCGATGCGAAGGGCAAGGCGGTGGCGCCCGGCTTCATCAACATGCTGGCGCACCCGGAGGAATCGCTGTTCGCCGACGGTCGGGCGCTCAGCGACCTGGCGCAGGGCGTGACGCTGGAGGTGCTGGGCGAGGATTCGATGGGTCCGCTGACGCCGGCGATGCAGGCCAGCATGCGCTCCCGCCAGAGCGACATTCATTACCCAGTGACGTGGAAGACGCTGGGGCAATATATGGAGACGCTGGAACGGCGCGGCATATCGCCGAACGTCGCATCCTATGTCGGCGCGGGCACGGTACGGACCAACCTGCTCGGCGAGCGCGACGTGCAGCCCGATGCGCGGCAGCTGGATGCGATGCGCGCGCTCGTCCGTCAGGCGATGGAGGAGGGGGCGGTCGGCCTGACCACCGCCTTGATGTATTCGCCCAACACCTATGCGCGGACGCCCGAACTGGTCGCGCTCGCCAGGGTATCGGCGCAATGCGGCGGGATCTACAGCGCGCACGTCCGCAACGAGGGCGACCGGGTGATCGAGGCGATCGACGAACTGGTCACGGTGGCGCGGGAGAGCGGCGCGCCGGGGCATATCTATCACTTCAAGCAATCCGGGCCGGACAATTGGGCGAAGATCGATACGGCCATCGCGCGGGTGGAGGCGGCGCGCGCCGCCGGCATCCGGGTGACGGCGGACATGTATACCTATACCGCCAGCGCGACCGGGCTGGATGCCGCCATGCCGCCCTGGGTGCAGGATGGCGGGCTGGAGATGTGGATCGCCCGGATGCGCGACCCGGCCGTCCGCGCGCGCGTGGCGCGGGAGATGCACGATCCGCACCCGGCCGACTGGGACAATGCCTATGGACAGGCCGGCGCCGACGGCACGCTGCTGCTCGGCTTCAAGACCGCCGCCTTGAAACCGCTGACCGGCAAGACGCTGGCCGAGGTTGCCCGGCTGCGCGGCAAGTCACCGGAGGAGACCGCGATCGACCTGGTGATCGAGGACGGCTCGCGTGTCGACGTATCGTATCGCGGGATGACGGAGGCGAACATCCGGCGCGAGATCGCGTTGCCGTGGATGATGTTCGATTCGGACGAGTCGGGGCAGGCGCCGGAGGGCGTGTTCCTCCTCTCCAACGCGCATCCGCGCGCCTACGGCAATTTCGCCCGGCTGCTGGGCCGTTATGTTCGCGAGGAAAAGCTGGTTCCGCTGGCCGAGGCGATCCGGCGGTTGACCGGCCTGCCCGCAGCCACGCTGTCGCTCGCCGGGCGGGGCACGTTGAAGCCGGGCAATTTCGCCGACATCGTCGTCTTCGATCCGGCGACGATCGCCGACCACGCCACGTTCGAGCGGCCGCACCAGCTGGCGACCGGGGTGAGCGAGGTGATCGTCAACGGCGGCATCGCGCTGCGCGACGGCAAGCCGACCGCCGTTCGCACCGGCCGCTTCGTTCGCGGGCGCGCGTGGACCGGTGCCGCCGGCGGGGGCTGCCGCGCAGGGCCATCGGACTGGACTTGGACGAACTGAGGATTATTGCGGAATTTATTGTCGCAGGTCACAGTAGCGCCCCGCCGCAGGGCTAATGTCGCAAGTGTAGTTACCTTGTGACAGCGGGAGCCATGACCATGCGGAAGGCGTTTTTCTTTGTGATGCTGGCGACGACGATCTGCGGCACCGCCGTGGCGCGGACGGCGAACGACGTGACCACGACCTACTTCGCCGACGCGGCGAAGACGAAGGTCGTCGGCTTCATGGAGCTGACCTGCGGCGGCGGGGTGATCCGGTCCGGCCGGACGAGCCGCTTCACCCTGAAGACGACCGACTCCTGCTCGCTCCACCGGGTAAGCAGCAGCGCGCTCAAGCAGGTGGCAGCGGGGCATGGCGGCCTCACCCGCGGGCAGGCATGCCATGCGATGTGCTACCGCAAGTTCGGCACGCCGGCTTATTGCCTGCCGGACGGCAGCTGCCCGCAGCGGGACGCGCTCGATGAATGCAACCAGAGCTGCGACGCGGCCACGAACAACCAGTAGCCGGCCGCCGGGGGTTGCGCGGCGACGGGGATCAGCCGCGCAGCCGTGCGCCCACCTTCTCCGCCGCCTTGACGATCCTGGCCGAGATCGCCGCCAGATCGGCTTCGGTGAAGCTCTTGTCGCCCGGTTGCAGCGTCACCTCGACGGCGAGCGACTTCTCGCCATCGGCCACGCCCGCGCCGACGAACAGGTCGAACAGGCGGGCATCGACGATCGCGGCCTTGTCCGCCCCCCTAACGACGCGGACGAGATCGTCGGCGGGAGTGTCGGCGGCCAGCAGGAAGGCGAAGTCGCGGGTGACGGGCTGGAGCGCGGGCGGCGCAAAGGCCGGGCGCATACGGCCGGCGGCGCGCTTCGCGGGGATCGCATCGAGGAACAGCTCGCCGGCCATCACCGGGCCGTCGAGATCGAACGCCTTCAGCGTGGCGGGGTGCAGCTCGCCAAACTCGGCCAGCGCCGTCTTGGGGCCGAGCCGCAGCGTGGCGGAGCGGCCGGGATGGTAGACGCCGGAGACCGCCGCCATCACCTGCAACCGATCGGCGGGGGCGCCGGCCGCCGCCAGGATCGCCAGCGCCTCCGCCTTGGCATCGTGCGCGGTGAAGCCCTGCGCCTTGCCGCCACGCCAGTCGCGCGGGGTACGGTGGCCGGCGAGGACGAAACCGAGCGTCGGGCGCTCGGCTTCGGCACCGTAGCGGCGGCCGATCTCGAACAGGCGGATCTCGCCGGCGCCGCGATCGGCATTGCGCCTGGCGGCGGCGATCAGCCCGGGTAGCAGCGAGGGCCGCATCACCTTCAGCTCCTCGCTGATCGGATTGGCGAGCGTCCAGTCGCCGCCGCCGAAGGGTGCCGCCTCCGCCTCGGAGACGAAGCTCCACGTTACCGCTTCGTTCAGGCCGCGCGCAGCGGCGGCGCGGCGGGCGCGGCGCTCGATCGCCTGCGCCGGGGTGACGGTGGGGGCGGCGACGCCCTCCACGCGGGGCAGGGGTGTCGATGGGATCGCGTCGATGCCTTCGATGCGGATCACCTCCTCGACCAGATCGGCCGGGCCTTCCACATCACGGCGCCAGCTGGGCGTGGTGGCGCACAGGCTGTGGCCATCGATACTGTCGGTGACGGCGAAGCCCAGCCGGCGCAGAATGTCGGCCTGCCGTTCGCGCGCGACCTCCAGCCCGCCCAGCCGGACGGAGAGCGCGGGATCGAGCGCGATCGTGCGTTCGATCACCGGCGGGGTGCCGGCCGCGACGATCTCCGACGCTTCGCCGCCCGCGAGATCGAGCACCATGCGCGTCGCGATGGCGAGGCCGTGGTGGAGGAAGGCGGGATCGACGCCGCGTTCGAAGCGGGTGCGCGAATCGCTGGGGAGGCCAAGCGCCTGCCCGGCGCGGGCG
>CAXTTS010000079.1:0-3183 GCA_964247265.1 uncultured Sphingomonadaceae bacterium
AGTCGTGCGCGAGGCCGCCGGTGAGCTGCCCGACCGCCTCCATCTTCTGCGACTGTCGCAGCGCCTCCTCGGTCGCGAGCAGGTCTCGCGTCCGATCCGCCACCTGCTGTTCGAGCGAGGCCGCGAGTTCGCGAAGCTCGATCTCGGCGCGGCGGCGCTCCGTGGCGATTCGCGTGCGTTCGGCGACGTCGCGGACGAAGGCGATCTCGTCGTCCGGCCACGCGCGAGCTGTCGCGTGGTTGAGGTACAATAATGCGACCAGCCCGCCTTGCTCGGTCAGCGGCATGTTGACGACCGCTTCCGCGCTGATCGCCTTCAGCGCGCCCGCCCCCGCTGCGGTTCGCTCGTCAAGCCGCGCATCCGGGATGATGACGTCCTCGCCGCGCCTGAGATTCTCGATGTACGAACCATAATCGCGGAAATGCAGCACGCCGGCGAGTGACCGGATCCCCTCGGCATTCCAATCGCGCTCGATCGTGATCGTCTCCGCGACGGGATCGATCAGGCCATAGCCCACCCGGCTGACCCCCAGCGCCTCGCCGATGATCCGTGCCGCCTCGAAGGAAATGTCTGCCGGATCCTCGACATCCCGGACAACATCGCTCAGTTCAACGAGCGCTGCCCGCATGCGGTTCGAACGCCGCTGTTCGGTGATGTCGGAGGATACGCCGGCGAGCCGGATCGGCTTGCCGTCTGGATCGAGGAACGGCTGCCCACGCGATGTGAGCCAGCGAACTTCGCCCGACGGGAGCAGGACGCGGGAGGTGACGTCATAGTCCCGCCCCCGGAGCGTACTCTCCTCGATCGCGGCGGCGTTTGCCGCGCGATCGTCGGGATGGATTGCGGCAAGGCGATCCTCGAAGGTGAACACGTCGCCCGACGACCGCCCGAACAAGGCCTTGCAGGCGGACGACGCAGTGAGCCGGCGCGTGGCCAGATCGATGCTCCAGGTGCCGAAACGCCCCGCCTTCAGCGCGAAATCGAGTTCGAGTTCCTTCTCGCGCTGGGCCTGCAACCGCCCGGTGATCTCCGCCATCAACGCGGCGTTGGAGCTTTCCAGCCCCTGCAACCGCTCGCGCTCGATCGTCACGTCGAGCTGGCTGGCGAAGAAATAGGCCAGCACGCCTCGGCATCGAACACCGGGGCCAGCAGGAGCCGGTTCCAGAAGGGCGTTCCGTCCTTGCGATGATTGCGGATGTCGATCTCGATCGGCGATATCGCGGCCACGGCATCATGGATGCGCCTGACCGCCCCGGGATCCGTCTGCGAGCCTTGCAGGAAGCGGCAGTTGCGGCCGAGTATCTCGTCGCGGCCATAGCCGGTCAGCTTGCAGAAGCTGTCGTTGGCGAACACCACCGGATTGTCGTCCAGCCGCGGGTTCGTGATAATCAACGGCATGCGCGTGGCGCGTACTGCGGCGACGAAGGGATCGGTCCCGCGATCAAGGCCGACGACCTCTGCGGCGATGCGTTCTGCGTCCGCGAGGTTGGCCTCCGCGTCGTCGATGCTCATGAAGTCGAACTGCCCCTTTGCCGCCTGGCCCGATTAAGCGCGATCTGCTCAACCACGCCTGCGGGCTGCGGTTCCTGCCGGCGACGATGAAGCAACAGGCTTAGCTAGCGGTAAAGATACCGCCCTGTTCAGCCGATGAGAAGTCGCGCACCAAGCGCGGCGATCAGCGCGAGCGGCATCGCCACCGCACCCACCTTGAGGAAAGCCATGAAGCCGACATCCTCGCCCTCGCGGCGGATCGCCTGCAACCACAGGATCGTGGCGAGCGATCCGGTGATCGACAGGTTCGGGCCGAGATCGACGCCCATCAGCAAGGCATCGGTGACGAGGCGCGACGGTTGCGCTTGGGCGATCGCCATGCTCGCGATGAGGCCTGCGGGCAGGTTGTTCATGAGATTGGAGACGAAGGCCAGGATCGTGCCCGACGCCGCAGCCGCCTGGACCGGGTGAGACGCGGCGACCCGGATCGCATCGGCCACCATCCGGATCACGCCGGTACGATCGAGCGCCTCGACCAGCACGAAAAGCCCGGCGACCAGCGGCAGCACCCCCCATGAAACGTTGCGCGCGAGATCGACCGGCGAGGTCCGCGCCAGCGCCGACACGCCGATCGCCGTCGCGATCCCCGCCAGCGCGGTCGGCAGCCCGAGTTGCCGGTCGAGCGCAGACATCGTGACGAGCAGCACCGCCGTCCCCAGGATACAGGCGAAGGCAACCTTGCCGCCGGTCGAGAGCAGGTCACGCGCGACATCACATTCGCAGTCTCCCGCGATCCGCGCCCGCTCGATCCACCGCAGCACCGCATAGGTGACGACGATCGACGCCAGCGACGGCAGCGCGAACGAGCCCAGCCACAGGCCGAGCGGCGGCATCCTGCCGCCGTACAGGACGAGGTTTGCCGGGTTGGAGATCGGCAGGACGAAGCTCGCCGCATTGGCGATCAGCGCGCAGGCGAACAACAGCGGCAGCGGCTCGGCCTTGGCCTTGCGCGCGGCGGCGAAGACGGCGGGGGTCAGCACCACCGCGGTCGCGTCGTTGGACATGAAGGTGGTGACGACCACGCCCGTCGCAAAGACCAGCGCGAACAGGCGCGGGCGCGAGCCGCCGGCCAGATTGACCGCGCTCGCCGCGATCCAGTCGAACACGCCATGAACGCGCGCCGTCTCGCTGAGCAGCATCATGCCGGTAAGGAACAGATAGACGTCGAGGCCCTTGGCGATCGCGCCGCCCGCCGCCGCCAGCGGCATCAGCCCGGCGCCGATTAGCAGCACCGCCCCCGCGACTGCCCAGATCCATTCGGGCCAGCGCATCGGCCGGCCGACCACACCGGCGGTGGCAAGGCCGGCGATCGCCCAGGTGAGCCCGGTCGACACGCTCACCATGCACGGCCGTCCGTGTTGCGGCCGAATTGCGTCGCCTTCATCCAACGCCTTTCCATCGCCACTCCGAACCGCCGCCAGCACATGCACGCTCCGCATATGAGACGCAGAATGGCGACAACGTGGAACTGGCTGTTCCGTGACAGCGGTAACAAGGATCGCCTCAACGCCTCATGAACCGCTCCGTTCATCTCCGGTTTATGCGGCGGCCGCCGATCTCGTTCCGGGTGGCCGATCATGTCGATGATGTTACGCCATCATCCAACGCAAGCGCGAGAACGTCGCCAGCTAT
>CAXTTS010000079.1:3193-12897 GCA_964247265.1 uncultured Sphingomonadaceae bacterium
CGGACGAAAATGAACGAGGGTCTGTTTCGAAGACCGCCGATCGAGAGGCGGATGCGCGCAAGTGGACCGTGCCGAACAGCGGCATCCGCCACCCATACGCTTCACTGCGTTGCACTCTGCAGCGAGACGAATTGAACCGGACTGCTTGGCTGGGGCGGCAGGATTCGAACCTGCGAATGGCGGCACCAAAAGCCGCTGCCTTACCACTTGGCGACGCCCCAGCATGGCCCCGCAAGCGCGGAGAGCGGTGCCTTATCGTCGCCCGCCCGACAAGGGAAGCCTCTCCGCACGTCGGCCCGGCCGTCCGATCATGCTTAACGCCGCGTTTAGGATGGCGCTTAGGCGGCGATTAGGCCGCGCGCGCTATCCCGGCATCATGATGGCGAACAGGATGATTTCACTGGCGGCAGCGATGGTCGCCGCCACATTGGCCAACCCGGCAGCGGCGCAAGTGCGCGTGATCGTCGACGGGCAGGCACAGGAAGTGCCGCAAGGCGTGATCCGCACGGTCCTCTACCAGCCGGGCGGACACCAGACGATCCATGACGAGCCGTGCCGTGGCCAGGCGGCGGCGGGCGGCGCCGCGACCGTCACCACCACGGAGACGACCGACGAGGATGAGCGGGGCCGCACGATCCGCACGCAGATGGTGACGCGGATCGCGCCGGTGATCGCCATCGCCTATCCCAAGGCGGCGGAGCGCGACGTGGCGGCGCCGCCTGAGACGGAGCCGGAGCCCGAGCCAGCGCCGTTCGCCCCTGCCCCGCCGCGGCTGGAGATCGATCCCGCCTCCTACGAAGCGACTGGCGAGGCGCCCAGACCTCACACAGTTCGCATCCGGCGCGATGCGGAGACCGGCCACTTCATCGCCAACGTGCGGGTCAATGGCGTGGAAATCCGCGCGATCATCGATACGGGCGCGGCGAGCACGATCCTCTCGGCGCGGGACGCGTGGGCCACCGGCGCGGCAAACGCCATCGTCAGTTCGGAGCGCATGGTCGGAATCGGCGGATACACGCTGCTGAACATCGCGCACGTCCGTTCCTTCGAGGTGGCGGGGCAGCAATATGGCGGCATGTCGGCCGCGATCGGGCAGGAGGGGCTTGCTTACACCCTGCTCGGCCAGACGGAAATCGCCAGGCTGGGCCGGATCGTCATCGAGGACGGCACGATGACGATCACACCGCAGGCCGCGCGGATGGCATCACGCTGATTTCACCCGAAAAGATAGAGATCTTCCAAGAAAAAATGGCCTGACCGGCAGAGCCGATCAGGCCAGGATCAGAATCTGGGTCGCCCCAGACCCTTCGGGTCGCACTCTTGTCTTACCGGCTGGCCGACTGACCGGCCAGCCACACCATGACAGCTTTGTCGCGCCGCGCGACGTCTTGGTCGTTCTGTGTAATGGCGATGATCGTCGGTCCCTGCCGACTAGATCAATGCAACATCCGTTGCCCGATCCGTTCGCCGGAAAGCTAAGCGCCTATTAACGCTCGGCAGCTATGCCGGCGAAAGGCCGACCGGTTGGACAGCGCATGAAGCACGAGCCTCTTTACGCACCCATGAGCGACATGGCGGTGCCGGTGCCGGGCGAGCCGGCATCCCGCATCGACATCGCGACGCGCCTGCGTGTGTTCGACGAGGATGGCGCGCTGCCGATCGCGGCGGCCGAAGCCTGGGCGGTGCTGGAGCCGGAGATCGCCTCGGTCTCGCAGGCTTATTGGGAGCATTGGCGGCGCTGCTTTTCCGATCAGCGCACCTGGGCGCCGCACGAGACGGCCCGGATGATCGAACTGGGTGTCACCTTCCTGCGCGACCGCTTTCTCGATCCCGCCGGGCGTGCCTGGATCGACTCGATCGAACGCTCGGTCGCCTCCGCTTATGCCGCCAACGTATCGCCGCTGGCGCTGCTGTCGATGATCAACGCCAGCGATCGCGCCGCACTCGACATCCTGATGCGGCGGGTGGATCGGGCGAGCCCGCGGCTGGCCGTGCTGGTCGATACGCTGCTGCGGCTCTCGGCGCTGGAAGGCGAGATCACCGTCGCGCTCTATACCGACTATCGCGAGCATAGCGCCCGGGTGAACCGCGCTCGCCTCGCCAACGCCTATCAGGAGAGCATCGGCGTGACGGTGGAGCGCGCCTGCGAGGATGCCGAGCGTCTGCGCCAGCAGGCCGGGCAGACATCCGCCTCGGCGCGCGGGATGCTGGGCAAGGCGGCGGAGGTGGCCGCTGCGGCCGAACAGTCCGCCTCGGCGATGCGCGAGGCCGCCTCGACGAGTGCCGGCCTGATCCGGGCGATCCAGGCGGCCCGTGAGGAGGTGGCGGGCGCGGGCGAGATCACCCGGCAGGCGAGCCTGGAGGCGGATCAGGCGGTGGAAATATCCGAGGCGCTATCGGATCAGGCGTCCGCGATCGGATCGATCCTAGACATCATCCGCCAGGTCGCCTCGCAGACGCGGCTGCTTTCGCTCAACGCGGCGATCGAGGCGGCGCGGGCCGGCGATCTCGGCCGTGGCTTCGGCGTGGTGGCGCAGGAGGTGAAGAGCCTCGCCCACCGCACCGCCGGCGCCACGGACGAGATCGCCGCCAAGATCGCCACCATCCAGGCCGCCACGCAATCCACCGTGCGGATCAGTTCCTCGATCCGATCGACCGTGGCGACGGTACACGACCGGGCGAACCGCGTCCGCGAGGCGATGGAGGAGCAGAGCCAGACGGTGACGTCGATCACGGCGGCGATCGACGAAACGGCCATGGCGGCGGCGCTGATGGCGGCGAACATCGGCGTCATCCATGCGGAGACCCACAAGGTGGCGAGCGAGATAGACGAGGTCGGCGCGCGCTTCTCCGTGCTGGGCGACGAACTGGTCGAATTGCAGGCGGGGGCTACCGGGTTCGCGCTGCGCGTCGCGGCGGGGCCGGACGAAGCGTGACGCTCAGGCGGGCTCCCGCGCGGGCGGTGCGGTGCCACCACGCGCCTCCGCCACATCGTGCGCCTCTTCGGGAGCAGGCGGCGCGGCCATAGCGGGCGGCGCCATGCCGGCGTCCACGGCCTGGCCGTGCGCCGGCTCCGGTGCCAGCATCCGCACCGAACGCCAATTGCCGAAGCGGTAATAAGCGATCGTCAGCACACTTGCCGTCACGGTGCCCAGCGGGAAGCTCCACCAGATCGCGTCAGCGCCGTAATGCGGCGTGAGGAACTCGGCAAACGGGATGCGGATCGCGAACATGGCGATTACCAGGATCACGAGCGGCGGCCACACCGCCCCCGTCGCGCGGACGATGCCCGATAGCGAGAACATCACGCTGAGCAGCACGAAGCCCCACAGCACCCGATCGTTGATATGCCGCGCCACGGGCAGCGCCACCGATCCCGGCGGCAGGAAGATGTGCAGCGTCAGATCGCCCAGCGCATAGATCAGCGCCGCCACCAGCCCGGTGATGACGAGGCCGGAGATCAGGCCGGAGCGGGCGATGCGATCGACCCGATCCCACCGACCCGCGCCAATATTTTGCGCGGCCATCGACGAGATCGCGGCGCCCAGCGCCATCGCCGGCATCTGCACATAGGTCCACACCTGCGACGCGGCGGTATAGGCCGCAGCCGTCACCGCGCCGTAGCTGTTGACGTAGCCGATCATCACGATCGCGGCGCCGGACATCACGAACATCTGCAGACCCATCGGCAGCCCGCGCAGCACAAGGGTGCGGATGATCGCCGGGTCGGGCCGTAGCAGGCCCAATTCCGACGGCAGCAGCATCAGCGGGCTGCCGCGCCGGTATAGCAGCACGACCAGGCACAGCAGGCTCGTCCCCTGCCCGATCAGGGTGGAGATCGCCGACCCCGCGATCCCGAGCGGCGGCAGCGGCCCCAGCCCGCGGATGAGGATCGGGTTCAGCACCATATCCAGCACCACCGCGAGCAGCATGAAATAGAAAGGCGTGCGGCTGTCGCCGACGCCACGCTGCGCCATCTGGAGAAAGGCGAAGAAGTAGAGGAACGGCATCGTGAGGAAGACGAGCTTCAGATACGTCTCCGCTTCGGCCAGAGACTCCGCCGGCGTTCCCATCAGCGCCAGGATGTGGGGCGACAGCGGATACCCGATTGCCGCCACCGCGGTCGCCAGCGCCGCGAAGAAGGTGATCGACGTTCCCATCACCTGCTTCACCCGCGCCAGGTCGCGTGCACCGACGCTTTGCCCGATCAGGATGTTGGCCGCCATGCTGACGCCGAAGATCGTGCCGATCATCAGCATCATGATGACGTTGGCATTGCCGATCGCGGTGATCGCGGTGACGCCGAGCGAGTGGCTCACCCAGAATTGGTTGACGCTGCCGTTCAGCGACTGGAGGGCATTGCCGCCCAGAACCGGCAGCGAGAATAACAGCAAGGTGCGGGTGATCGGCCCCTTCGTCAGATCCCTCCCGCGACGGCCGGCCGGCGCGGCGTGGCGCTGTGGCGGGCCATCGCCCTGATGCGCGCGATCAGCTGGTCGGGTCACGCTGTTATTCCCATCCTCATCGAGAGCCTGAGCGCGGACTATGCCGGCAAGCGCATCGCCGCGCCCGCTTACGCGACGCGCCCCTCCTCCGCCAGCCGATCGCGCACCAACAGCGCTTGCGTTGCTAAGGCCCCGAACCTACAGGCACAGGCACAGTCGGGGAGTGGCGCAGGCTGGTAGCGCATCTGGTTTGGGACCAGAGGGTCGCAGGTTCGAATCCTGTCTCCCCGACCATAATCGTCTAGGTTGTTGACAATACGTCGACCCTCCCATGATGGGAGACGTGAGTGCCTGGGCCGCTGCCTGTGCGGCGGCGAGCAGCCTTTTCGTGGGCAGCCGCAGCATGTCGATCAAGCCGAGCAATGATGAATATGGCCAGAGCGCGTTTGCTGACCTCGCCCACGCGATCGCAGACCGCTTCGATCTCGGCCCGGCGCGATCCTGATCGGTCGAAGAAGCGACCGTCACTGACACCGACGTTCGCGTTCAGCTTCGGCTCTATGCCCGACTGGATGAGGCGGAAGGACTGAATGATCGAACGCGCACATGAGCCGGCGATCGCGATTATCGGTGCGGGCCTGGGCGGGCTCACGCTCGCGCGCGTCCTGCACGTCCACGGGATCGCCGCGACTATCTATGAGGGCGAAGCATCGGCGCAGTCGCGGTCGCAAGGCGGCCAGCTCGACATCCACGACTATAACGGTCAGCTCGCGCTGAAGGCGGCGGGTCTGTTCAACGAGTTCCGCGAGATCTTCCATGTCGGCGGCCAGGCATCGCGGGTGCTCGACAAGGCAGGCACTGTCCTGCTCGACGAGGCTGACGACGGCACGGGCACGCGCCACGAAGTGCAGCGCGGCAACTTGCGGCGCATCCTGCTCGACTCCCTGCCTCCGGAGACGATCCGCTGGGCGAAGCGCCTTTCGGCCGCTTAACCGCTAGACGACGGACGCCATCTGCTGAACTTCACGGACGGCACACGCGCCAAGGCGGACCTTCTCGTGGGCGCCGATGGCGCATGGTCAAAGGTGCGCCCGCTGCTTTCGGCTGCGGCCCCAAGCTACACGGCATGGCGTTCATCGAGACGTATCTGTACGATGCCGACACGCAGCGTCGGGCCGCCGCGGCAGCGGTCGGCGCGGACGCGCTGTTCGCATCGGCACCCGGCAAGGGCATTCTCGCCCACCGTGAGGCTAACGGTGTTCTTCACGCCTATGTCGCGTTGAGGAAGCCGGAAAGCTGGCTTGCCGACCTCGCCGGAGACGGTGACATGCGCGGCCGCGTGCTTGCCGAATTTGCAGAGTAGGCGCCGAGCCTGACCGCGCTCATCACAGATAGCGAAACCTCCCCCATCCTGCGTCCGATCCATGCGCTGCCGACCGGGCATCGCTGGGAGCGGACGCGCGGTGTCACCCTGCTTGGCGACGCGGCCCATCTCATGTCGCCGTTCGCTGGCGAAGGAGCCAATCTCGTCATGTTCGACGGTGCCGAACTCGGACAGGCGATCGCAGCGAAGCGCGACGACATCGAGGCGGCTTTGCGCATTTATGAGCAGCATCTGTTCCCGCGAAGCGCAGCCGCAGCGGCCGAGGCGGCTCGCAACCTGACGCTCTTGTTCGACGAACAGGCGCCGCAGGGTCTGGTCGATCTCTTCGCCGCTCATTAGCGCTCCGCTCGTCGCGGCCGTCGCCCATGAGCCACGTCAAACACGCCCTGCAGGGGTGTGCGACTCATGCCACTCCAGACCCCTCAGCTTCGTTACGACGCGAGCGTGATCGGCACCGGATGGCGGGCGGTGTTCAGGACGCTGCTCGGGCGAGGCCGGTCACGCCTGTCCGAACCGGATCGGCCGGTCTCCGGCACGCCACGGATCGTGGCGGATCATGATGCGCGTGAATAGCGGCAGCGCGGTGAACGCATTCAGCCAGGCGCGCAGCCGCGGCAGGGGCAGGCCATCGAACCAGGCGCGATCGACGCCGGCGAACTGGCGGACGAACGGCATGATCGCGGCGTCCGTCAGCTTCGGCTCCGCGCCGTGCAGCCACGATCCGCCGGCAAGCCGCGCCTCGATCGCGTCCAACATCTCCAGCGCCGCGTCGCGGGCCCGCAACGGATCGGCATCGTGCCGCTCGGGATATTTGTACCGATCGAGATGATGCTTGAACGGGCCATCGCATGTGGCGATCAGCGCGCCGTCATCGCCGTCCAGCCAGCGGTCGGGATCGGTGCCGGTGAGCGCCCAGCGCATGATGTCGAGGCTCTGGTCCAGCACCCGCCCCTCGGCCAGCACCAGCACCAGCACGGTCGCCTTGGGTGACGCGGCGATCAGCGCGGCGGGCTTGGCCGAAAGCTTCACCTCGCGAATCTCGCACACACGCCGGCCCGCGAGCAGAGCAAGCCGCGCGCGCATCGCGAAGGGGCAGCGGCGGAAGCTGTAGAAGATCGGCACGGCCTCCGCCCCGTCAATCATGGCGCGCAACGCCGGGCGCGAACCGCTCAGTCTTCCTCGTCCATCTCGGCTTCGACGGCCTCGACGAAATCGCGCGCGGCCTCGCGATCCTCCTCATCGTCGAACGCGCTCTCCAGATCCGGCGCGACGCCGAGCATGTGGAGCAGGCACCAATAGCCGAAGCGGCGCTCGCCATCCTGTTCCAGCCCGAATTGCAGTTGTAGCCGGTTCATGCCCGCCACCAGCGCGTCGGACGAAAGGCCGTCAATATCTTCGGTGCCGAAGAAGCGGACGAGGAGCTTGTCGAAATCCATGCAAGCTCCTTAGCCCACTCCCCCGCCTAAACGAAGCCGTCGCGTCTCGTTCAGAAGCTGGCCTCGTCCAGCGCCATCATCGAGGATTTGCCCGCCTTGATCGCCATGAACGCCGCGCTCGCCTGCGGCAGGATGCGATCGAAGAAGAAGCGCGCGGTAATCAGCTTGGCCCGCATGAACTCGCTCGCGCCCTCGGCAGAGTCGGCAGCATCCTGCGCGATACGGGCGGATTTCAGAAAGCAATGGCCCATCGCCACCAGCCCGAGCAGGCGCAGATAATCGGTCGCCGCAGCGCCCGCTTCCTCCGGATCCTTGAGGCCTTTCTGCGCGATGATGCCGGTCGCCAGCTGCAACGCGCCGAACGCCTGCTTCTGCGCCTCCACCATCCGCTTCAGCCGCTCGTCGCCCGCCAGATCGTCGAGCAGGTTGGCCGCGGGGTGGAAGAAGGCGCGCAGATAACGACCCATATGCGCCGGCAGCTTGCGGCCGACCAGATCGAGCGCCTGCACGCCGTTGGTGCCCTCGTAGATCTGGGTGATCCGCACGTCGCGGGCATATTGCTCCACGCCATGCTCGCGAATGTAGCCATGCCCGCCATAGACCTGCACCGCCATGTTCGCCGTCTCATGGCCCAGATCGGTGAACAGCGCCTTGGCCACCGGCGTCATCAGCGCGACGAAATCCGCCGCGCGCGCCCGCGTCTCGGGATCGTCGCCATGCGCCTCGGCGTCCAGCGCGCGGGCGATCCAGCCGCCCAGCGCGCGGCACCCTTCCGTATAGGCGCGCATCGTCATCAGCATCCGCCGCACGTCGGGGTGGACGATGATCGGGTCGGCCGGCTTGTCCGGATGCTTCGCGCCGCCCAGCGCCCGCCCCTGCAGCCGGTCCTTCGCATAGGCGACGGCGCTCTGATACGCCGCCTCCGCCACGCCGAGGCCCTGCACGCCGACCGAGACCCGCTCCGTGTTCATCATCGTGAACATCGCGGCGACGCCCTTGTTCGGCTGGCCGACGAGCCAGCCGGTCGCGTCGTCGAAGTTGATCTGGCAGGTGGCGGATGCCTTCAGCCCCATCTTGTGCTCGATGTTCGCGACGGACACGCCGTTGCGCGCGCCCAGCGCCCCGCCCTCGCCCGGCAGGAACTTGGGCACAAGGAACAGGCTGATCCCGCGCACCCCGGCCGGCGCATCGGGCGTGCGCGCCAGCACGAGGTGGATCACGTTCTCGGTCAGGTCGTGATCGCCCGCCGAGATGAAGATCTTGCCGCCGGTCAGCCGGAAGCTGCCATCCGCCTGCCGCACCGCGCGGGTGCGCAGCAGGCCCAGATCGGTGCCGCAATGCGCCTCCGTCAGGCACATCGTGCCGGACCAGCTGCCCTCCACCAGCTTCGGCAGATAGGCCTGCTTCAGATCGGCGCTGGCATGACCCTCGATCGCGGTCGTCGCGCCGTGGGTCAGCCCCGGATAGAGGCCGAAGGAGAGGTTGGCGGAACAGATCATCTCCTCCACCACCTTGTTCACCGCCTCCGGCAGCCCCTGCCCACCCCATTCGGGATCGGAGGCAAGCGCACACCAGCCGCCTTCGCGAAACACGGTATAGGCCTCGCGAAAGCCCTCGGGCGTCCGCACCACGCCATTCTCGATCCGGCAGCCTTCCGCGTCGCCGCTCGCGTTGATCGGTAGCAGCGTGTTGGTGGCGAGCTTGCCCGCCTCCTCCAGCACCGCATCGAGCAGATCGGGGGTGAACTCGGCGAATTTCGCAATCCCGCCGAAGCCGTCGTCGGCGTGCAGATCGTGCAGCACGAAGCGCATGTCGGCGAGCGGGGCGTCATAGACTTGCATCGATCTTCTCCTAATTGCGCAGCGGCTTGCCGGTTTCGAGCATCTGCTCGACCCGGGCGATCGTGCGCGGATCGCGCACCCGCGCCATGAAGCCCTTGCGCTCCAGCGTGATGAGGTCGCCTTCGCTCACCGTATCGATCAGGTCCGCCTCGCCGCCGGTCAGCACTTCGGCCAGCGTGTCGGACACCACCATGTCATAGTCGGTCGCGAGGCCGCGCTTGTGGAAGCCGTGCGCCGCCATCGACAGGCCCACGCGCCCGCTCGGCCCCGGCAGGCGGAACTCGGGCGCCTTGGGCGGCTGGTAGCCGTCGACCAGGCTCAGCGCCTTCGCCTTCGCGTCCGCCAGCAGGCGATCGCGGTTCATCGTGATCCCGTCCGCCTTGCGCAGGAAGCCGAGTTCCTTCGCCTGCGCCGCCGATTTGCTCACGGTGGCGGTGCTGACGATCTCGAACACCTTGGCGACGGCGGGCATCGGCCCCTTCGGCAGCAGCCCCGATCTGGTCCAGCGATCGAGCATCTCGCCATTGCCACCCCAGCCGGGGATCAGGCCGACGCCCGGCTCGACCAGACCGATATAGGTCTCGGCATGGGCCTGAAC
>CAXTTS010000080.1:0-12889 GCA_964247265.1 uncultured Sphingomonadaceae bacterium
CATTCCAGCAGGGCGGCGGCCGCTCGCTCGCCGGCGGGCGCGGCGATCCCGCTCGACACGGTAGCGGCCGCGCCGCAGCGCCGCGCGGGGCCGATCTGGAGCAGGCGGCGGATCAAGGTATCGGCGAATTGGCCGGCGAAGTCCGCCACGGTCGGCTTCAGCAGCGTATCGGCCGCGCCCTGCGTCAAGGCGCGCACCGTCGCCTCCGCCCCGTCGGCGGTGCTGCTCGATACCATCAGCACGCGCGCGCCCGCTCCGCGCGCAAGCAGATCGGGCAGGGCCGACAGGCCGTCCATGCCCGGCATCGCGACATCCAGCAGGATGATGTCCACCGTAACGCGGCCCAGCAGATCCAGCGCCTGCGCGGCGTGCGATGCGGTTCCGACGATCGCGAATTCCGGGCGATCGGCGATGATCCGCGTCATCACCGTGCGGGCGACGAGCGAATCGTCCACGATCATCAGCCGTATCGGCGCCTCACCCGGCACAGGCAGCTCCAGCAATCGCGCGGCGGAAACGTAGGGGCGTCAGGCCATGCCGACGATCGCCAGCTTGCTGTGCAGCGTCTCGCGGTCGAACGGCTTCATCACATATTCGTCCGCCCCGGCATCGATCGCCGCGCGGATATGCGCCGGGCCGTTCTCCGTGGTGCAGAACACCACCTTGGGGCGGTTCGGCAATTTCGTCTGGCCCAGCGCGCGGAGGAACTCCATCCCGCTCATCACCGGCATGTTCCAGTCGAGCAGCACCACGTCCGGCGGGGTCGCCTGACAATGGGTGAGCGCCTCGCGACCGTCCCCGGCTTCCGCCACGGTGAAGTGGAGCGTTTCCAATATGTGCCGGGCAACCTTCCGGATCACCTTGGAATCATCGACGACAAGACACGTCTTCATTGTTCTGCGTCCTTTGAACGCCCCCGAACCGGCATTGCGCCTTTCTCGGGGTCCGCCAGACGGTGTAGCCGGCAGGGGTAAGCGGTGAGTTAACGGCGCACGCACGGGCAGCCGCTACGACCAAAGGCGCAAGGCCGGTGTCAGGCGGCGCGCGCCGCCGGGCCGTCGATCAGCGCCGCCGGATCGAGCACCAGCAGCAGATCGTCGCCATGTTCGATCACGCCCGATACGGCCCGCGCCCAGCCCGGCCCGAAGGCGGACGGCATGGCACGCGGCGCGCCTTCGATCGGCACGACATCGATCACCTCGTCCACCAGCAGCCCATATTGATGCGACTCCACCGCCACGATCACCGCGCTGCGCGCTGCGGGGCCGTCCGGTGCGTCCAGTTCGAGACTGCGCACGCAATCAATCAGCGTCAGCACCCGGCTGCGCAGCGCCGCCAGCCCGGCGACGTGGGGCGCGACGCGCGGCACCGGCGTGATCGCGTCGATCTCCACCACCGACTTCACCGATCCCGCCGGCAGGGCGACGCGCTGCCCGGCGATTGCCGCGACCAGATACAAGGCGGCCATCAGCCCCACCCTCCACCGGCGCGCGATCGCAACGCCGCCACCAGCCCGATGCGATCGTAGCGGTAGAGGCTGTCCGCCCCTTCCTCGTCGGCTTCCGGCTCGGCGCGCAGGCGGATGACGGGGGCGCCGCCGGCCTGCACGCGGGTGGGTCCGGTGCCGGCATCGATGGCGATGTCGGCTTGCTCCCCCGCCCCGGCGAAGACGATGCGGTAGCCGCAGCTTTCCACCAGCGGCCGCAATATGTCGCGCGTCCACGGATCGGCCGCATCGCCGAGCAGCGCGATCGGGCGGCCCTCGCCGGGCGCCGCCACGCTGGCCTGCGCCGCCGTGCCGAACAGCCAGTAGGGATCGAGCAGCTCCACCGGCTGCCCCTCCACCAGCATCACCCCGGCCACCGCGCCGGGCTCGGGCGCCGGCGCGATCGTCGCGGGCAGGTCGCGGATGTCGCGCACCTGCCCGATCGCATAGCCCAGCTGGATGGTGCCGTCGGTCAGCCGCAGGATCGTCGTGCGCGCCGGCTCGAACGTCGGCACGCACGCGATCAGCGGCAGGATGCGATCGTCCCGCACCACGCGCATCTGCCCGGCGGAAAAGCGGATGGCATCGGCCGGCACGTCCTCGATCCGCTCGACGATGCCGAGCCGTACCGCCCGGTCGATGCCGTCGAGGTCGGTGAACAGCAAGGTTGGCAGGGTCGGCTCGGCCGCCGGCCCGGCGATCTCGGGCTCGGCCTCGATCGCGGGCACGGCGGCGGCCTCGGCGATGCCGGAGGGATCGAGCAGCAGCATCGGCTGGCCGCTGTCCGGCAGGGTCGTGCCGGCATAGATGCCCGCGGCCATCACGATCGGCGCCGCCGGCTTGATGACCAGTTCCTCATGGTCGTGCACCGCATCCAGCGCCAGGGCGAACAGCGCGCCGCCCGCCGGCCGCAGCACCACCAGGATCGCAGCACCCTCCGCCGGCGTCGCATCGCCCAGCAGCGCGCCCAGCCGCACCACCGGGATGCGCCGCCCGCGGATCGTCGCCACCTCCGCACCGCCCAGCCGGTCGATCCGCACCTGCGCGCCCCCCGCGCGGACGATCTCGTCGATCGGCGCGCGGGGGATGGCAAAGCGGTGCGGCCCCGCCGTCACCGTCAGCGCGGGGATGATGGTCAGGGTCAGCGGCACGCGCATCGCCACGCGCAGGCCGATGCGCGGGCGGCTCTCCACATCGACGAGCCCGCCGATCCGCTCGACATTGGCGCGCACCACGTCCATGCCCACGCCGCGCCCGGAAATGGTGGTCACCGCCTCGGCGGTCGAAAGCCCGGCGGCGAAGATCAGCTCCACCTTCTGCGCCCAGGAAAGCCGCCCGGCCTTCTCGGGCGAGATCAGCCCGGCGGCCACCGCTTTCGCCGCCACCCTGTCGCCATCGATCCCGCGCCCGTCGTCGCTCACCTCGATCAGTATCTGGTTGCCCGCCTGCCGCGCCGCCACGCGCAGCCGTCCGCTCGCGGGCTTGTCCGCCGCGCGCCGCTCCGCCGCCGGCTCGATCCCGTGATCGATCGAATTGCGGATGATGTGGGTCAGCGGATCGCGGATCATCTCGATCATCTCGCGATCCAGCTCCACGTCGCCGCCCTCGATCTCGATCGACACGAGCTTGCCGAGCTCCGCCGCCAGGTCGCGCACCATGCGCGGCAGCGTGCTGAACACGGTGTCGATCCGCTGCATCCGCGTGCGCGTGATCGCCTCGCGCATGTCGACGATGCAGCCGGACAGGCGATCGAAGGCCAGCTCGACGGAGTTGTCGCAGCTCGCCTCGCGCAGCTTGCGCGCCAGGTCGTTGCGCGCCAGCACCATGTCCGAAACCCCGCCCATCATGCGGTCGAGCAGATCGATCGGCAGCCGCACGGTGCGCGCCACGGCGCGCGCGGCCGGTTCGCGATGGGCGATCGGCGACGGGGCGGCCAGAACAGCGGCGGGCGTCTCGGCCAATGCCGGTAGTGGCGGTGCCGTTAGCGCGGCGATCAGGCGACGATCCTCCTGATCGGGCAGGCTCTCGCCCGTCTCGATCGCCTCGGCCAGGTCGCCGATCCGGTCGATCACGCCCAGCACCGCGCTCACCAGCGCGGCATCGGGCTCGCGCCGGCCGGCGCGCAGATCGCCCAGTACATCCTCCGCCGCGTGGCTCAACCGGGCGAGGCGCGGCAGATCGAGGAAGCCGCAGCTGCCCTTCACCGTATGGACGAAGCGGAATATCTCATCCAGCCGCGCCCGGTCGGACGGGTCCGCCTCCCATTCGACGATCTCGCCGGCGATCGCCTCCAGCATCTCGCGCGTCTCGCCGATGAATTCCTGGAGAAGATCGTCCATCGCCACCGTTCGCATCATGCCGCCCCGCACGGCATGGCATCCCAGCCTTTAAGATAGCGTTTACCGCGAGTCGCGCCGCCTCAGCGCAGGCAGCTGTCCAGCCCGCTGCCGCGCACGATCGCGATCCGCCGCACGATCGCGTTGCCGTAGCGCCGGGTGAAGCCCTGCGGCGCCACCGCCCCGCGCTTCTTCGGCAAAGGCAGGATCGCGGCGATCCGCGCCGCCTCGGTGATGCTCAGGCGGGATGCGTCGTGGTCGAAATAGCGCATCGATGCGGCGTTGGCGCCATAGGTGCCGATCCCGGTCTCGGCGATGTTCAGATACACCTCCATGATCCGCCGCTTCGGCCACATGCCTTCGATCAGCACGGTGAACCACGCCTCCAGCCCCTTGCGCGCCCAGGATCGGCCCTGCCACAGGAAGGCGTTCTTCGCGGTCTGCTGGCTGATCGTCGATCCGCCGCGCACCTTGCCGCCCGATGCGTTGCGCCGCATCGCCTTCTCGATCGCGGTGAAGTCGAAGCCGTGGTGGCGGCAGAAATTGCCGTCCTCACCGGCGATCGCCGCGCGCGCCATGTTCGGGTCCATCGCCGAAAGGCTCATCCAGTCCTTGCTGATGCCGCGTCCGCCGGCCAGATCGCCCAGCATCGTGATCGTCACCGGCGGCGGCACGAAGCGGTAGGCCAGCACCCACAGCGCCGATGCCGCGACGAAGAACACGATCGCGCGGCCGATCCACCAGCCGATCCGGTAGGTGCGCGATCGGGGGCGGGGCGGTTTGCGGGCCATGACGGCGAATTAACCCGCGCCGGCCCTTTCGTCACCCTCCGCCAAGCGGCTAAGGGCAGGCATGCGCCACGCTTTTCTCCTCGCCCCGCTGCTGCTCTCCGCCACCGCCGCCCACGCGGAGGAACTGCGCGATTTCTGCGGTGATCGTCCCGGCATCGGCACGCCCGCCTGCACCGTCGACAAGGGCCACCTCCAGATCGAGGCCGGCCTGGGCGACTGGACCCTGGACAAGCAGCCGGACAGCCGCACCGACACGATCCTCTCGGGCGACCTCCTCGCCCGCTACGGCCTGACGGACAGTCTGGAGGCGCGCGTCGGCTGGACCGCCTTCGGCCATGTCCGCACGCGTGACCGGATGAGCGGCGACGTCTCCCGCCAGTCGCGCGTCGGCGATGTCACCGTCGGGCTGAAGCAGAATCTGATGAACCCCGACGGGTCCGGCCTCTCGATCGCGATCCTGCCCTTTGCCAGCCTGCCGGTCGGCCGCAGCCCGGTCCGCGCGGGCGATTGGGGCGCGGGGCTGCTGCTGCCGGTCAATTACGAGGTCAGCGATGCGATCCAGCTGGAATTCACGCCCGAGATGGACGCCGCCGTCGACGAGGATGGCCACGGCCGCCACCTGGCGTTCAGCGGCACGATCGGCGCGGCGGACAAACTGAGCGACAGCATCACCGCCACGCTGGAATATCAGGCGATGCGCGATCGCGATCCCTCGGGCCACGAGACCCAGCAGCTCGGCGGGCTGTCGCTCGCCTGGATGGCGCAGGATCAGCTCCAGCTCGATGTGGGCTCGAACGTCGGCCTCAACCACGCCGCGCCCGATGTTGAGGTGTATTTCGGCGTCTCGCGAAAGTTCTGACGCGTCCCTTTGATGACAAAGGCCGGCCCGCCTTCCAGCGAACCGGCCGTCATTGCGCGCGACCGCACCAGCATCACGCCAGCGCGGGCAGCAGCCTCTTCTCGCCGGCGATCCGCATCATCGCCTTCTGCAGCTTGTCGAACGCGCGCACCTCGATCTGGCGCACCCGCTCGCGGCTGACGCCATAGACCTGCGACAGCTCCTCCAGCGTCTTGGGGTCTTCGGCCAGGCGCCGCTCCGCCAGGATATGCTTCTCGCGATCGTTCAGCGCGGTCATCGCCTCCAGCAGCATGCCGTGGCGCACGTCCTTCTCTTCGGTCTCGGCCAGCCGCTCGTCCTGCAGCGGATCGGTATCGACCAGCCAGTCCTGCCACTGCCCTTCGCCATCCTCGCGCATCGCGACGTTCAGCGAGGTGTCGCCGCCCATCGCCATGCGGCGGTTCATCGAGATCACGTCTTCCTGCGACACGCCCAGATCGGTCGCGATCTTCGCCAGATCCTCCGGCTTCAGGTCGCCATCCTCGAACGCGTCCAGCTTGGACTTCATCCGCCGCAGGTTGAAGAACAGCTTCTTCTGCGCGGCGGTGGTGCCCATCTTCACCAGGCTCCACGAACGCAGGATATATTCCTGGATCGAGGCGCGGATCCACCACATCGCATAGGTGGCGAGGCGGAAGCCGCGATCGGCCTCGAACTTCTTCACGCCCTGCATCAGCCCGATATTGCCCTCGGAGATCAGCTCCGACGTCGGCAGGCCGTAGCCACGATAGCCCATCGCGATCTTCGCGACGAGGCGCAGGTGCGATGTCACCAGCTTGGCCGCCGCTTCCGGATCCTGATGCTCGGAGAACCGCTTGGCCAGCATATATTCTTCTTCCGGCGTCAGCAGCGGGAACTTCCGGATCTCGGAAAGATAGCGGTTCAGGCTCTGCTCGCCGCCCAAGGCGGGGATGGTCGCAGGCACGTTCTTACCAGCCATGTCGTCTTGCTCCCTCGATCCGCCGCCGGCCTTTCGCCGGTTCGGATCACTTGAATGGTGGGGCGGATGTTTCCGTATCCCGTTTGGTCCGGTCTATAGCGCAAGTTCGGTGAACAATGCCTGCATGTCCGCCGGAATATTACTTTCGAACGCCATAGCCGCGGTTGTGATCGGATGGACGAAGCCTAGCCGCGCCGCATGCAGCGCCTGTCGCCTGAATATCAAACGGTCCAGCACCGCGCGATGTTCCGGCCTCGTTCGCCCGTAGGCCGGATCGCCCAGCAACGCGTGGCCGATCGATGCCATGTGCACCCGCACCTGATGCGTCCGCCCGGTTTCCAGCCGGCATTCCACCAATGCGGCGCGCGCCAGCGGCGTCACCATCCGCCAGTGGGTGATCGCATGCTTGCCGCGCCCCGGCTCGACGATCGCCATCTTCTGCCGGTTGGCCGACGAGCGCGCGAGCGACGCCTCCACCCGCCCCGCCGTGGGGTTCGGCACCCCCGCCACGATCGCCTGGTACCGCCGGTCGATCGTGTGCAACGCGAACTGCTTGGCCAGCCCCTCATGCGTGCGGTCCGTCTTGGCCGCCACGATCAGGCCCGACGTGTCCTTGTCGATGCGGTGCACGATCCCCGGCCGCGCCACCCCGCCAATGCCCGACAGGCTGCCGCCGCAATGATGCAGCAGCGCATTCACCAGCGTGCCGTCCAGATTGCCCGCCGCGGGATGCACCACCAGCCCGGCCGGCTTGTCGACGACGATCAGATGCTCGTCCTCATAGGCGACGACCAGCGGAATATCCTGCGCCACATTGTGCGCCGGCGTCGGCGCGGGCACCTCGACATCAAAGGCATCGCCGCCCGAAACCTTGATCGCGGGATCGCGCCATGCCTTTCCGCCCTCGGCGATCACCTTGCCGGAGGAGATCAGCGCCTTCAGCCGCTCGCGCGACAGGGTCGGGATCGCCGCCGCCAGCGCACGATCGAGCCGCCAGCCCGCCGAAGCGTCCGGCACGATAGCCCTGTGTGTCGACACCCCCGCACCCATTCGCTACGCGAGATGGGGATGAACGTCGCGATTTCAAGCCTGCTCGTCGCGCGAATGCTCGCCCACGCCGCCAAGACGCCGGATCTGGAGGTCTGCGGCCTCCTGCTCGGAACCGCCGGCCATATCACCGACGCGCGCCGCTGCGCCAACGTCGCCGACGATCCGGCGCGCCGTTTCGAGATCGACGCCCGGGCGCTGTTCGCCGCGCTGCGCGACGAACGGGCCGGCGGGCCTGCCCTACTCGGTGCCTACCACTCCCACCCGTCGGGCGACCCCACGCCGTCGCCGTGCGATGCGGCGGCGGCGGAGCCGGGCCGTCTGTGGCTGCTGATCGGCGGCGGCCGGCTCGTCGGCTGGCAAAGCGTTGCGGGCGGCCCGCTCCACGGCGCGTTCCGGCCGATCGCTCTTGCCGTCAACGCATAGCGCCGACGCGCTTGCAACTATGCCGCCACGCGGCCAGATAGACCGCGTGCTGACGCCCATTCCCCGGCCCGAGGTAGTTTTCCAATGACGAGCCCAGAATGACCAACGGTGTCGATTTCGCCAGCCTGCTCTGCTCGCGTCTGTGCCACGATCTGTTGAGCCCGGTCGGCGCGCTCAACAACGGCATCGAATTGATGGCCGACGAGCATGATCCCAATATGCGCGCCCGCGTGCTGGAACTGCTCGCCGAAAGCGCCACCGCGTCGGCCAACAAGCTGAAATTCTTCCGCCTGGCCTTCGGCGCCGCCGGCGGCTTCGGCGAAGCGGTAGACACGCGCGAGGCGCGCGCCGCGATCGAGGGGCTGTTCCGGCCCGACAGCCGCATCCAGCTCGGCTGGATGGTCACCGAAACCGCGCTGCCCAAGACGGCGCTCAAGCTGCTGCTCAACCTCGCCTTGATCGCCGGCGATGCGCTGGTGCGCGGCGGCCGGCTGGATGTCGGCGCGGAAGGCGGCGAGATCGTCGTCCGCGCCGAAGGGCCGCGCCTCGTCCTCGACGCCGAACTCCGCACCGCCCTGCTCGGTGAGACCGATCCCGCCACGCTCACCCCGCGCGCCGCCGCCGCGTGGCTCGTCCACAGCCTCGTCACCGAAGCGGGCGGAGAGGTGATGGTCGATCAGCCGGAGCCGGGCGTGCTCGTATTCGGTGCGAGGCTGCCGGCAAATGGCTAAACGCGCCCTGCCCTCCGTCAGAAGGGCAGCTTGAAGCCCGGCGGCAGTTGCAGGCCCGATGTCATCTTGCTCATTTCGCTGCCCGATGCCGCATCGGCCTTGGCGCGCGCATCGTTCAGCGCGGCGGCGATCAGATCCTCCAGCATCTGCTTTTCGGAGACGTTCATCAGCGAATCGTCCAGCGCCACCGCGATGATGCGGCCCTTGGCGGTCGCCTTGATCTTCACCAGCCCGCCGCCGGACACGCCTTCCACCTCGATCGTGTCGAGATTGGCCTGAGCCTTGGTCAGCTCGTCCTGCACATTCTTGGCCATGTTCAGGATATCGTCGAGATTCTTCATGCGCGTGCGCTCCGTCCATGTTCCGTGGGCAATATATAGGTGTCCAGCCGGGCATCGGGAAATGCGGAAAGTGCCGCCGCCACGATCGGCAGCGCCTCCACCCACTCCCGCTCCGCCGCCTGCTCGGCCAGCAGCCGCTCCCTCGGGCTCAGCACCGGCATATCCGGATGCGGCACGTCCTCGAACACGATCTCCCAGACCGTTCCGGTCCTCTCCCGCAGAACCTTCGAGAGCCGCTGGGCATAGTCCGTCGTCAGGGATGTGCCCGTCGCCAGCACGATCCGCGGCGGCGCGAACGCCAGCACCCGGCCATATTCGTCCAGCTCATGCGCCATCAACTGCTCGCCGGCCGCCTCCAGCAAGCGGCACACAGCGGCGATGTCGCCGGGCAGTTGCAGCAGCGGCGCCTGCGCCTCGATCGCCGACGCGGACGAGGCTGCGGCGGGCACCGCCACCTCGCCGCCCGCGATCCGCCGCGCCAGCTCGCCCGGATCGGGCAGCGTGCTGGCATAGACCACGCGCAGCAGCGCCATCTCCGCCGCTTCCAGCGGCAAGGCGGCGGATTGCACCTCGCCATGCCCCTTCAGCAGCAACTGCCACATGCGGTGCAGCGTGGCGAAGCCCAGCCGGCTGGCATGATCGGCAAAGGCCTCGCGCTCCTCCACCGACAGCGCCGCATCATCGCCGCCTCCCACCTTGGCGCGGGTCACGCCGTGGGTCGTCTCCAGCAGGCCGTGCAGCAGCGCCGCCGGCTCCACCCCCAGATCATGCTGCGCCCGCACCGCCGCCAGCACCGCCGGCCCGTCGCCGCGCAGCAGGTCGGCGAACAAAGCGCGGATCGCCCCACGATCGGACAGGCCGAGCATGTCGCGCACCTGCCCCGCCGTGACGATGCCGGTGCCATGCGCGATCGCCTGGTCGAGGATCGAAAGCCCGTCGCGTGCCGACCCTTCCGCCGCCCGCGCGATCAGCGCCAGCGCCTCCGGCTCCGCCTCCACCGCCTCGGCCTCAACCACATGCGCGAAATGCGCGGCCAGCGCCTCGGCCGGGATGCGCCGCAGGTCGAACCGCTGGCAGCGCGACAGCACCGTCACCGGCACCTTGTTCACCTCGGTCGTGGCGAACAGGAACTTCACATGCGGCGGCGGCTCCTCCAGCGTCTTCAAGAGCGCGTTGAACGCGTTCTTGCTGAGCATGTGGACCTCGTCGACGATATAGACCTTGTACCGCGCCGAGACCGCCGAATAGCGCACTGCCTCGATGATCTCGCGCACGTCGTCCACGCCGGTATGGCTGGCGGCGTCCATCTCCACCACGTCGATATGCCGCCCCTCGGCGATGGCGACGCACGGCTCGCACTGCCCGCACGGATCGATCGTCGGCCCGCCGCGCCCGTCGACGCCGATGCAGTTCAGCGCCTTGGCGATCAGCCTCGCGGTGGAGGTCTTGCCCACCCCGCGCACGCCGGTCAGCAGGAAGGCATGGGCCAGCCGGTCGCGCCTGATCGCATTGCCCAGCGTCGTCACCATCGCATCCTGCCCGATCAGCTCGGAAAAACGCTGCGGACGATATTTGCGCGCGAGCACGCGATAAGGGGTCGTCGATTCGGCCATGCGCCTGTTTAGGCGGTATCGCCCATCGCGTCATCCGATGTGGGATGATCGGGCCGCAGCCGCGCGCCAGCCCGACCCGCAATGACCGCGGCAACGAACCAGATCGGAGTGACCCGGTTTGCAATGCCCAATCCAGCGTAGAAGCCGAACCGAGCATTCTCACTAGTTGGGTCGTAGCCAGGCATCAGTATGTCCCGCACCCACATTACCAGAAAAATTTGCAGCGGCAGGCTTGTCGCGACGGCTATGGCAAGCCAGCGGCGCCACCGCTCCGGCCGCCTGCCGCCCGCATACGCGATCCAGCAGGCGAGGATCAGAAAGGCGAATACGAACAGCAGGATCATATCGCCGCCTTCCCATCAAGGGAGATCGTTCGCGTGCATCGCTCATCGAAAGGTGGAAGCCGGAACGACCCGGTACGAAATCGTTGTGGCTGCTTCCTTCCGGACCTGACCAAGTTGGCGACGGCACCGTCCGCCCGACTTCCGTGGGCGCCTATGCCGCAAGCCTACGGGTTTATCAACGCCCCTGCATGTCGCGGCTGGTGGCGGGCATCGTCACCGTCAGCGCATCCAGCCCCGCCTCCAGCCAGATTTGGCAGGCCAGCCGCGAATGGCGCGTCACGCCGGTGGCAAGGTCGAGCAGATCCTCCTCCATCTCGCTCGGCTCCGGCAGCTTCGCGAAGTCGGCGGCATCCACGATCACATGGCAGGTGGAACAGGCCATCTGCCCCTCGCACGTCCCCTCCAGCGGCTGCCCGTCCGCCTGCGCCACGTCGAGCAGCCGCGCGCCCGCCGCCGCCGCCACCTCGCGCACCTCGCGCCCGTCCGCCGAGACGAAGCGCACCCGCGTCATGCGTACACCAGCTGGCGATCGGCGGCTTCCACCACCAGCGAAATCGCTTCCATGAGGTCCTCCCGTGGCGTGTAGCGACCAAAGCCGAGCCGGATACTCGATCGTGCTGCCGCATCGCTCAGGCCCAGCGCGCGCAGCACATGGCTCGGCCGCCCCGAGCCGCTCGCGCAGGCCGATCCGGCGGAGAAGGCGACCCGGCGCACGTCCGAAATCAGCCTCGCCGCATCGACCCCGGCGCGGCGTATGCTGAGATTGCCGAACCAGCGATGGTCCAGCGCGCCATTCACTGTCCAGCCGCCAAGCAGCGAGTGCGCTTCGCCGAACAGCTCGAAGACGTGGTCCGCATCCGCCGCCATCCCTGTCGCCGCCAGCACCGCCGCCGCGCCGAAGCCCGCGCACAAAGCGGGCGAGAGCGTGCCGGATCGCCCGCCCGCCTCCTGCCCGCCGCCGTGCATCAGCGGCTCCAGCACGATGCCGTCGCGGATCCACAAGGCGCCGATCCCTTTCGGCCCGTGGATCTTGTGCGCGGAGACGGCGACCAGATCGCATTCGCCTGGCACCGCCAACCGCCCGTAACCCTGCACCGCATCGCAGACCAGCACCGCGCCCGCCGCATGCGCCATCCGGCCGAGCGCCGCGACGGGCTGCACCACGCCGATCTCGTTGTTCACCAGCATCGCCACCACCGCGCTGACGCCCGGCACGATCGCCCGCGCGGCCGCGTCCATGTCGACCAGGCCGTCGCGGCCTACCGGCAGCATCGTCACCCGGCGGCCGTGTCGCGCCAGCGCCGCCATTGTGTCCAGCACGGCGGCATGTTCGGTCGCGATCGTCACCACGTCGCCCGGCGGCAGTCCCTTGATCGCCCAGTTCAGCGACTCGGTCGCGCCCGAGGTGAACGCCACCCGTCCGCCCGCCGGCAGCAGCGCCGCCACCCGGGCCCGCGCAACCTCGACCGCCGCCGCCGCCTCCCGCCCCATGCGGTGAGGCGAATGCGGGTTGCCGAAGCCGTCGCCCAGCCACGGCAGCATCGCCGCGCGCGCTTCCGGGGCGAGCGGCGTCGTCGCCTGATAATCGAGGTAGATCATGCCGCCCGCCCGCCTGCCCGCGTGGCCGCATCCGCCGCCAGCTTCGTCCACACCTCGCCGCAGCGATAGATGTCGGCGCGGCTGGTGGCGGGGCCGAAGCTGATGCGGATCACCTCTCGGGCGTGCGCCTCCTCCCAGCCCATCGCCGCCAGCACATGGCTGGGGCTCACGCTGCCCGACGAACAGGCCGCCCCCGCCGATACCGCGATGCCCGCCATGTCGAAGCGGATCAGCTGCGCGGCCGCCGCCACGCCCGGCATCCGGTAGCTCGCGATCGTCGGCAGCCGCGCCGCTTGCGCCGCCGCGAGGCTGCCGGTCTTGCTGGCACGTCCTCCGC
>CAXTTS010000081.1:0-12842 GCA_964247265.1 uncultured Sphingomonadaceae bacterium
ACGTCGGCCTCGTCGGCGACCTGTTCAAGCTGGTGCCGGAGCTGACCGGCAAGCTTTGACGACTGACATGCTCAAGGTTGCACTGTCATCCCCGCGCAGGCGGGGATGACAGAGAGGAAAGCGTAAGGCTCAGATCAGCGCCAGGGCGCTCAGTTCGTCCAGCATGGCGCGCGGCATGTCGGCGAGGTCGCCGTCCGCTCCGTCGAAATCGTCGGGCGCATTCTCCGCCTCCAGATAGCGCCAGCCCTGATGGGCGCGCTTGAAGCGGGCGCGGACCGGCACGACGCGCGCATCGAGCCGCACGATCCAGCGGCGGCCATCGTCGATCTCCTCGAACCCGACGATCATCTGCCGGGCGACGAGGCGGTGCTTGATGATCCAGAAGATCGATCCGCCGATCAGCTCGGCATGGCGGGTGGGGCGGTAGCGGGTGAAGATCGGCGCGGTGCCGTTCTCGTTCCGCTCGGCCATGCGATCGCGCAGATAATCCGCATCGGCGCAGCCGACCGCGACCTTGGTGATGTGGAGCAGCGCCATGCCCGCGATGTGGGCGCCGCGCCGGTCACGATCAAGCTCAGCCGGTCAGCCCGAACAAGGCGGCGAGGCCGAGGAAGCTGAAGAAGCCCATGCAATCCGTCATCATCGTGACGAACACGGCGGAGGAGACCGCCGGGTCGACATTCGCCCGCTCCAGCCCCAGCGGCACGAGGACACCGGCCAGCCCCGCGACCAGATTGTTGATGAGGATCGCCGCCCCGAACACCATCGCCAGATCGGCGCGGCCGTAGAGCAGGTAGGAGCCGATCCCGATCATGATGCCGAGCGAGGCGCCGTTGGCGGCGGCGATGCGGAACTCGCGCAGGATCATGCGGGCGGTGTTGGTGCTGGTCAGCTGGTTCGTCGCCAGCGCGCGGACGACGACGGCGAGCGTCTGCGTGCCGGCATTGCCGCCCATGCCGGAAACGATGCCCATCAACGCCGCGAGCAAAGCGAACTTCGCGATCTCGCCCTCGAACAGGCCGACCACCGACGCGGCGAGCATCGCCGTGCCGAGGTTGACGACCAGCCAGATCAGCCGCGTGCGCACGGTGAAGCGGATCGGCTCGTTGATGTCGCCGTCGCCCGCGCCGGACAGGCGCAGCACGTCCTCGCCCGCTTCCTCCTGGATGATGTGGACGACATCGTCGACGGTGATCATGCCGACCAGCCGGCCGGCCTGATCGACCACCGCGGCCGAGATCAGCGCATATTTCTGGAAGCGGAGGGCGACCTCCTCCTGGTCCATGTCGACCGGGATCAAGGTCTGCTCGCGCGCCATCACGTCGCTGACCGACACGCCGCGCGGGGTGCGCAGGATCCAGGAGAGCTTGCAGGTGCCGACCGGCCGGTGGCTGGGATCGACCACGTAGATTTCCCAGAAATCGGTCGTCAGATCCTCGTTGCGGCGCAGGTAATCGAGCACGTCGCCGACGGTCATATGCTCCGGCACCGCGATCAGATCGCGCTGCATCAGGCGGCCGGCGGATTCCTCGGGGAAGCTCAGCGCCTCCTCGATCGCAGCGCGGTCGTCCGGCTCCATCGCGCGGAGGACGGCGCGCTGATCGTCCTCGTCCATGTCCTCGATGATGGCGACGGCATCGTCGGTATCGAGCTGGGTCGCGAGATCGGCGACCTCGTGCGGCTGAAGCGCGTCGATCAGCTGCTCGCGCACCCAATCGTTCATCTCGGCGAGTACGTCGCCGTCGAGCATCTCGGCCAAAGCGGAGGCGAGCGGCGCGCGCCGGTCGCTGGGCGCCAGCTCGAACAGATCGGCGAGATCGGCGGGATGGAGCGGGGCGACGAGCATTCGCGCGCCCTCGACGTCGCCGCTCTCGATCCGTTCGATCACCTCGGCGACGAATTCGGGCTTCAGCCGATCGTCCTCGTCCAGGCGGGTATCGCCGTCGCGGTCCATCTCGACGGTGGCGTCTCCTCCGGTCTCGCTCATCGCCGGCCCTTTCCGTTCCGCAGGTGCGAATGGCGCTTGGACCATCTCGCCCGGCGAAGGAAGCCGAAAGGCGACCGTTCGCGCGTCCGGGCGTTAGGGGGTGGCGGAGGCGGCACCGCCTGCCTAGTAACCGCTCGCAGATTTCGCAGGAGACAGACATGGCCGACGATACCGACAGCACCCTGACGCTCACGCTCGACAGCGGCGGCGATGTCGTCATCAGGCTGCGCCCCGATCTGGCGCCGGGGCATGTCGCGCGGATCAAGGAACTGGCCGGCGAGGGCTTTTACGACGGCGTGGTGTTCCACCGGGTGATCCCCGGCTTCATGGCGCAGGGCGGCGATCCCACCGGCAGCGGCATGGGCGGATCGAAGAAGCCGGACCTGAAGGCGGAGTTCAGCAAGGAGCCGCATGTGCGCGGCGTCTGCTCGATGGCGCGCAGCTCCAACCCGAATAGCGCGAACAGCCAGTTCTTCATCTGCTTCGACGATGCCCGCTTCCTCGACAACCAATATACCGTGTGGGGCGAGGTGACGTCGGGCATGGAGCATGTCGACGCGCTGCCGAAGGGCGAGCCGCCGCGCACCCCCGGCAAGATCGTCAAGGCGACGGTGGGCGCCTGATCGCTTGCGCCCCGGCCCAAGGCGGGCCGGGGCGTTCAGTCGCGGGCGACCTCGCCGACCAGCCAGTCGTGGAAGATCTTGACCGGACGCCGCGCCAGCGACGAGCGGCGGCAGGCGAACCAGTAGCTGTACGGGCTGTCGACGGCATAATCGAACAGGCGGACGAGCCGATCGTCATGCGCATCGTCGAGATGGCTTTCGAGCATGAAGGCGACGCCGAGCCCCTGTGCGGCGGCATCCAGGATCAGCTGGCCCGAGTCGAAATAGTCGGTGGCGCCGGGCTCGATCATCGGCAGTTGCGCCGCCTCGCGCCAGGTCTCGAATGTATCCGGCATATCGCGGTGGATCAGGATCGTGGCCTGATGCAGATCCTCCGGCGAGTTGATGCCGCCATTATTCTGGACGTAGCGTTTGGACGCGATCGCCAGCACCTTGTTGCGATCGAGCCGCCGGGCATAGAGCGTGGGATCGATCTCCCGCGCCAGCACGATCGCCGCATCGACGCCCTCGTTCAGGCGCGCGAGGCTATGCGCGGCGGTATCGATGTCGATATGCAGTTCGGGATGCGCGTCGCGCAGCTCGGGCAGGCGGTGCATCAGCCGCTGGGAGGCGAACAGCGGCGTGACGCCCAAGCGCAGGCGGACGATCTCCGCCTCCCCGCTCGTGCTGTCGATCGCTTCGGCCAGCGCATCGAGCGCGGGGGCGAGGCGGCCGAGCAGGATCTCCCCCTCCGCGTTCAGGATCATCGCCTGGTGCCGCCGCTCGAACAGGGAACGGCCGACGAAGCGTTCCAGCGCCTGCACGCGGCGGCTGAGCGCCGGAGACGACAGAGCGAGTTCCTCCGCCGCGGCCTTGACCGAGCCGAGACGCGCCACCTGCACGAAAGCCTCGACGGCGGTGAGGGGAGGCAAACGGCGCACAGCTAACTCCAATCCACCCAATCATGGTGCATTGCAATCACCGCCAGCGACACGGCAGATGCACAGGCTGGACCTTTTGAACCGCAGCCGGCGCAAGATGTTCCCGCACCGCAGCGGAATCTGCCGCAGCGCACAACGCGATCTTCTTTTTCGCGGCGTGGATCGTATCGCGCCAAGGAGCCCTTATCTTCCCCGGCGAAGGAGATTGCAGTCATGGCCGACGATCAGAACGGGGCGGAAGGGCGCCGCATTCAGGTGGCCAATGCGCGCCCGGATGATTCCGGCCGTGGGCTTGCCCGCCTGTCCCGCGCGACGCTGAACGCGCTGGGGCTGAGCGAGGGCGATGTGGTGGAAATCGTCGGCAAGCGATCAACGCCGGCGCGTGCCGTGCTGCCTTATGCCGAGGACGAAGGGCTGGAGGTGATGCGGCTGGATGGCCTGCAACGCGCCAATGCGGGCGTCGGCTCGGGCGATTTCGTCGTCATCCGCAAGGCCGAATCCAAGCCGGCGCAGCGGGTGGTGTTCGCCCCGGCGCAGGAGAATCTGCGGTTGCAGGGATCGGGCGACGCGCTGAAGCGCAGCTTCGGCATGCGGCCGCTCACCACCGGCGATATCGTGGCGACGGCCGGGCAGCAGCGGGTGAACCACGGCAACATGCCGCCGCAGCTGCGCCAGATGCTGAACGCGCCGGCTTATTCGTTGCAGGAAGTGCGCCTCGCCGTGGTGTCGACGACGCCCAAGGGCATCGTCCATATCGACGCGGACACCGAGGTGGAGCTGCGCGCCGAATATGAGGAGGCCAAGGACGCCCGCCGCGCCGACGTGAATTACGACGATATCGGTGGGCTCGGCTCGACGATCGATCAGGTGCGCGAGATGGTGGAATTGCCGCTGCGCTATCCGGAATTGTTCCAGCGGCTCGGCGTGGAGCCGCCGAAGGGCGTGCTGCTGCACGGCCCGCCCGGCACCGGCAAGACGCGGCTGGCGCGCGCGGTGGCGAATGAGAGCGACGCCGAATTCTTCCTCATCAACGGGCCGGAGATCATGGGATCGGCCTATGGCGAGTCGGAGAAGAAGCTGCGCGAGATCTTCGAGCAGGCGGCCAAGGCCGCGCCCTCGATCATCTTCATCGACGAGATCGACTCGATCGCGCCCAAGCGCGGGCAGGTGACGGGCGAGGCGGAAAAGCGGCTCGTCGCGCAGCTGCTGACGCTGATGGACGGGATGGAATCGCGCCAGAACACCGTCATCATCGCCGCCACCAACCGTCCCGAGGCGATCGACGAGGCGCTGCGCCGGCCGGGCCGGTTCGATCGCGAGATCGTGATCGGCGTGCCGGACGAGCGCGGCCGGCGGGAGATATTGGGCATCCACACGCGCGGCATGCCGCTGGGCGACAAGGTGGATCTCGATCTGCTCTCCCGCCAGACCTACGGCTTCGTCGGCGCCGATCTGGCGGCGCTGGCGCGCGAGGCGGCGATCGAGGCGGTGCGGCGGATCATGCCGCGGCTGAACCTGGAGGATCGCACGATCCCGCCCGACGTGCTCGATACGCTGTCGGTGACGCGCGAGGATTTCCAGCTGGCGATCAAGCGGGTGCAGCCATCGGCCATGCGCGAGGTGATGGTGCAGGCGCCGAACGTCGGCTGGGACGATGTCGGCGGGCTGGACGATGCGCGCGAGCGGCTGCGCGAGGGCGTGGAGCTGCCGCTGAAGAATCCCGACGCGTTCCGCCGGCTGGGCATCCGCCCGGCCAAGGGCTTCCTGCTCTACGGGCCGCCCGGCACCGGCAAGACGCTGCTGGCCAAGGCGGTGGCGCGCGAGGCGGAGGCGAACTTCATCGCCACCAAATCCAGCGACCTGCTGAGCAAATGGTATGGCGAGAGCGAGCAGCAGATCGCCCGGCTGTTCGCCCGGGCGCGGCAGGTGGCGCCGACGGTGATCTTCATCGACGAACTCGAATCGCTGGTCCCGGCGCGCGGCGGCGGCATGGGCGAGCCGCAGGTGACGGAGCGCGTGGTCAACACCATCCTGGCGGAAATGGACGGGCTGGAGGAGCTGCAATCGGTGGTGGTGATCGGGGCGACCAACCGGCCGAACCTGATCGACCCGGCGCTGCTGCGACCCGGCCGCTTCGACGAGCTGATCTATGTGAGCGTGCCCGACGAGGGCGGCCGACGACGCATCCTGGGCATCCACACCGGTGCGATGCCGCTGGCGGACGATGTCGATCTGGATGCGCTGGCGCGGCGTACCGAACGGTTCAGCGGTGCCGATCTGGAGGATCTGGTGCGCCGCGCCGGGCTGTTCGCGCTGCGCGGATCGCTCGATGCGCGGACGGTGACGGCGGCGCATTTCGCGTCGGCGCTGGAGGAGACGCGAGCGAGCGTGACGCCGGAGATCGAGCGGGAATATGAGCAGATGTCCGCCCGGCTGAAGCAGGATTCGCTGTCGCTCGATCCGATCGGCTTCATCTCGCCCGGAATGCTGAAGCCGCGCGACGACTGAAGCCGCAGCTCCGTAACGAGTAATCGTGGGCGGGTGCAGGCACAGCATCCGTTTCGATGCTGTTATTCCGCCGCGATCATCTTGCGGTGATCCCGACCCGAGCTTAACCTTCGCGCCGAGACGGTCCTGATCGATTTGCGGAGACGGCGATGACACTCGAAGCAGGCAATGGCACGCATGACGACGCCCCGCGGCTCTACGTCATCAAGCTGACGGCGCCGGACGATCCCAGAAAGGTGATCGGCTATGCGATGGCCGAACAGGTGGATTATGTCGCCAAGCGCGGCGACCTGCTGGGCGCCGCCAAGGAGGCGCTGGAGGCGGCCGAGCAGACCTTCGCGCGCGAGAAGACCACGCTCGAAGCCGTGGCGCTGCCGCCGCACCGGCCCACGGGTGTCAAGATGTTCGCGATGATCGGCAGCGGCAACAACCGCGAGGCCTGAACCGCCGGCCATGCCCCCGGCAGGTCGCAATGGCGGGCGGATCGTGGCGCCGGCCATCACGCTCGCCAACATCCTGCCGTTCGCGGCGGCGATCGGCGTCACCCGGCTGGCGGATGTGACCGGGCTGGACCGGATCGGTGTTCCGGTCTTTCAGGCGGTGCGCCCGCAGGCGAAGTCGCTCAGCGTATCGCAGGGCAAGGGCATTACCCCGGATGCGGCGCGCATATCGGCGCTGATGGAGGCGATCGAGCTGCACTGCGCCGAGGAGGTGCCGGCGTCCTCACGCGGCGTGGCGACTCAAGCGGAGGCGGCGCTGTGGCGGCGGGTGCCGGCGGCGTTTCATCAGGATGCGCCGTTTGACCCGGCCTGCCTGCGATCGTGGGTGACGGGGCGCGACATGTCGGGCGGGCGGCCGGTGCGGGTGCCACTGGGGCTCGTTTCGATGGACTGCACGATCGCACGCGCGGCCGATCTGTGGCCGAACACCAACGGGCTGGCGGCCGGCAACGACCGAATAGAAGCGGAGGTGGCGGGACTGTGCGAGGTGATCGAGCGCGATGCGCAGGCGCGCTGGATGGCGGCGACCCCGGCGGCGCGACGGGCGACCGCGATCGATCCGGCGACGATCGGCGATCGGGCCGGGCGCTGGCTGCTGGCGCGGGTGGCGCGTAGCGGGCTGCGCTGCGCTTTGTGGGACATGAGCGCGGCGCATGGTGTGGCCGTGATCGGCTGCGCGATAATCGATCCGGGCACCGTCGCCTCGCTCGCCTTGCCGCCCGCCTTCGGCGCCGGCTGCCATCCTTCCGCGCCGGTGGCGCTGGTGCGCGCCATAACGGAGGCGGCGCAGACGCGCGCGGCGCTGATCGCCGGTGCGCGCGACGACCTCTCGCCGGCGGACTATGCCGATCCGGGCGGCCAGCGCAGCGCCTTGCTGTACGCCACGCGCGATTTCGGCGGCAGGGCGCCGCGCGACTGGTCGCAGGTGCCCGACCGGATCGCGGAAGCGCCGGAGGTGACCCGCGACTGGCTGCTGCGGCTGTGCGGCGCGGCTGGCGGCCCCATACTGTCGGTCGACCTCGGCCCCGATGAGGCGCCGTTCGCGGTGGTGCGGATCATCGTGCCGGGGTTTGGCGACCATGATCGTCCCTCCTCCCTGCCGCCGCTGTGAGCAAGCGGACGATCCTGTTCGCGGGGCCGAGCCTGTGGGGCTCCACTCTGCCCCTGCCTGCCGGCATGTCGCTGCGCCCGCCGGCGGGTTGTGGCGACGTGCTGCGCGCTGCGGCGGAGCGGCCGGCCGCGATCGGGCTGGTCGACGGCCTGTTCGAACAGGGGCCGAGCGTATGGCACAAGGAGATATTGGCGACGATGACTAGCGGCGTGGCAGTGTTCGGCGCGGCGAGCCTGGGTGCCTTGCGGGCAGCGGAGCTTGGGGTGTTCGGCATGGTCGGCGTCGGCGCGATCCATGCCGGCTATCGCGACGGCCGGCTGACCCGCGACGATGCGGTGATGGTGAGCCACGCTCCGGCCGCGCTGGGCCACCGGCCGCTGACGGTGGCGCTCGTCGATGTTGCGGACGCGGTTGCGGGGTGGCCGCCGGTGGATCGCGACGCCCTCATGCGGATCGCGGCGCGGACGAACTTCCGCGATCGCAGCTGGCCGGCGCTGCGCGCGGCGTTCGTGTCCGCCACCGGCCGCGCCGCGCCGCCGTGCGACGAGACGGCAAGCCTGAAGCGGCGCGATGCCGAGGCGCTGATCGTGCGGCTAGGCGCGCCGATCATCCGCGCCCCCTGCCCTGCCCCGCCGGAAACGGTGTTCCTGCGTGGTCTCCGGCGGCGGATCAGCAGCTGAAGCCGGCCGCGCGCAGCCCGCCGGTCAGCGTCTCGCGATCCTCGGCGCGGTGGAAGGGGAGGAAGCGGAACATGCCATCCACCAGATCGCCATCGCTCGGCGTGCCGGGCGCCTGCCACAACGGGGCGAAGCGGGCGCGCAGCGTGCCGGCCAGCGCCGCAGCCTGATCGCCCCGCCCCAGCAGCGCGAGGTTCGCCACCCGGATCGCGAGATAGTGGATCGAGGGATTGCGCGAGATCTCGAACTGTTCCTCGGCGCGGGCATGCTCGTGGCGCAGCGCCAGCAGCACCGCCATGTCGGAGAAATATTCGTCCGGCGGAAACGGGTTCAGCACGAAGGCGCGGCCGAGCAGCGCCTCCGCGCGATCGAACGCGCCGAGATGGACGAGGCCGAAGCCGGCTTCGTCGAGCCCGTCGGCATGATGCGGGCTCGCCTCCAGCGCGGCGGCGAAGCGTTGCTCGGCCAGCGCGGTGTCGCCGCGCCGCAGATAGCACCAGGCCAGCCGCGAATGGACATGGCCGCTGTCCGGATCGAGCGAGGCGGCCTTCAGGCTGAGATCGAACGCCCGGGCGCGGAGCGGCGCGGGATCGTGCCCGGCCATGCGCTGGACGAAATCGGTGTTATAGAGCCGCGCCAGCTCGATATAGGCGTTGGTGAGCGCCGGATCGATCGCGATCGCGCGTTCGAACATGTCGGCGGCGGCGCGGACATCGTCCAGGCTGGTCGCCGCCAGCAGCCGCGCGCGGCCGCTGAAATAGAGGGCGTAGGCGGCGGGATCGGTATCGGGCGCCTCCTCCAGCACGCGGTTCATGTCGCGTTCGACCACCGGCAGGATCGCGCCGGCGATGCGCCCGACGAGATCGTCGATCGCCGCGCCGAGGCCGGTCTGCCGCACGGAAAGCTGGCGCGTCCAGACGAGCAGCCCGCTTTCGATCGCGGTCAGCCGCAGGTTGATGCGATATTCGGCATCATTGCCGCGCACCGACCCGGCGAGCGCATAGCTGGCGATCGAGGCGGCGCAGGCGGCATCGAGCCGCGCCGTGCCCGCATCGGATACCGACAGCACGCGCAGATCGCGGAAGCCGCCCAGCGCGGTTTGCAGATCGTCGTGGCAGATCCGGGCGAGCAGCGCCTCGTCATCGCCACCGCTGATGACCTGGAAGGGCGAGATGACGAGGATCGGCGGTTCGATCCGGCGTGCGGCCGGGCTGGGGGCGGGCATGGCGCGCGGCTCCACCGGTGGCGGCTCGGCCGGCGGCGGGTTGACCGGGCCGACGGCGGTGAGCGTGCGGAACAGCCGCTGCGTCTCGGGCGAGGGCGGCGCGTCATAGTCGCGCTTCAGCCCGGCATCGAGCTGGCGGTAGCGGCGGTGGAGCGCGGCGAGATCGCCCGCCTGATGATCCAGCGCCATGCCGCGACGGGCAATCTCCTCGTCGCCGGTATCGAGCGCCTGCACCGTCGTGAGGATCGCGCGGCGCAGCGGCAGCGCGCCGGGCGTCGCATCGCCGGCGGTGGCGGCGAGGACGGTCTGCACGATGCGGCCCTGCTGGCGTGCGCGCTCGACGAGCAGCCAATCGTCGAAGCAACGATCAGTGCCTTCGAGATCGGCGAGCAGCACCGGCCCGAGCTTGTTGAGCGGATCGTAGAGGCGGGCGAGATCGCCGCTTTGCGCCGCCGTCATCACCCGCTCCAGATCGGTGTGGAACGCGCCCTCGATCAGCGACACGTCGCGCCGGCCGATCGCAAGCCCCGCGCCGAGCGGCAGGCCGCGCAGCTCCGCGAGCGTCTGGCGCAGGCTGGCGCGGGCCTGATCCTCGCCGCGATCGCTCCACAGCAGGCCGATCAGCCGCTCGCGCCCGGCGCAGCGATCGGGCGACAGCGCGAGATAAGCGAGCAATGCGCGCGACTTGCGGCTGCGCGGCGTGGCATCGGCGCCGCTCGCGCAGTCGATCACGCGGAAATCGCCGTACAGACGGATCAGATGGCTGGGATCGGCAGGTGGCGACATGACCACCCCCTTAGCGGATTCACGATCTTTTCACGATAGACCAACGCCTGCTCTCACGGCGGGCGGCTAGACCGCCTGGTGTCGGAAGGGCGGTGTTCACGCGACGTCACCGCTTCTTCCGACAACCACACCGACATGGCCGGCACCGGCCGGAGGATGCCGCGATGCTGTGCCCGAGCCTTTTACCGACCCGCATGTCTTCCTGCCCCGGCGGCACCATCTTGTTCGAGCAGGAGCGCGACATGCCCCATGGCTATTTCGGTGATCGCGACGCCGGGCGCCCAGCGCAGGATCGCGGCAAGCCGGCGGCGTGCGGGCTGTTCGGGCGGCTGATCGGCGATCCGCCGCTGCGGCCGGCGAACGATTCGCCCGGCGATCGCCCGCGACCGTCCGATCCCGATCGCGCCTGATGCCTGCCGCGCCACTCCGATGGAAACAATTGCGTCCGCGATGATTGTCGTCAGTATCAGGCAGTCCGGGCCCTTCGGCGGCGGACGGACAGGACGGCGTGGACAGACCGAACGCAATCATCAACGCCATCGGCACCGCCGTACCTGACCACGACATCCATTCCGCGTTCGTCGGCTGGGCGGAAAGCCGCATCGGCGACGCGCGCGGACGGGCGCTGTTCCGGCGGATGGCCGATCGATCGGGCATCGCGCGGCGCTGGTCGGTGCTGCCGCCCACGGCCGACGGCGGATCGCCGGTGGCGGCGAGTGGATTTTACGACGGCCGCACCCTGCCCTCCACCGCCGCGCGGATGGCGATCTATGCCGAGGCGGCGCCGGCGCTGGCGCTGAAGGCGGTGGATGCGCTGGGGCCGCTCGGCACGATCACGCATGTGGTGGTGGCCAGCTGCACCGGCTTCGTCGCGCCGGGGATCGACCAGATCATCGCGACCGCGCTGGGGCTGGATGGCGGGGTGGAGCGCACGCTGGTGGGCTTCATGGGCTGCTATGCGGCGGTGGCGGCGCTGCGCACGGCGCATCATATCGTGCGGTCGGAGCCGATGGCGCGGGTGCTGGTGGTGACGGTGGAGCTTTCCACGCTGCACCTGCAACCGGACGACACGCTGGAGCCGCTGCTCGCCCAGCTGCAATTCGGCGACGGCGCGGCGGCGGCGATCGTCAGCGCGATGCCGGGCGGGCTGGCGATCGACCGGATGTTCGCCGCGACCCTGCCCGATTCGGCGGGGCTGATCCGCTGGCGGATCGGCGATCAGGGCTTTGCCATGCACCTGTCCGGCGAGGTGCCGGGCCGGATCGCCGAGGCGCTGCGCGATCCCGGCTTCGCCGCGCGCCTGTTCGGCCCGCCGGAGGCGGTGGACGGTTGGGCGGTTCATGCCGGCGGCCGATCGATCCTGGACGCGGTGGAGGGCGCGCTGCGGCTGCAGTCCGATGCGCTGGCCGCCTCGCGCGGGGTGCTGGCCGCGCATGGCAACATGTCGTCCGCCACGCTGATGTTCGTGCTGGCGGAGCTGATGGGGCGGCCGATCGCCAACGGCGTGGCGGTGGCGTTCGGGCCGGGGCTGGCGGCGGAGGGTTTTCGCTTCCGGCAGGTGCCGTGAACCCGCTCGCCCGCCGCTGGCGGCAGGACGAGCAGATGGACGCGGCGGACCTGCCGGCCGATGTCTATGCCGCCGTGCTCGCCGATCTGGCGAAGGTGAACGTGCTGACCATGTCGTCGCGCCCGACGCTCGCCTTCCTGAAGCGGGCGCTGGCTGGCGGCACGCGCTTCCGCCTGCTCGATGTCGGGTTCGGCGAGGGCGACATGCTGCGGGCGATCGCGCGCTGGGCGGAGCAGCGGGGCATCGCCGCCGAGCTGGTGGGGATCGATCTCAACCCCAACAGCGCGCCCGCCGCCGCGCGCGCGACGCCGCCGGGCGTGGCGATCGATTATCGCACCGGCGATTATGCCGATCTGGCGGGCGAGGGCTGGGATTTCGTCGTCAGCAGCTTCGTGACCCATCACATGGACGAGACGCAGATCATCGCCTTTCTGCGCTTCATGGAGGGTGAAGCGACGATCGGCTGGATGGTGAACGATCTGCATCGCCACCGCTTCGCCTGGTATGGCTATCCCCTGCTGGGCGGGCTGATGCGCTGGCACCCGATCGTGCGCGCGGACGGTCGGCTTTCGATCGCGCGGTCGTTCCGGCCAGCGGAGTGGCGGGCGATGCTCGGCGAGGCGGACGTCGATGGCGCGCAGGTGGTGCGGCGCTTTCCGTTCCGGCTCTGCGTCGAACGGGTCCGGTGAGCCGGCCGCTGATCGTCGGTGGCGGGCCGGCGGGGTCGGCTGCGGCGATCATGCTGGCGCGGGCCGGAACGCCGCCGCTGCTGATCGAGCGCAGCCGCGAGGCGCAGGATGTGGTGTGCGGCGGGTTTCTCGGCTGGGATGCGCTGGCGGCACTCGAACGGCTGGGGCTCGATCCGGCGAAGCTGGGCGCGCGGCCGATCGCGCGGCTGCGGGTGATCGCCGGGGATCGCATGGCCGAGGCGCCCCTGC
>CAXTTS010000082.1:0-4196 GCA_964247265.1 uncultured Sphingomonadaceae bacterium
GGACTGCCGATCGGAGAGGACCTGCTCGGTGATCTCCGTGCAGGCGCAGAAGAAGCCTTCGACCTTCGCCCCTTCGCCCCGGATGGGAGTGTACGAGAAGGCGAAGTGTGTCTCCTCGACGAAGCCGCGCCGCTCCATGATGAGCGTGATGTCGTCCATATGGACGGCGGTGCCGGCATAGGCCTGATCCACGATCGGGGTCAGGTCCGATCGGATCTCCGCCCAGACCTGCAGGAAAGGTCGACCGAGTGCACTCGGGTGCTTGCCGGCGAGCACGTCCGCATAGCCGTCATTGTACAGCAGGAGCTGTTTGCTCCCCCAGACGACGAACATCGGCTGCTTCGCGTCGAGGAGGACACCGACCAGCGCCTTCAGCGACGTCGGCCATTCGCCGGGCGGCCCAAGCGGGGTGGAACTCCAGTCGCGAGCGCGGATGGCCGCCCCCATCTCGCCGCCACCACTGAGGAAACTCAACATTGGTCAGTCATATTCGCTTGGGCCGTCTCTTCAGAAACTTGTCGGTGCGCGGCACTAATGCCCCAGCTTGCCAAGAATGTCGTTCAACGCATTGCCGCCTCCGCCACCCAGCATGCCACCCAGCATGCCGCCCAAGCCGCCGCCGCTCGGTCCAGCGTCGCCTGGGCTGCCGCCTCCGAGCACGCCACCAAGCATTCCGCCCAGCCCGCCCCCTCCGGATTGCTTGGAGAAATAGCCGGTCGCGAGCATGGCCACCAGTGGGAGCATCCTCTTGAGAAGGTCTGGTGAAAGGCCTGTCCTGCCCGCCGCGTCTGAAGCCACAGCTCGGCTCGTGTCCTTCGATCCGAAGATCTGGCCCAGCACATCGTTGCCGGCACTCGGATCGGTAGGCGCGGGAGCGGTCAACTGTCCCAGCAACCCGCCGCCCCCCAATTGGCCAAGAACGTCCGCCAGCCCACCGAGACCCTTTGGATGTGCCGCGGCCTGGTTCTGCATGCCTCCCATCACGGCCGGCAGGAGGGCGGAGATGCCAGAGTGCGCGGTGCCATCGTCCACCCCCAACTCACGCGCTATTGCGGCCACACCACCTTCATCCTGCAACGCGTTCATGATGTCCATTGTGCACTCCTCTTGTCCGGGTAACGCGCCGACACACGGAACGTGCCGGGCGGGCTGCCGCTGGCTGGTCGCTACCGGTCAGGCGAGACTCACGAACGGATGGCTGCCGCACACCCCCCGAGGAATGACAAGGCGATGGCGCTGTTGCTCGCCCATGTCTCGAAGCCGTGCGGGGCGCCTCGTACGACATCGATGCGGCACGGAACTCCTGCGGTGCAGAGACTATCGCGATAGTTCTGCGCCTCCTCGTAGAAGAGATCGATCCGGCATGACTGGGATACAGCGTCCACTGTTCGATCGTCGCGCCGCCCTCGTCCAAACTTGCGATCGCGGGCGGTATCGGCGCGGGCGCTGCCGCGAGGTGCTCGACGCGATCTTCTATGTGCTATGTGCTATGTGATTGTCCGGTCGGGGAATGCAGGGCTGACCGGCGAGCCGCTCGTGCAGGTTGACAGCGTTCAGGTGCGGAAAGCCATCCAGCACGGGAGCAAACTTCGCACACTGCTTCAGGCTCGATACTTGAGAGGAGCGCGGGTTGCCAGCGCATCGGCAGCGAGTTCGCGCACCCTGACGCGCGCCTTCAACCGCGCGGCAAGCAGCGCGGTGCCGCTCACCTTGCGCTGCACGAACAGCATGTCGGCGGGTGGAACGTGCCAGGCGGACCGATCCGCCAGCAGGCCCTTTGCTTCCTCGCGGACCACCGGCACGAAGGCCCGGTCGCCGAAGTCGAAGGGGCCGGGCCGGTGCATCGCCTGGTCGATTGCCGCGACGATGCGATCGACGGCTGGTCGATGTGCCGCGACCGCACCCTGTCCGAGAAAGCCGGTCGCGACCGCAATGTCGCGCACGCGGTCCAGATCGCGGGCGAAACCGGCGTCGAGCAGCGCGCGATAGGCGTCCGCCGTCGCCGGCGGCACAGCCCGCGCGGCGCCGAAATCGAGCAGCACCAGCCGGCCGGTTTCGGCCTGCCAGCGATAGTTGGCGAAGTTCGGATCGGTCTGCATCACGCCGAAGGCGAACAGCTCGTGCAGCACCAGGTCGATCAGCGCCGTCATTGCCGAGTCGCGCACCGTCTGCGGCGCGTCGATCAAGGTTTCGATTGATTGCCCCTCGACGAAAGTCATCGCCAGCACACGCCGGGTGGTGAGGCCATCCTCCAGCTCCGGCACGATGTAGCGCGCATCTCCGGCGAGCAGCGTACCGAACCGGCGCAGCTCGCTGCCCTCACGCAGATAGTCCGTCTCGTCCGCCAGCTGGCGCTTGGCTTCTGCGAGCAGCGGCGCGAGATCGATCGTCGCGGGCAGCAGATTGGAGATCCTGAGCAGGGTGGCGACATTGTCGACGTCGGCGTCGATGCTGTCGGCGACGCCCGGATACTGAACCTTGATCGCCAGCGTGCGGCCATCCGGCAGCGTGGCGCGATGCACCTGGCCGATCGAGGCCGCCGCGATCGGAGTCGCCTCGAAGTGGCGGAAGCGACGCCGCCAGTCGCGCCCCCATTCGGCCGCGAGTACCTTGTCGAGCTGCTGCGGCGGCATCCGCTGTGCCTGGTCGCGCAGCCGCGCCAGAATGGCGGAAAGCTCGGCCGGCAGGATGTCGCCCGCATCCATCGAGATCATCTGCCCGAGCTTCATCGCGGCGCCACGCAAATGGGCGAGCCGGTCCGCCAGGCGCGCTGCGTTGCCGGGCGTCAGGATCATGTCACCCAGGCGTGGCCGCTCGCCATTCGCCAGCCGCCGCGCACCTTCCGCCAGCATGCCGCCGGCCACCCCGCCGGCGAGCCGTCCGAACGTGCCCAGCCGGGCCAGCCGCCCGCTCGGAACCGCGCGGGAACCCCTGTTTCGATCATCTGCCATCCACGCATAGCTGTCCGGCCATGGTGCAAGTTCCGTTGGCACGATCATCGATGGCGAGCGTCGGCGGCTGACGTATTTCCGGTCATCGCCGATCCGACCCTGCCAAACGCATCGGTGCGATCACGTCGCCCTCTACGTCAGCACAATGGAGGCGTGTTTCGTGGATGGGCGACCGTGCCGTGCCGCATCCAGGCGGCTTCTGCGGGAGCTTGAACGAATAACGCCTGATTCGTGCGGAGACGCACGAAGTGGACGTGCGATGGCTCGATTGTACGGCCAACGCGCTCCTCTCCGGCAAAGCTCAAGCCGCGCCATCAGGATGAGGCGCCCGACCGTCGGCCCCTTGCCGCGCGCGATCGCATGGAGATGGCTGGTGGATATGCCGAGCGCCTTGGCGACCGCTGTCGGCGTAAGCGCCGGATCGGCGATGTTTGCGTTGATGAAGCGCCGGGCGCGTTCGAACAGATGATCGTTGCAGCTGTCGGTCTGTCGCTCCGCCACCCGGTTCTTCTGCCGGCAGAGCGCCGCGAACTGGCCGAGCAGGTGATCCGACAATCCTTCATCGTCGGCATCGTCGAGGCAGTGCCCCTCGCGCCAGATGCTGTGCAGCAGCGCGCTGAAGACCGCGCCGTGCCCCTCCAATTTCTTCTCCTACGTCGCGCCACAGACGGTCGGCGCCGTGCCGATCGACGACCTGCTCGACGAAATCCAGACGCTGGACGACAAGCAGGCGCAACTACCAAGCTGAGCGATCCCTCGTTCCGCGAACGCCTGCGCGAGCGCACATCGTCCGCGCCGTGGACCTATCTCTGGACGAAGACCGTCGTCGGCGAATATGCGCCGCAGCGCCTCGCTTCAGAGTTGCATGCTCGCCCGCAAGGCTCGGCTCACCAGTCCGGCGCGAACCGTCTGGCAGCGAACCAGTCATTTCGCGAAGGCGACGATGCTCACGCGGTTTTCGGCGCGCGCATGGTTCGGATGCGGCGTCAGCGCAAAGCGGGCCTTTACGTGGAAGCTATGTCGCGCCCAGCGCGGCAGCGCGTGCCCGCGTCGTGACCCAGCACCGCGCGACGTATAGCGACGCCGCGGAGCCGCCGCCATGCGCCCTGACCAGACAGTTGCGGTTGCGCGATTTCAGCCAGGCGCGCTGTTCGGCCAGCAGCGTCTGCCGCGCCGCCGGGCGAAGGCGCGCCCGCAGAGCGTTGTAGCGGGCGCTCATCCTCGCATCGGCGATGCGCAGGTCGT
>CAXTTS010000082.1:4296-12567 GCA_964247265.1 uncultured Sphingomonadaceae bacterium
TGTCGCATATGGCCACCCGCAGCGGGCCGCCGTTCAGCGAGATACGCCAGCCGATACCCTCGCCGCAGCGTGCGAAGGCTTCGCGGTGGAAGGCGCGCGCCGACGCCCGGCAGACCCAATCGGCGGTCAGCCGAAGCGGACGATCCGCAGCGGCGGCTCGGCGGCCTCCACCTTCGCCGCTTCGTGGCGGTACATCTCCGCCAGGGCCCGGTGAAGACGGGCGCTTTCCGGGCTGGCGGCGCGCGCCGCAGCCTGTTCCTCGCGTATCGCGAAGCCGATGTAACGATGAGTTTGCGACCCCATGTCCATAACCAGCCCTCCGTATCATACGGATGTGCCACAGCCTTCGCGCACGCGCCTTAACCTAGCGTGAGTTCCGGGGGAACATAGGCACTTACGCGCCGCCGCGCTGCCGATCCCGCCCCCCTCAGCCCCGCCGCGTGCCGGTCATCGGAAAGCTGCCGAACGCGCCCGCCGTCACGCTGCCGTTCAGCGTGTCGCCGGCGATCGTGCCCTTGCAGTCCAGCCGCATCGGGAACGGCATCTTCACTTCCATCGCCCAGCCGATCGTGTCGCCGTTCACCGTGCCGTCGCTGATCGGCAGCGCACCCAGCGCGCCGGAAATCTCGCCGGAAAAGGTGGCGCCGTCGGCTTTCACCGTCAGCACCGTCTTCTGCTCGCCCATCGGCGAGGCGGTCACGCAATCCCAGATGCCGTCGACATCGGCCATGTTCGTTCCTTTGCTTGGAAAGCGAGCGTCACTCGCCCGGCTTGACCACTTCGACCGGCAGGCCGACGCCGTCAAGCTGCGGTCGCACCTTCGCGGCATCGCCCACCACGACCCAGATCAGCTTCTTCGGATCGATCGCGCCGCGCGCCACGCTGTCCAGCGCCGCCGGGGTCAGCGCGCGATAGCGGTCGGCCAGCCGCGTATAATAATCGTCCGGCCGGTCATACAGCGCGTTGCGCATGATCCCGCCGAGCAGATCGCCCGACGTCTCGAAGCTGCCCGGCAGCGAGCGGATCGAGTTGTTGACGACGCGGTCGCGCTCCTCCGCATCGGTGCCCTTGGTCGTCAGGAAGGCGGTCATGTCGGCCAGCATCGCCTTGATCGAATCGCCGGTGCGGTCGGTCTGCACCGGCGCGTAGACGATCAGCGGCGCATTCTCCTTCACCATCCGCACCTGCGTGCCGACGCCGTAGGCCCAGCCCTTATTCTCGCGCAGATCCATGTTCAGCCGGGAGAGGAAGCTGCCGCCCAGCACCTCGTTGGCGGTCAGCAATGCGATCGGATCGTCGGTGCCCTTCACCGGCAGCACCTCGCCTGCCAGGATCAGCGATTGCGGGCTCTGCGGCCGGTCGATCAGCACGATCCGCGATGGCCGCGCCATGCGATCCTCGCGGAACAGCTTGGTGCCCTTGGGGCTCGCGGGCGCCTTCCACCGGCCGAAACGCTGCTCCAGCAGCGGCGTCAGCTCAGCCATCGTGATGTCGCCCGCCACGAAGATCTTCGCATTGTCCGGCCGCAGCCACGCCTGCTGGAACGCCACCAGATCGGCCCGCGTCGCCGCCTTCACCCCGGCCTCGGTGCCCGATCCGGTGAACGGGATGCCATAGGGATGCGCCGTGCCGTACAGCAAAGGCGGCAGCTCGCGCAGGGCGATGCTGTTCGGCTGGGTCTTCTCGCTGGCGATGCGGGCGAGCAGCTGCCCGCGCAGCCGCTCCACCTCCTCCGGCTTGAAGGCGGGGTTCTGGATCACGTCCGCCAGCAGGTCGAGCGAGGGCGCGAGATTCGGCTTCAGCGCGAACAACGTCACGCTCGTGCTGTCCATCCCGGCGGCGGTGGCGATGGTGCCGCCCAGCCGCTCCTGCTCCTCGGCGATGCGGATCGAATCGCGCGTGGTGGTGCCCTCGTCGAGCAGCGCGAGGGTCAGCGCCTCGGTGCCCGGCTTCGCCTTCGGGTCGGCGGCGTTGCCGGCATCGAACGCCACCGCGACGCGCACCGTCGGCACCGTCGTGCGCCGCGCCAGCACCACCTCGATCCCGTTGGAGAGCTTTGCCCGCTCGACCGCCGGGAAAACCAGATCGCCGATCGGCAGCACCGGCGGCGCCTTGATCGTCGGCCCGGGCGCCTGCTTCGGCGCAGGCGGCGGGGCAGGGGGCGCCACCGGCGCCGCCATCAATGCGCCCGGCGCGGCGGCGCCGCCCTGCTTCGGATCGCGATAGTAACGTGGCGCGCTCACCACATTGCCGCCGCCGGCCGCCGCCATGTCCGTCGCGCTGCGCTCGCCCGGTTCCACCGTCAGCCGATAGGCCGGCCGGCCTATCCACTTGCGCGCCGCCGCCAGCACCGTCGCCGGGGTGGCGGCGGCATATTCGGCAAGATCCTTGGCATATTTGTCGGGGTCGTTCGAATAGACCGCACCCTCGGCCAGCGTCACCGCCTTGCCGCCGAAGCCGCCGACCGACTCCAGCCCGGCGATCCGCCCCGCCACCTCGCGGGTTGCGGCACGCTTCACCTCGTCGGCGGTGGGGCCGGTCTTCAGGAAATCGGCGATCAGTGCGTCCAGCTTCGTCGCCACGCCGGCGGCATCCACCCCCGGCTTCACGTTGGCGGTGATCTCCACCAGCGCGATCTTCTCGAAATCCTGCAACCCGGCCGACGTGCTGACCGCCACTTTGTCATGCCGCACCAGCGCATTGTCGAGGCGGGAGGAGGAAAGGCCGCCGATGATCGTCAGCGCGATGTCCAGCGGCACCGAATCGGGATCGTTCAGCCCTGGGGCCACCCAGTTGCGATAGATGCGGACGTTGGCGACACGGTCCTTCATCACCTGATCGACCGGCTTGGCGAGCGACGGCACGCTCACGTCCGGGCGCGGCGTCTCCGGGCCGCGCGGGATCGGGCCGAACCATTGCGCCGCCTTGGCCCGCGCCGTCGCCTCGTCGATATCGCCGGCCAGCACCAGCACCGCATTGTTCGGCCCGTAATGCGCGCGGAACCAGTTCTTCACATCCTCCAGGCTCGCTTTGTCGAGGTCCGCCATCGAGCCGATCGTGGAGTGGTGATACGGATGCCCATCGGGGAACAGCGCGTTCAGCTGGGCATATTCCACCAGCCCATAAGGCTCGTTGTCGCCCTGCCTTTTCTCGTTCTGCACCACCGCCCGCTGGTTATCGAGCTTGGTCTTGTCGATAGCGCCGAGCAGATGGCCCATCCGGTCCGATTCCAGGAACAGCGCCAGATCCAGCGCGCCGGTCGGCACCGTCTCGAAATAGTTGGTCCGGTCGAACCAGGTCGTGCCGTTCAGGTCGGTCGCGCCCACCGTCTCCAGCGGCTTGAAGAAATCCTCGTTGGCATTCTCCGATCCGTTGAACATCAGATGCTCGAACAGGTGGGCGAAGCCCGTCTTGCCCGCCGGCTCGTCCTTCGATCCGATATGATACCAGACGGAGACGGCCACGATTGGCGCCTTGCGATCGGGATGCACGATCACCCGCAGCCCGTTGGGCAGGGTGAACTGGCTGTACGGGATCTTCACCGCCTGGACGAGCGAGGCGACCGGCGCCGGCTCCGCCATCTTCGCCGGCGCGGCCAGCGCGGAGGATGCGAGCAGGGCGGCGGCGAAGGAACCGAGGATGGGACGGAACATGAGGGACTTTCCGAAGCGAGGGGGCCATGAGGCCGATGGCGCATAGTAATCCGAATGCGCGATCCGGCAATATGGCCGGGGAGCTGGCGAAAGGGCCGCCGAATGACGAACAGGGATATCGCCTCACTCGCCAAACAATATCTCGGCCGCAGCGCCGAGGGGCTGGACGATGAGGAACGGCGCGTCCTCCACGGCATCACCGAACATCAGCCGATCAGCCGCGACGTCGGCGAGGATGCGGAGATCCGCTCCACCTTCTGGGGTCGGCTGGCCGACAAGGTGGCCGCGATCGGCGGCTCCTGGGGCTTCATCTTCACCTTCATGGGCATCCTGATCGGCTGGATGCTGCTCAACAGCGATGTGCTGGCGCATTGGCACGATCAGTTCGATCCCTATCCGTACATCTTCCTCAACCTGATGCTGTCGATGATCGCGGCGTTGCAGGCGCCCGTCATCATGATGAGCCAGAACCGTCAGGCGGCGCAGGATCGCATGGCCGCCGCGCACGATTACGAGGTCAACCTGCGCGCCGAGCTGGAGATCATGCGCCTCCACGAGAAGGTGGATGCCATGCGGATCGAACATCTCGAGGCGCTTGCCCGCCACCAGCAGGAGATGCTCGCGCTCGTTGGCAAAAGCGGCTGAAATCCCCTTGTGTTGCATATAAGACACACCATATCGCGGCGGTATCCAAGGGGAGCCACATGAACCTCGAAAAATTCACCGATCGCGCCAAGGGCTTTCTCCAGTCGGCGCAGACCGTCGCCATCCGCCTGAGCCACCAGCGCATCGCGCCCGAGCATCTGCTGAAGGCGCTGCTGGAGGACGAGCAGGGCATGGCCAGCGGCCTGATCCGCGCCGCCGCCGGCGATCCCGCCACCGCGCTGCGCGAGACCGATGCGGCGCTGGCGAAGATCCCCGCCGTCTCGGGCAGCGGCGCGCAGGCCTCGCCCGGCCTCGACAATGACCTCGTCCGCATCCTCGATTCCGCCGAGCAGATCGCGCAGAAGGCCGGCGACAGCTTCGTCACGGTCGAGCGGCTGCTGCTCGCCCTCACGCTCGCCACCACCTCCGCCGCCGGCAAGGCGCTCGCCGCCGCCGGGGTGCGGGCGGAGGCGCTGAACGGCGCGATCAACCAGCTGCGCCAGGGCCGCAACGCCGACACCGCCGGCGCGGAGGACCGCTACGACGCGCTGAAGAAGTTCGCCCGCGACCTGACGCAGGCGGCGCGCGACGGCAAGCTCGATCCGGTGATCGGCCGCGACGAGGAGATCCGCCGCACCATCCAGGTGCTCGCCCGCCGCACCAAGAACAATCCGGTGCTGATCGGCGAACCCGGCGTCGGCAAGACCGCGATCGCCGAGGGCCTCGCGCTGCGCATCGTCAATGGCGACGTGCCCGACGGGATCAAGGATCGCCGGGTGATGGCGCTCGACATGGGCAGCCTGATCGCCGGCGCCAAATATCGCGGCGAGTTCGAGGAGCGGCTGAAGGGCGTTCTCGACGAGGTGAAGCAGGCCGCCGGAGAGATCATCCTGTTCATCGACGAGATGCACACGCTGATCGGCGCCGGCAAGGGTGAGGGCGCGATGGACGCCTCCAACCTGCTCAAGCCGGCGCTCGCGCGCGGCGAGCTGCACTGCATCGGCGCCACCACGCTCGACGAATATCGCAAGCATGTCGAAAAGGATCCCGCGCTCCAGCGCCGCTTCCAGCCCGTCTTCGTGTCGGAGCCGACGGTGGAGGACACCGTGTCGATCCTGCGCGGCCTCAAGGAGAAATACGAACTCCACCACGGCGTCCGCATCACCGATGGCGCGCTCGTCGCGGCGGCGACGCTCAGCAACCGCTACATCACCGATCGCTTCCTGCCCGACAAGGCGATCGACCTGATGGACGAGGCCGCCAGCCGCCTGCGCATGGAGGTGGAGAGCAAGCCCGAGGAGATCGAGAATCTCGATCGCCGCATCATCCAGCTGAAGATCGAGCGGGAGGCGCTGAAGAAGGAAAGCGACGCCGCCTCGCGCGATCGCCTCGCCACGCTCGAAGCCGATCTGGTCGAACTGGAGGAGCAGTCCGGCGAACTCACCACCCGCTGGCAAGGCGAGAAGGAGAAGATCAACGCCGAGGCGAAGCTCAAGGAAGAGCTCGATGCCGCGCGCGTCGAGGTGGAGCAGGCGCAGCGCGGCGGCGACTGGGCGCGCGCCGGCGAACTCAGCTACGGCGTGATCCCCGGCCTGGAACGCCAGCTTGCCGAGGCCGCCAGTGCCGCGGCCGGCGCGATGCTGCGCGAGGAGGTGACCGCAGGCGACATCGCCGGCGTCGTCAGCCGCTGGACCGGCATTCCGGTCGACCGCATGCTGGAGGGCGAGCGCGAGAAGCTGCTCGCGATGGAGGCCACCATCGGCAAGCGCGTGATCGGCCAGAAGGCGGCGGTGGAGGCCGTCTCCCGCGCCGTGCGCCGCGCCCGCGCCGGCCTACAGGATCCTCACCGCCCGCTCGGCAGCTTCCTGTTCCTCGGCCCCACCGGCGTCGGCAAGACCGAACTCACCAAGGCGCTCGCCGGCTTCCTGTTCGACGACGATGCCGCGATGGTCCGCATCGACATGAGCGAATATATGGAGAAGCACAGCGTCGCCCGTCTGATCGGCGCGCCTCCCGGCTATGTCGGCTATGAGGAAGGCGGCGTGCTGACCGAGGCCGTCCGCCGCCGCCCCTATCAGGTGATCCTGTTCGACGAGGTGGAGAAGGCGCATGGCGACGTGTTCAACATCCTCTTGCAGGTGCTGGACGATGGCCGGCTGACCGACGGGCAGGGCCGCACGGTCGATTTCTCGAACACGCTCATCATCCTCACCTCGAACCTCGGCAGCCAGTATCTCGCCAACGTGGCCGATGGCGATGATGTCGCCACCGTCGAGCCGCAGGTGATGGAGGTCGTCCGCGCGCATTTCCGCCCGGAATTTCTCAATCGGCTGGACGAGATCATCCTGTTCCACCGCCTGGGGCAGGATACGATGGGGCCGATCGTCGATATCCAGGTCGGCCGGGTCGGCCGGCTGCTGCGCGATCGCAAGATCACGCTGTCGCTCACCGATGCCGCGCGCACCTGGCTCGGCCGGGTCGGCTATGATCCGGTCTACGGCGCGCGGCCGTTGAAGCGGGCGGTGCAGAAATATCTGCAGGATCCGCTCGCCGACGCCATCCTGCGCGGCGACATCCACGACGGATCGCTGGTGACGGTAAACGAGGGCGACGGCGCCCTGGCGCTGGAGGTGACGGCCGGCGGCGGGTAATCAGTGCGCGCCGCCCGCGCCGTAGATCGTCTGCATCTCCTGCGTGCGCTCCCGCCCGGTTTCGGACAGGCGGCGCCACTCGGCCTCGGTGCGGCAGACCTTGGCCTTGCGCACCAGCGATCCGGTCTCGACCTGCGACTTGCAGCGGACCTTGTTGGGATCGGCGGGTTCCTTCTTGCCCGGCGCGTCGGTCGCGGCGACGAGCAGCAGGGCGGCGGCGGGGATCAGGCAGGCGATCAGGCGGGGCATCGCGGCGCTCCGAGAAAAGGACAGGCGACGAGCCTAGCAAAGCCGCCACGTGCTGCAAGGGGTCACGAACCGGGCTGCCCGCGTCTCTACCCCGCCCGCATCGGCCCCGCCAGCAAGGCGGGGTCGATCCGCTCGTCCTGCCACTTCATGCCCCAGTGCAGATGCGGCCCGGTCGCCCGCCCGGTCATGCCCACAGCACCGATCGGCTGGCCCTGCCGCACATGATCGCCCGGCCTCACGTCGATGCGGGAGAGGTGGAGGAAGGCGCTGTTCAGCCCCATGCCGTGATCGATCATCAGCAGATTGCCCTCCAGCGTGAAGGGCGCGTCGGCCGCCAGCACCACCACGCCGTCCGCCGGCGCCATCACCACCGCGCCGGTTGGCCGCGCCACATCGACGCCGCCGTGGAACGCGCCCGGCTCGCCGGCATAGATGCGCTGCGATCCGAATACGCCGCTGATCCGGCCGGTCGCGGGCCAGATGAAATGCTGCCGCCATCCTTCGCTGTCCGATCCGGCCAGCCGTGCCGCGTCGATCCGCGCCAGCTCGATCTTGCGCCGCGCGAGGAACTCCGGCGTCGGCGTGGTGCCCCGCGCCAGCGTCGGCAGCGACTGGATGTCCCAATGCCGCGCCGCCACCGCGATCGCGCCGGTGGTGATCGCGCCATCGCCCCGCCGCGCCGTCAGCACCGCCGCAGGCGCGGCATCGCGGCCGAAGCCGATGATGAAGCCGCGATCGGCCGCGAACGGCACCGGCCTGCCGTCGAGGTCCAGCGATACGGTCTGTACGGGCACCTGCCCGCGCACGATCCCGCCCTGCACGGCGGCACCCTGCAAATGGAAATCCGTGATCCCGCCGATCGGCGCACCCGCCGGTGCCCCGTATGACAGCAGCGGCGCAGCGGGGGGCAGCGGCATCGCCGCCGGCGCGGTCATCGCCGCCGGCGCGGTCATCGCCGCCGGTGCCGTCACGCCCGCCAGCAGCAGCGGCAGCAGGCCCCGCGCCAGCCGCCGCCCGCCACGCCTCACGCCTCAATTTCGGCCTTCCCGCGGACTCCGCCGAAGGATTCGCCC
>CAXTTS010000083.1:0-12543 GCA_964247265.1 uncultured Sphingomonadaceae bacterium
GCGGCGGGCTGTCCGGTTTCACCAGGCGCGCCGAAAGCGAATATGATCCGTTCGGGGCGGCGCACAGCTCCACCTCGATCTCCGCCGCTCTGGGTTTCGCCGTGGCCAACAAGCTGGCGGGCCGGCCCGGCAAGGCGATCGCGGTAATCGGTGACGGCGCGATGTCCGCCGGCATGGCCTATGAGGCGATGAACAATGCCGAGCAGGCGGGCAACCGGTTGGTCGTGATCCTGAACGACAACGACATGTCGATCGCGCCGCCGGTCGGCGGGCTTTCGGCCTATCTGGCGCGGATGGTATCGAGCGGGCCGTTCCTGAGCCTGCGCGATCTCGCCAAGCGTCTGGCGCGCCGGCTGCCGCGCCCGCTGCACGAGGCCGCCCGCAAGACGGACGAGTTCGCGCGCGGGATGACGATGGGCGGCACCCTGTTCGAGGAACTGGGCTTCTATTATGTCGGCCCCATCGACGGGCATAATCTCGATCACATGATCCCGATCCTGGAGAATGTGCGGGATGCGGCGGAAGGCCCGATCCTCGTCCATGTCGTGACGCAGAAGGGCAAGGGCTACGGCCCGGCCGAGGCCGCCGCCGACAAATATCACGGCGTCCAGAAGTTCGACGTCGTGTCCGGCGTGCAGGCCAAGGCGCCGGCCGGCCCGCCAAGCTATACCGGCGTGTTCGCCGACGCGCTGCTGGCCGAGGCGAAGCGCGACGACCGGATCTGCGCGATCACCGCGGCGATGCCCGGCGGCACCGGGCTGGACAAGTTCGCCGCCGCCTTTCCCGACCGCACCTTCGACGTCGGTATCGCCGAGCAGCATGCCGTGACCTTCGCGGCCGGCATGGCGGCGCAGGGGCATCGGCCGTTCTGCGCGATCTACTCCACCTTCCTGCAGCGCGCCTACGATCAGGTGGTGCACGATGTGGCGATCCAGAACCTGCCCGTCCGCTTCGCGATCGACCGGGCCGGGCTGGTGGGTGCGGACGGCGCGACCCACGCCGGCAGCTTCGACGTGACGTATCTGGCGACCTTGCCCAACTTCGTGGTCATGGCGGCGGCGGACGAGGCCGAGCTGACCCATATGGTACACACGATGGCGCTGCACGACGATGGCCCGATCGCGGTGCGCTATCCGCGCGGCAACGGCACCGGCGTTTCGATCCCCGCGCCGGAGCGGCTGGCGATCGGCAAGGGCCGGATCGTGCGCGAAGGCAAGAAAGTGGCGATCCTCTCGCTCGGCACCCGGCTGGAGGAGGCGCTGAAGGCGGCCGACCGGCTGGAGGCGCAGGGCCTTTCCACCACGGTGGCCGATCTGCGTTTCGCCAAGCCGCTCGACGAGGCGCTGATCCGCCGCCTGTTGACCAGCCACGAGGTGGCGGTGACGGTGGAAGAGGGCGCGGTCGGCGGCCTCGGCGCGCATGTCCTGACGCTGGCCAGCGACGAGGGGCTGATCGATGGCGGGCTGAAGCTGCGCACACTGCGCCTGCCGGACACGTTCCAGGATCACGACAAGCCCGAAAAGCAATATGCCGAAGCCGGGCTTGACGCCGACGCGATCGTAGCGAGCGTATTGGCTGCTCTCCGGCGCAACAGCGTCGGCGTGGCGGAAGCGCGCGCCTAGCGAGCCGCGATCACCGGAGATCGGCGATCAGACGCGCGCCTCGCTCGCCAGCATCGCCTGTATCTCCGCCGGAGCGCCGCCATGTGCCATCGGTCCCTCGGCCGCACCGATCAGGCGATCTAGCAGCGCCTGCCCCTCGTGCCACAGACCGACGCCGCTTTCGGCATTGATATGCCCATGCGAGCCGATGTCGACGAAGTGGCTGCCCCACTCCCGCGCCATGTCGAAGCTGCGCTGCACGCTGGCGTAGGGGTCGTCGTCGCTGGCGACGAGAATCGAGGGGAAGGGCAAGGCGACGCGCGGCGACGGGGCGAAGCCGCGGATCTCGGTACAGGCGGTGGCGCGATCCACATCCGGCGGCGCGACCAGCAAGGCACCGGCGACGGGCCAGCCCCAGGTCTGCCCGGCAAGTTCGGCCCACCAGGCGACGGCGAGGCAGCCCAGGCTGTGCGCCGCCAGGATGATCGGCGCCTCGCTGGTGCGGATCGCCTGATCCAGCTTCGTCACCCAGGCATTGCGCCGCGGGCTATTCCACATGCCGAGATCCGCCCGCACCGTATCCGCCCGCGACTGCTCCCACAGGCTCTGCCAATGCGACGGGCCGGAGCCGCCGAGGCCCGGAACCGTGAGGATCAGCGGCTGCCGGCCGCTATAATCGGAAACTGCCTGCGCCACGCATCGCCTCCCGATTGCTCGCATCGATATGATGTGAGTCGCAGGGACGAGAATATGTCTACCCGCAGAATTGACAAGGGGTGCCGCGCCCGATTGCGGCTTTAATGAGGCAGTCCGATCGGGCACAGCGGCGCCATGGCCAAACCCTCTCCGAAGACGTTGCGCGCCGACCAGATGCTTGTCGATCGCGGGCTCGTCGAGAGCCGCGCGCGAGGCCAGGCCATGATCCTGGCGGGGCTGGTCTATAGCGGCGACCGCAAGATCGACAAAGCGGGGCAGGGCCTGCCGGTCGAGGCGCCGCTATCGGTGCGCGGGCGCGATCACCCCTGGGTTTCGCGGGGCGGCGTGAAGCTGGCGCATGGCCTCCGTCATTTCGGCTGGACCGTGGCGGGTGCGGTGGCAATCGACGTGGGCTCCTCCACCGGCGGCTTCACCGATGTGCTGCTGAGCGAAGGCGCGGCGCGGGTCTATGCCGTCGATTCCGGTACCAACCAGCTGGCGTGGAAGCTGCGCCAGGATGAGCGCGTGATCGTCCACGAACAGACCAACGCGCGCCATCTGACGGCCGCTCACATAACCGAGCCGGTCGACCTGATCGTGTGCGATGCCAGCTTCATCGGGCTTGCCAAGGTGCTCGCGACGCCACTCGGCTTCGCAAAGCCGGGCGGGCGACTGATGGCGCTCATCAAGCCGCAGTTCGAGGCGGCGCGCGGCGAGATCGGCAAGGGTGGCGTGGTGCGCGACGAGGCCGTCCGCGCCCGCGTGTGCGACGAGGTGGCGGCGTGGCTCATGGGTGAGGGTTGGGCGGTGGAGGGGATCGTGGAAAGCCCGATCACCGGGCCGGAGGGCAATGTCGAATATCTGATCGCCGCCCGCCTGAACGCGGATTAACCGTATCGCTGGACAGGATCGGGCGGAAAAGGGCAGAACTGCGCGAGTCGCCACAAACAGGGGTCGTGATGCGCGGATTTGGCCAGGTTGCCTCCAAGCAGCAGTTGCGCATGGCATTTCTCCGCTGGGCAATCGTGATCGTGCCGCTGGTGCTGATGCTCGGCATCCTCTCGGGCCGGCTCGCCAATTCGGGCTATGGCAATCGTTGGTTCGATGCCTTGGCGAAACCGGCCTTCATGCCGCCGGGCTGGGCGTTCGGCGTGGCATGGACAATCCTCTACATCCTGATCGGCTTCGCCTTCGCGATGATCGTGGCGGCGCGCGGCGCGCGGCGGCGGGGGGTGGCCATCGCGCTGTTCGTGGCGCAGCTGGCGCTGAACCTCGCCTGGTCGCCCTTGTTCTTTGCCGCGCATCGTGTGTCCGCCGCCCTGTTGCTGATCCTGGTGCTGATCGTGCTGGTCGCGGCGACGATCCTCGCCTTTGCGCGGATCCGCCCGGTGGCCGCCTTGCTGATGACGCCCTATCTGGCATGGCTGCTGTTCGCCGCGACGCTGAATTTCGCGATCGACCGGCTGAACCCGCACGCCGAAGCGCTTGCGCCGGGCAGCGCGCGCACCCAGATCAGCATCTGATCCCGCTTCCCCGGAGACCGACATGCAGTCCGACAATCGCTTCTTCGACGATCTGGTCAAAATGGTGAACGGGGCGGCCGGCACCTTTGCCGGCATGGGTCGCGAGGCCGAGGCCGGCGCGCGGGCGAAGGCGAAGGAGTGGGTCGGCGGGCTCGATTTCGTCAGCCGCGACGAGTTCGAGGCGGTGAAGGCGATGGCGGCGGCGGCCCGCGACGAGGCCGATGCGCTCCGGCGGCGGATCGATGCGCTGGAGGGCAAGCGGCACGAGGAAGCGCCGACGACGGAGCATCCCGACGCCGGCGCGCCGGGCGTGGCGTTCCCCGATTAAGCATCTTCGTCCACAGCAATCGTCGCCCCGGCAAATGGGCGCGCTTGCCAGTGGCGCCGCTCTGGACGATGGCGGGGCGCTGACAGGCGGCGAGAGGGCAGGATGACGGTCGACGACTTCGAGCATGGCCGCGACGTGAGCGCCCCGATCGAGATGCTGGAACAGTATTTTGCGGCGCATAACTGGACCTACGAGCGCAATGGCGACGAGGAGATCGTCGCCAACTTCCAGGGCAGCTGGACGCAATATGAACTGCGCGCGGTGTGGCGCGACGATGATCGCGTGCTGCAATTCCTCGCGCTGCCCGACGTGCGCGTACCCGCCGACAAGCGCGCCGCGATTTACGAGACATTGGGCCTCATCAACGAGCAATTGTGGATCGGCCATTTCGAGATGTGGGCGTCCAGCGGCATGCTGCTGTTCCGCCACGCCGCCCTGCTCGACAGCAGCGCCGAGCCGGTGCTCTCGATCGATCAGGCCGAGACGCTGGTGGAGGCCGCGATCGACGAGTGCGAGCGGTTCTACCCGGTGTTCCAGTTCGTGTTGTGGGCCGACAAGACGCCGCAGGAGGCGATCGCCGCCGCGCTGATCGAGACGCAGGGGGAGGCGTGAGCGTGGCCGTGGGCGGGGTCGTGGACGGGCCAGTCTGGCTGGTCGGCGCCGGCAATATGGGCGGCGCGATGCTCCGCGGGTGGATCGCCGCCGGGCGCGACCCCAGGACAATCGTGGTGATCGATCCGGCGGCCCGCGATATGCCGGCCGGCGTGCTGGTGCTGCCCGCCCCGCCGCCGGATGGCGCCGCCCCGGCCGTGCTGGTGCTGGCGGTGAAACCCCAGCTGCTCGATGCGGTGGCGCCGGCGATCGCGCCGATGCTGGAGGCGGAGACCCTGCTCGTCTCGATCCTGGCAGGCGTGGAGATCGGTTCGCTTCGGCGGCGGTTCGCCAGGCCGGCGGCGGTGGTGCGCGCGATGCCGAACCTGCCGGCGGCGATCGGGCGCGGCGTGACGGCGCTCTACGGCGTGGATGGCGATGCCCGTGCGATCGCCGAGGGGCTGGTGCGGCCGCTCGGCGCGGTCGAGTGGATCGACGACGAGGCCCTGTTCGATGCGGTCACGGCGCTGTCGGGCTGCGGCCCGGCCTTCCTGTTCCGCTTCGTCGAGGCGATGGCCGAGGCAGGGGCCGCGCTCGGCCTTCCCGGCGAGCAGGCGGCGCGTCTGGCACTGGCTACCGTCGAGGGATCGGCATTAATGGCGGCGGCCAGCGACGTATCGCCGGCGATGCTGGCCGACCGCGTGGCGAGCCCCGGCGGCAGCACGCGCGAAGGGCTGAACGTGCTCGACCGGGATGATGCGATCATGACCCTGATGCGCGCGACGCTGGCGGCATCGGCAACGCGCAACGCGGAACTCGCGGCGGCGGCGCGGTGATGGTCTCGCGCCCCGCTTGACAGGCGTCAGTCGCCCGCAAAGGTGAACGGCGTCAGCCCCCGCTCGCGATCGCTGAGCAACAATGGACGGCCGAGGGGCGGAGCGGCGCGCTGAGGGCAATCCGGGCGGGTGCAGCGGCGGCAGCCGAGGCCGATCGGCGTCGCCGCGCCGGCTTTCAGATCGAGGCCGGATGCGTCGGAAAGCGATGCGGCGTGATCGGCCGCCACGCCGATCCCGATCGCGAATTCGGCCCGCACGCCACCGGGCGAGCGGACCTGCGGCCGCACGGTCCGCGTGAGTGTGAACCAGCGGCCGCCATCCTCCAGCTCGATGAGATCGCGGACGAGTTCGCCGGGGCGATCGAAGGCGTGGTGCACCCGCCACAACGGGCAGCGCGCGCCTGACTCCACCAGCCGCGTCGCCGACGCGCCGGCGAAGCGTTTGGACGATTGGCCCGCGCGATCGATGCGGAGCATGAAGAAGGGCAGGCCACGCGCGCCGACCCGGCTCATCGTCGTCAGCCGGTGGGCGACCATCTCATACCCCACGTTGAAGCGGCGTTGCAGCAGATCGAGATCGTAGCCGGTCCGCTCGCACGCGCGCAGGAAACGATCATAGGGCATCAGCAGCGCCGCGGCGAAATAGGAAAGCAGGTGCCGGCGATACAGCCGCTCGGCCGTGCGCTCGCCGAAGGCGGCACCGGCGACGAGCGCCTCCACCTCCGCCTTCGCCTCCAGCTGGGCAAGCTGGAACGCCGCCTGGAAGCTGCGCGACGCGGGATCGAGCATCTCCGACAATTGCAGCTGGCGGGCGTGCAGGTCGAGCCGGCGCAGGCGATCGGGCATCACGTCGATCGGCAGGATGCGGATGGCGAGGCGATGCTTCACCCGCAGCCGCTCGGCGATGGCGCCATAGACGTCGGCATCCTCCAGCCGAAGCGTGTCGGCCAGCGCCTCGGCGGCGGTGTCGAGATCGGCGAAATGGTTGCGCCACCGTTCTATCTCCCGGCGGACGGCGGCCATCGCCACGTCCTCGTCGGCCGCGGCCGGGCTGCTGCCGCCGTCGTCGCGCAGCCGATCGAAGGCCCGGGCGAACGCCTCGGCCCCGCCGGGCGCGGCGGCAAGCCATTCCTCCACCTCCGTGCGATCGACGGCGAGGTCGGCGAACATCGGATCGGCGAGCCGCCGCCGCAGCGCATCGCCTCCGCCACCGGGCTCGTCGGCGGCAAGGCTGCGCGGATCGAAATCGAACAGATCGGCCAGTCGCAGCATGAGCCGGGCGGTGAGCGGGCGCTGGTTGCGCTCGATGAGGTTGAGGTAGCTGGGCGACACCTCCATCCGCTCCGCCATCGCCGCCTGGGTGTAACCGGCGGTGCGGCGCAGGCGGCGGACGCGGTGGCCGGCGAAGATCTTTTGTTCGGCCACGATTGTCCCCCCGGAGATCGGCCCGAGTCTGTCATGTTCTTTACAAGACAACAATATGGCGCAAACTCATCGCAGGCGGCTGCAACCGCCGTGCCGGGTTGGTAGTGACGAGGGAACCCGACTGCGCAGCCGATCCGGCGGCCGGCGCTGCGGCGACTGGCGGGGTAGCTCCGCCTAGCGTTTCGCCAGCACGGTGAGGGCGGCGGTCGTCATCGCCTCCGTCGCGGTTTCGATCGTGATCTGCGGATCGGGCGCCCAGAACGGGCTGTGGATCGAGGCGAGTTTGGTCGTGTCGCCGCCCGCTGCATCCCACTTCGCCTGCGGCACGCCGCCGACCCAGAAAAGCAGGCTCTGGATCGAAGGGTCCGCCAGCAGATAGCGGCTGAAATCCTCGCCACCCATCTGCGCCTTCAGCACCCGCACGCGATCCTTGCCGAAGCGGGTCGCGAACACGCCGGTGATCTGGTTGGTAAGCGGCTGGGTGTTGCGCGTCGCCGGCGTGAAGGTGGGGTCGACGGCGACGACGGGCAGCTTGTCGTCAGGCAGGCCGGCCGCGATCGCCTCTCCCCGTGCGATGCGGGCGATGCCGTCGAGCAGATGCTGGCGCACCTCCGGCGTGTAGCTGCGGACGGTGATCTGGAGCTTGGCCTGATCGGGGATGATGTTGTGCTTCGATCCGGCGTGAAAGCTGCCGACCGTGACGACGCCGGCCTCCTGCGGATCGAGTTCGCGCGAGACGAGGGTCTGCAGCGTGCCGACGATGCGCGCCGCCAGCACGATCGGGTCCTTGGCCAACTGCGGATAGGCGCCGTGCCCGCCGACGCCCTTCACCAGTATGTCCACCGAATCGACATTGGCCATCGTGTAGCCGTCGGCATAGCCGATCGTGCCGGCGGGCAGCCCGGCCGAGTCGTGGAAGGCGATCGCGACGTCGGGCTTGGGGAAGCGGGTGTAGAGCCCGTCCGCCAGCATCGCCTGCGAGCCGGCGCCGATCTCCTCCGCCGGCTGGCCGATCATCACCAGCGTGCCGGACCAGCGATCCTTCATCGCGGCCAGCCGCCGCGCGGTGCCGATCCAAGTCGTCATATGGGTATCGTGGCCGCAGGCGTGCATCACGCCGGTTTCACCGCCGGCCGCCATCGCCTTCACCGTGCTGGCGAAGGGCAGGCCGGTCTGCTCGATCACCGGCAGCGCATCCATGTCGGAGCGGAGCAGCAAAACGGGGCCGGGGCCGTTCCGCATCACTGCGGCGACGCCCGTCCTGCCGACGCCGGTGGTGACGGTGAAGCCGAGCTTCCGCGCCTCCGCCGCCAGGATCGCGGCGCTGCGCGTTTCCTGAAAGCTGAGTTCGGGGTGCGAATGGAGGTCGCGGTAGATCGTCAGCAGGTTCGGCATGTCCGCCTGCACCGCCTTGGCGAGTGGATCGGCGGGCGTCTGCGCGGTGGCAGGGATCGCGAGAGCGGCGACGATGGCGGCGAGGAACGGCTTGTGCATCGCCGCAGAGTGCCAGATTGACGCGGCCGGGCAAGACGGGAGACGCCGGTGTGAGCGATAAAGCGGAATCGAAGCGGGATGCGCTGGCGCGGATCGCCGCCGCATTGGAGCGGCTGGCCCCGCCGCCGCTGCCGTCGGCCGATCCGCTGGGCCATCCCGCTTATGTCTGGCGCGATGGCGGGCTGGTGGCCGCACGCCACTTCGCGCCTCTGTCGCTGGACCTGCTGAGCGGGATCGAGGCGCAGAAGGCGGCGCTGGTGGAGAATAGCCGACGGCTGGCGGAAGGCCATGCCGCGCATGACGTGCTGCTGTGGGGCGCGCGCGGCGCCGGCAAGTCGGCTTTGGTGAAGGCGTGCGTCGGCGCGTTGCAGCATCAGGCGCGCGGTCTGGCGCTGATCGAGGTGGCCGGCGAGCAGCTGGAGGCGCTGCCCCGCTTGTTCGACCTGATCGCCGATGTGGCCCGCGCCTTCGTGCTGTTCATCGACGATCTCGGTTTCGAGGACGGCAGCGCCGCGCCGCGCCTGCTGCGATCGCTGCTGGAGGGCGGAGCGGAGGCACGGCCGGCCAATGCGCGGCTCTACGTCACCGCCAATCGCCGCCACATCGTCTCGCGGTCGCTCGGCGAGCAGGACGATCCGATCAACCCGCGCGACGTGGTGGACGACAAGCTCGCTCTGGCCGATCGCTTCGGGCTGAGCCTGGGCTTCCACGTCTGCGACCAGCCGACCTATGTGGCGATGGTGGCGGGTTATGCGGCCAGACTGGGCCTGCCGTTCGACGAGAAGGCGGCGATCGCCTGGGCGACGCAGCGCGGCAGCCGGTCAGGGCGGGTGGCGTGGCAATATGTCGTCGATCTGGCGGGGCGCGAGGGCAAGGCATTGTAGAAAGCAGCGCAAGTGCGGCCGCGCGAAAGCCTGTGCCGGGCTTCGCGGAGATTTTCTTCTTTGAGGGCGCGTCGGGGCGGGTCTAGGTTGCCTTCATAACAGAAGGTGAAAAGCCGATGGCCTCCGCCGTGCACGAACTCACCCCGGCCGAGGCTCATGCCGATCCCGCGCCCGAGACGATCGTCGTGCGCTTCGCCGGAGACAGCGGCGACGGGATGCAGCTGACCGGCGGTCAGTTCACCCTCTCCACCGCACTGGCCGGCAACGATCTGGCGACCTTCCCCGATTTCCCCGCCGAGATACGCGCGCCGCAGGGCACCTTGTTCGGCGTCTCCGCCTTCCAGATCAATTTTGGCTCGACCGCGATCGAAACCGCCGGCGACGCGCCCGACGTGCTGATCGCGATGAACCCGGCGGCGCTGAAGGTGAATGTCGCCGCGTTGAAGCCGGGTGGCCTCATCATCGCGGATGAGGGCGAGTTCGGCGCGCGCAATCTGGCCAAGGCGCAATATGCCGCCAACCCGCTGATCGACGGATCGCTGGCCAGATGGCGGCTGATGCGGCTGAACATCTCGCAACTGACGATGGATGCGGTGAAGCCGTTCGGCCTTGGCAACAAGGAGGCGCTGCGCTGCAAGAATATGTGGACGCTGGGGCTGTCGCTCTGGATGTTCGATCGCGATCGCGCGCCCCTGGTCCAGTGGCTCAAGGCGAAGTTCGCCAAGGCGCCCCTGCTGGCGGAGGCGAACATCGCCGCGCTGAACGCCGGCCACGCCTTTGGCGACACCGCCGAGATCGGCGGCGAGGTGCGGCAGCATCATGTGCCCGCCGCGCCGGCCGAGCCGGGCCTCTACCGCACCGTCACAGGGGCGGAGGCGGTCTCGCTCGGCCTCGTCGCGGGCGCGCAGCTGGCCGGGGTGAAGATGTTCTTCGGCGGCTATCCGATTACCCCGGCCTCCGCGATCCTGCACCATCTCTCGCGGATGAAGGAATATGGCGTCACCACCTTCCAGGCGGAGGATGAGATCGCGGCGATCGCCTCCGCCATCGGCGCATCCTATGCCGGGCAGCTGGGCGTCACCTCCTCCTCCGGCCCCGGCATCGCGCTGAAAGGCGAGGCGATGGGGCTGGCGATCATGACCGAGCTGCCGCTGGTGATCGTCAACTCACAGCGCGGCGGGCCTTCCACCGGCCTGCCGACCAAGACCGAGCAATCCGATCTGTACCAGGCGGTCTATGGCCGCAACGGCGATGCGCCGATGCCGGTGATCGCCGCGCGATCGCCCGCCGACGCATTCGATTGCGCGATCGAGGCGGTACGGATCGCCACCCGCTATATGACGCCGGTGATGCTGCTGACCGACGGCTATATCGCCAATGCCGCCGAGCCGTGGAAGGTGCCCGACATGAGCACCTGTCCGGCCTTTCCGGTGCGCTTCCTCAATCATGTCCCGGAAGGCGGCTTCAAGCCCTATGCCCGCGACGACAGGCTCGCCCGGCCCTGGGTGAAACCGGGTACGCCGGGGCTGCTCCACCGTATCGGCGGGATCGAGAAGCAGGTGGATAGCGGGCATCTCGATTACTCCCCCGCCAACCACCAGGCGATGACCGATCTGCGCGCCGCCAAGGTGAACGGCGTCGCCGACGACATACCCGAACAGGCAGTGGATCTCGGGGAGGCGGGCGGACGGCTGGTGATCGTCGGCTGGGGCTCCACCTTCGGGCCGATCCATCAGGCGGTGCGGCGGGGGCGTGCGCGGGGTCTCGATGTGGCGCACATCCACATCCGCCACATTTGGCCGCTGCCGCGCAATCTCGGCGCGCTGCTGAAAGGCTATGGCAAGGTGATCGTGCCGGAGATGAACACCGGCCAGCTCAAGACATTGCTGCGCGACCAGTATCTCGTCGATGCGCGGCCGCTGAACAAGGTGTCCGGCCAGCCCTTCCGCATCGCCGAGATCGAGGATGCGATCGTGGCGGCGTTGGGCGCGGCGCATGGCGGCGAGGGCGAGGTGCCGGCGAGCGACGCGCAACTGCCCAACCCGGTGGGCGCCGAGGATCTTCGAACCGCCCCGATCCACGTCGGGGCAAACCGCAACCCGGAACCCCGCGCATGAACGAGATGACCACGCTCAAGACCACGCCCAAGGATTGGGAGACCGATCAGGAGGTGCGCTGGTGCCCCGGCTGCGGCGACTATGCCGTGTTGAAGGCGGTGCAGCGGATCATGCCGGAACTCGGCGTGCGGCCGGAGAATACCGTGTTCGTCAGCGGCATCGGCTGCTCCAGCCGCTTTCCTTATTATATGGAGACCTACGGCTTTCACACGATCCACGGTCGCGCGCCGGCGGTGGCGACGGGGGTGAAGCTGGCCAATCCCGAACTGGACGTGTGGATCATCACCGGCGACGGCGATGCGCTGTCGATCGGCGGCAACCACACGATGCACCTGCTCAGGCGCAATCTCGATTGTCAGATCCTTTTGTTCAACAACGAGATCTACGGGCTGACCAAGGGACAATATTCGCCCACCTCGCGGGTCGGCACGCGGTCGCCCTCCACCCCGTTCGGCTCGGTCGACCGGCCGGCTTCGCCGTGCGGCTTCGCGCTGGGCTCGGGAGCGCGGTTTATCGCGCGGGGGATCGACACACACAGGAATCTGGGCGCCGTGCTGAAGGCGGCGCATGCCCATCGCGGTGCCAGCTTCGTCGAGATCTACCAGAATTGCATCGTCTATAATGACGACGTATTCGCCCCCTTCACCGAGAAGAAACATGCGGCCGACATGCAGATTTGGCTGGAGCATGGCGCGCCGATCCTGTTCGCGGGCGGCAGCAGGGGCCTGAGCCTCGACCGCACCGACCTGAAACTGCATGTGGTGGATGTGGCGGATGGCGACTGGCAGGCGGCGGGCGTGATCGTGCACGATCGGACCAACCACGGCATCGCCCAGATGCTGATCGATCTCGGCCCGGCGGAGGGGATGCCGGTGGCGCTGGGCGTGATCTACGATCATCCGCGCCCCACCTTCGATCGCGCCGTGACCGAGCAGAATGCCGCCGCTGCTGTGGGAAAGAAGCCGGACCTTCAGGCGTTGATTTCGCAGGGCCAGACCTGGCAGGTCGAAAAGGAACCACATACGATATGATCGGCATCGCCATAGCAT
>CAXTTS010000084.1:0-12277 GCA_964247265.1 uncultured Sphingomonadaceae bacterium
GATCCTCTACAACGATGCCGTGGCGATGACCGGCGGCCAGCCGGTGGACGGGCCGCTCTCGGTGGGCGACATCGCCCGGCAGGTGCTGGCCGAGGGCGCGGTGCGCTGCGTTGTCGGCACCGACCGGCCCGAACTCTACGACACGTCGAGCGGGCTTCCCGCTGGCGTCACGGTGCATCACCGCGACGATCTCGATACGTTGCAGAAGGATCTGCGCGAGGTGAAGGGCGTCTCCGTCTTGATCTACGAGCAGACCTGCGCGGCGGAGAAGCGCCGCCGCCGCAAGCGCGGCAAGTTCCCCGATCCGGCCAAGCGCATGTTCATCAACGCGGCCGTGTGCGAGGGGTGCGGCGACTGTTCGGTGCAGTCCAATTGCGTCAGCGTCTGGCCCAAGGAAACCGAACTCGGCCGCAAGCGGCAGATCGACCAGTCGAACTGCAACAAGGATTATAGCTGCGTGAAGGGCTTTTGCCCGAGCTTCGTCACCGTGCTGGGGGCCGAGTCGCGCAAGCCGAAGAAGGCCGAGCTGGCGATCGAAGGCGATATCGCGCTGCCTGCGCCCGCGATCGCGGCTATCGACGGCAGCTACAACATCATGGTCTCGGGTATCGGTGGTACCGGCGTGGTGACGGTGGGCGCGCTGCTGGGCATGGCGGCGCATCTGGAGGGCAAGGCCTGCTCGATCTTCGACATGACCGGCCTCAGCCAGAAGAATGGCGCGGTGTTCAGCCATGTCCGCATCGCCGACGACACCGCCTCGCTGGGGGCGCAGAAGCTGGGGGTCGGCGATGCCGATCTCGCGCTCGCCTTCGATGCGGTGGCGGCCTTGGCGAAGGAGCCCGTGGTCACGTTGACAAAGGGGCGCAGCCGGGTGATCGCCAATGCCCGCGTCACGCCGACCCCGGCCTTCCAGCGCAGCCCGGACCTGAACCTGGACCAGAGCCTTCTGCTGCGCCGGCTTGGCCGGATCGTCGGCGAGGAAGCGGTCGATGGCGTGGATGCCACAGGATATGGGCTGGCGCTGCTCGGCGATACGATAGCGGCCAATCTGTTCATGCTCGGCTATGCCTGCCAGCGTGGCCTGCTGCCGGTATCGCCCGAGGCGATCGAGCGCGCGGTGGAGATCAACGCCGTCTCGGTGCCGTTCAACAAGGCGGCGTTCGCGCTTGGCCGGCTGAAGGCGGTCGATCCCGATCGCATCGAGGCAGCCGTGGTGCAGACCCGGCCGGAACTGGAATTCACTCCGCTGACCGCGCTGGCGGATATCGTCGCGCATCGGACGGCGCTGCTGACCGACTATCAGGACGCCGCCTACGCCGACCGTTTCCGGCGGCTGGTCGATCGCGTCGTGGCGGCCGAGGCGGCGGCGGTTCCCGGTAGCGAGGCGCTTGCGGTGATGGTCGCGCGGAGTTTCGCGAAGCTGTTGGCGTATAAGGACGAATATGAGGTTGCCCGGCTGCACGCCGATCCGATGTTCCGGCAGCAGCTGCACGATGCGTTCGAGGATGGAGCCAAGCTGCGCTACAATCTGGCGCCACCGCTTTTCGCCAAGCGCGATCCCTCGACCGGCCATCTGAAGAAGCGCGAATTCGGTGCTTGGATGGGCGGCGCCTTCACCTTCCTCGCCCGCTTCAGGCGGTTGCGCGGCACCGCCTTCGACGTGTTCGGCTATACGGGGGAGCGCAGGATGGAGCGCGAGCTGATCGCCGACTATGAGCGGCAGATGGCGATGGTGGCCGATGCGCTGACTCCGGCCAATCACGCGGCGGCGATCGAGTTGGCGAGCCTCCCCGCGCAGATGCGTGGCTACGGCCATGTCAAGGAAGCGAACGTGGCCAAGGTGCGGGCGATCACGCCGCAGGTGCTTGCCCGCTTCCATGAGGCTGGCACAAGGCCGACGCCGGTCGCGCCGGACGTGGCGCTGGCCGGATAACAAACGACCGCACGGCGGCGACAGGAGAGTGACGATGTACAGGATGCTCATCGACGGCGAACTCGTCGGCGCCAACACCACCACCGACGTCATCAACCCGGTCGACGAAAGCGTCATCGCGGCGGTGCCGGAGGCGGACGTCGCGGCGATGGACCGGGCGGTGGTGGCGGCGAAGGCGGCCTACGCCACATGGCAGCATTCCACCTATGAGGACCGGGCGAAGGTGGTCGGCGCCATTTCGGAGGCGATCAAGGACAATGCCGACGAGATCGCCGCCTTGCTCATCCAGGAAACCGGCCGGCCGATGGGGATCGCCCAGTTCGAGATCGGGCTGGCGACATCGTTCCTCGATTATTATGCCGGCCAGCGTATCGAACCCGAGCTGCTGATGGACGAGCCCGGGCGGCGGGTGGAGGTGCATCGCAAGCCGCTGGGCGTGGTGGCGGCGATCATCCCTTGGAACGCGCCGCTGTTCATCGCGGCCGGCAAACTCGGTCCATCGCTGATGACGGGCAACACGATCGTGCTGAAGCCCGCGCCGACTACCCCGCTGACGACCTTGCGGCTGGCCGAGCTGATCGCCGGCGCGGTGCCGAAGGGCGTGGTCAACATCCTGTCGGCCGGCAACGATGCCGGCGCGCATCTCGTGGCGCACCCGGATGTCGCCAAGGTGACGTTCACTGGATCGACCCATACCGGCCGCGCGATCATGGCGGCGGTGGCGCCGTCGCTGAAGCGGCTGACCTTGGAGCTCGGCGGCAACGACGCCGCGATCGTCCTGCCCGGTGCCGATCCCAAAGCGATCGCGCCGGCCCTGTTCGGTTTCGCCTTCTTCAATAGCGGTCAGGTATGCGCCGTCATCAAGCGGCTTTACGTGCATGACAGCCTGTACGACGCGGTGTGCGCGGAGATCGCGGCGATCGCCAACGCAATGCCGGTGGGCGACGGGGCGGATCCGGCGATCCAGTTCGGCCCGGTGCAGAACAAGGCGCAATATGCCAAGGTGCTGGAGCTCGTCGAGGATGCGCGGACCAGCGGCACGATCATCGCCGGGGGACAGCGCCACGAAGGCAAAGGCTATTTCGTGCCGCTCACGGTGGTGCGTGACGTCGCCGAAGGCACGCGGATCGTGGATGACGAGCCGTTCGGCCCGGTGCTGCCGATCATCCGCTACAGCGACATCGACGATGTGGTCGCCCGCGCCAACGCCTCGCCGCAGGGGCTGGGCGCGTCCGTCTGGTCGAGCGACGTGGCGGAGGCCACGGCGGTGGCGCGGCGGCTGGATAGCGGATCGGTGTGGGTCAACCAGCATTGCGCGCTCGATCCGGCGGTGCCGTTCCCGGCCAACAAGCAATCCGGTTTCGGCGTCGAGGGCGGGCGCGAGGGACTCTACGCCTATACCGCCTATCAGGTGCTCAACATCGCAAAGGCGGCTGCGTGAGCGCGGTCACGCTGATCGTCTGCATGAAGCGGCGGCCGGGCCTATCGCGCGCGGATTTCTCGACCTACTGGCGGGAGACGCACGCGCCTCTGCTGGCGCGCTGCACCGACTTCACCCGCCATCTGCGAAGCTATGTGCAGCATCACTTTGTTGCCGGCGGATCGCCGGTGGCGGCGATGTTCGGCGTGTCGGGCGATTATGACGGGGTGGCGGTGCTCACTTTCCCCAGCGCCGACGCGATCGCCCGCGCGTTCGCCGAGCCACGCTATCTGGCCGATGTGCGTCCGGACGAGCCGAACTTTGTCGATCTCGAGGGATCGCTGTCCTTCGTGACCGAACCGGTGACGATCCTTAGTCCGCCGGACGATCTGTTTTCGGTTGCCGGCAAGATCGCGGTGGTGACCGGCGGCGCGAAGGGCGTCGGCGGGATGATAAGCACTGCACTGGTGAAGGCGGGGGCCGAGGTGCTGGTGATCTCGCGCGGGCGCGAGGAGGGCGAGCGGTTCGTCTCCGGTCTCGCCGGGCATGGCCGCTGCACCTTCCTGGCGCACGACCTTTCGACGCATGAGGGCGTGCAGGCGGCGGCGGCGGACGTGCAGGCGCGCACCGGCTCGGTCCACATCCTTGTCAACAATGCCGGATCGTTCACTGGCGCGCCGGTGGAGGCGTTGACGGGCACGCAGTGGGACAGCGAGTTCGCGCTCAACATCCGTGCACCGTTCTTCCTGGTCCAGGCGCTGCTGCCACAGCTGCGCGCCGCGATCAGGGAAGGTGATCCGGCGCGGATCATCAACGTGGGATCGATTGCCGCTTTGTGGGCCAAGAGCAGCAGCGCCTATGCCTATGGCGCGACGAAGGCGGGGCTGCACCAGCTTACCCGGATGCTGGCCTCGGACCTTACGCGCGGCGGCATCACGGTGAACGCCATCGCCCCCGGCTTCTTTCCCAGCGACATGACCGATGGCTTCTTCAAGGCCGTACCGGGGCTGCAGGAACAAATGGTCGAGACGATCCCGGCGCATCGGTTGGGGTCGGGCGACGATGCGGGCGGGGCGGCGATCTTCCTCGCCTCACGCGCCGGGGCCTATGTGTCCGGCACGATCCTGCCGGTGGAGGGCGGCTTGTGGTCGGCGTGACGACGGTGGCGCTAATCGAGCGCCGGCCGGATATCTCCCGCTCGCTGTTCAGCCGCTACTGGCGCGACGTGCACGGCGTGATGGCCGCGCGCATCCCCGGCTTCGATCGTTACACCCAGCATCATGTGACCCCGATCGGCGACGCGGCGCCGTTCGAGGGGATCGCCATCGTCTCCTACCGCGACGAGGCCAACCGAGCAGGGTTGGCAACGAGCGAGGTGACGCAGCACATCCACCGCGACGAGCAGAATGTGTTCCGCCGTGCATTGCTCTACAACCTGTCGGCCGGGGCGGACCGGGTGATCGTCGGCGAGGCGCCGGCGGGGTATGAGCGTTTCCTAGTCATCGCCGGCGACAGCGGCGATTTGGCCGAGGCCATCGCCCGATTGCGCGCCACCGCACGCTATCTCGCCGCCTATGATCTCACCACCGGCGATCCGACCGGGTGGAACGACACGGAGACCGGCGAGGGCGAACGCTATGAGGCCTTGCTCCACGCCGGATGGGACAGCGATGCGGCGGCTGATGCGGCTGTGGCGGAAGGCGGCGGATACAGGCTCGATGCGCGGTACGTGATGGTGGATGACGGCAGGCCGACCCCGCTCGGCCTGCGCGGCCTGGATGCGGTGCGGACGATCGAAGAGGCGGGTGCCGCCAACCAGCTGGAGCCGGCGGTCGTGCGGGCGGTCTACGGTGCGGCGTTCGCGCCGTGACCGTGGAGCTCAGCCTGAACGCTTCTGCGATCCAGGTTGGCGCGATCGGTTTGCCCAAGATGCCGCACAACGCCGTTGCCTTCGGAAACGCGACACAGGGAGAATTTGCGTGAAGCTTGGGAGCGAACCGGCGGCGATCGTGGCGAGGGGTGCCTTCGGCCTTAGCGCGGCGCTTGCGCGGCTGCTCGCCGCAGGCGGCGTCCGGATGGCGCCGCGATGAGCGCGGCGTACATCTACGACACGGTGCGAACCCCTCGCGGGCGTGGTCGGCCGGACGGCGCGCTGCACGAGATCACCGCGCTGTCGCTCGCCGCGCAGAGCCTGCGCGCGCTCCGCGATCGCAGCACGCTCGACACCGCACAGGTGGATGACGTGATCCTCGGCTGCGTGATGCCGGTGGGGGAGCAGGGCAGCGACATCGCGCGCATCGCCGCGCTTGTCGCAGGCTACGATCAGGAAACCGCCGGCGTGCAGGTGAACCGCTTCTGCGCATCGGGGCTGGAGGCTTGTAACATCGCGGCGGCCAAGGTGATCTCCGGCGAGGCGCGCCTCGCGGTCGCCGGCGGCGTGGAATCCATGTCCCGCGTGCCGCTGGGTGCGGACGGCGGCGCGATGATGATCGATCCCGCCTTTGCGCTCGATCATTATTATGCGCCGCAGGGGATCGGCGCCGATCTGATCGCGACACTGCACGGCTTCACGCGGGCGGACGTGGATGGCTATGCCGTGGAAAGCCAGCGCCGGGCCGCTCTGGCCTGGCGGGAGGGGCGGTTCGCGAAATCTGTCGTGCCGGTGCTGGATCAGGCCGGCGTCGTGCGGCTGGACCATGACGAGCATATGCGACCGGGCACGACCCTGGAATGGCTCGGCAAGCTCAAGCCTGCCTTCACCGGGCTGGGTGAGGCGGGGTACGATCGGGTGGCGCTGCGTCGCTATCCCCAGATCGACCATGTCGATCACGTCCATCATGGCGGCAATTCCTCCGGCATCGTCGACGGTGCGGCCGCCGTGCTGATCGGATCGAAGGAGGCCGGCGAGGCGGCAGGACTGAAACCGCGCGCCCGGTTTCTCAGCATGGCGTCGATTGGGTCGGAGCCGACCATCATGCTCACCGGCCCGGTCCTCGTGACGGAGAAGGTGCTGAAGCGATTGGGCATGACGACCGCCGACGTGGACATCTACGAACTGAACGAGGCGTTCGCGGCGGTGGTGTTGCGCTATCTCCAGTTGCTCGACCTGGATCCGGCGAAGGTGAACGTGAATGGCGGCGCGATTGCGATGGGGCATCCGCTGGGAGCCACCGGCGCGATGATCCTCGGCATCGCGCTCGATGAACTGGAGCGGACGGGCAAGGAGATCGCGCTCGTCAATCTTTGTGTCGGCGCGGGGATGGGTACTGCAGCCGTCATCCAGCGGGTTTGAGGACGGGCATCATGCGCAACTTCAACATCGAAATCGATGCGGACGGGATCGCCGTCGTCAGGTTCGACATTCCCGGCCGATCGATGAACGTCATCACAGCGGAGACGCAGGCGGACCTCGTCGTCCTCGCCGCACGGATCGCCGAGGATCCCGCGATCACCGGCGCGGTACTCGTCTCGGGCAAGAGCAGCGGCTTTTGTGCCGGGGCTGATCTCGGCGAGATGGAGCATGATATCGCACAGTGGCGGGCGGCCGACACGCAGGCGGAACTCAGCGCGGGAGTGGCCACGGCGGGGCGTTATTCCCGTGCCCTCAGATTGCTCGAAACCTGTGGCAAGCCTCTGGCGGCCGCCGTCGGCGGGTTGGCGCTGGGCGGTGGGCTGGAACTGGCGCTGGCCTGCCCAATCCGCGTGGGGATCGACGATCCTAAACTGCGACTGGCCTTCCCCGAAGCGACCATCGGACTGATGCCGGGGGCTGGCGGGACGCAGCGCCTGCCCCGCTTGATGGGCATCGCCCGCGCGCTGCCCTATCTGCTGGAGGGTACGCTTATTCCCCCGGCCGTGGCCGTGGAGACGAGGATATTGCATGAGATCGTTCCGGCATCCTCACTAGTCGAGGCGGCAAAGGCCCGGGTGCGCGGGTCGATCGATCCGGCCGCGTCGTGGGACCGCAAGGGCTTCACGCTGGTCGGCGGGCTGCCGCACAGCGATGCTGGATACCGGGCTGTTCCATTCGCCATTGCGGCTGTGGCGGGAACGTCGGGTTCGAATCATCCGGCGAAGGCGAATATATTGCGCGCGGTCTATGAGGGCGTTCAGGTGCCGATCGACGCCGGGTTGCGGATCGAAAGCCGCTATTTCTTCAACACGGTCCGTTCGGCGCAGGCGGCGAGCATGATCGCCACATCGTTCACCACGCGCCAGAACGCCGCAAAAGCGGGCACGTCGCTCGACAATCCAGTCTATGCGAAACGCTTGCGCGACGCGTGGGACGGCGAGGCCGCAATGCTGGTCGACGAGGGCCTGCCGGCCACTCTCGTTCGGCAAGTCGCCGGTCATGCAGGGGGGTGGGCGCCTCTTGTCGACGAACGAGGGCAAAGATCGCCGCATCATGATCTGCCGGATCCAGTCACCTTGACGCGCATCCGCGATCGCCTGTTCCTCGCTGTGGAAAGCGCCGCCAAGGCAGCTATCGACGATGGCGTGGTCGCCGGGTCCGGAATCGCCAATCTCCTGGCGGTTCAGGCGGGCTTCCCGGTCTGGACGGGTGGGCCGATCCGTGGCGGGTAACAGGTGCGACGGGGCTCATGTGAGCCTCCTCGCGACGGGTGATCTATCGCGACTTAAATGGCAGGAGGGGTGCTAGTCCCTCGGTAGCGAGTTGGCGCACCCTGACACGCGCCTTCAACCGCGCCGAAGGCGAACAGCTCGTGCAGCACCACGTCGATCAGCGCCGTCATCGCTGCGTCACGCACGGCCTGCGGCGCGTCGGTCAGGGTTTCGATCGATTGCCCCTCGACGAAAGTCATCGCCAGCACATGCCGGGTGGTGAGGCCATCCTCCAGCTCCGGCACGATGTAGCGCGCATCTCCGGCGAGCAGCGTGCCGAAGCGGCGCAGCTCGCTGCCCTCACGCAGATAGTCCGTCTCGTCCGGCAGCTGGCACTTATTCAAGCTTGCCAAATCCTCTGGCGAACTCATGCTGTTGCACTTTTGTCGGACGCAATCCGCCGACGATTACGGCAAGTGCCGCGTCGAGATTGTGCCGTGCGCCGCAAAGGAAGAAATCGAGCGCCGCATAGCCATGCTCAGGCCAGGTGTGGATCGAGATGTGCGATTCAGCGAGCATTGCGACGGTGATGCCGGCGCCCGCGCCGAACGTGTGCAGCCTGGTTTCCAGCAAGGTGGCGTCTGCCGCTCGCGCCGCTTCGGCGAGGAGAGGTTCGATAAGGGCAGGAACGTCCAGCTGCCCGCAGCCATGGAGATCGGCGATCAGGTGCCGTCCATGATAAGGAGAGGGCGCAATCATATAAGCGTCTCGTGGGGCAAGCCGAGGTGGGTCATAGCGGCCTCGGCGGCTCGGGTGCCGTGATAATGCGCTTCCTCGAAGATCGATATGCCGCTCAGATCGCTGTGCGCCACGAATAGCGGCGGTGCGGGGCGGGCGGCAGCGGCGCTGCCCCAGATTAAGCCGGGGGCGGGGCGGATCATCGCATGTCCCCAGCGCCACAGGTCGATGCGGCGGATCGCGCCCGCGAGATCGGGGTTCATCGCCAGCAGATCGTCGCGCACGATCGCTTGCCATTCGGCGGGGGCGCGTTCGGCCATCAGGCGTCGCGCGTCAGCGGGGCGCATGGTGGAGAGCGGCATGTACCAGGTGAGTACGGTGCCGACCGGGCGCATGTCGAGCGACTGGTGCGTCGCCACGACATAGCCGAGGGACGGCGACGTGGCCGAGACATTGTCCCAAGCGACCTGGGTTCCGCGTCCGCCGGGCAGGCGATCGACGGTGACGTTGGCGACTACCCACGGCGCATAGCCGAACCCGGACGCTGGTGGCACAAGTGCGGGCGCGAAGCGTGCGCGACCGGTGGCGTCGCCCTGCAGCGGCGAGCGTCCGAGACGGGTGCGGACCGGTTCTGCGCGGCAACGGCCAAGCAGCTCGCCGCATTCGCGGACGACATTGTTCACGATATGCGCCAGTTCTGGAACACCGAAAGACGATCGGCACGCGCGCGTTGGTGGTGCGAGATGCGCGCGAGGCGCATATATCCTGGCCCAACACGGGCCGAACCCGCCGGTGTCGATCGAGGCGCTCGCCGTCGAGCTCTGCGGCAGCACGGGCGACCAGCCCGTCTCGATCTAAGTCGAACACGAGAGCATCGACGAGGCGCTGCGGCCAGGCAAGGTGCTCGAATATGCACCGGCGCCCTATCGGTACGCGGGTTACCAGTTCAGGTTCCGGGACCGATATGCGGACCAAACACCGGCCATTGCCGAACTTGCCGCGCTTGGGCCACGGGACGCATCAGCGATCTCGCTGTGGCAATCGCCGAGAGCGCATCGGAGGGACAGGCCGCCGTCCTCGCGCGTCTCGGACGTGACCCTGAGACACAGGTCGTCATTCCGACAGCGGGCGGCGACATCTCGGCCACGCTCTACTGGCGGGACGGATACATCGAGGCGGAGGCCTCGATGCCGGGCCGCTTGGAAGCCTATCACGGCCACATCGGGCTTCCGGCAACGGTCATGACCGCGCTCGTCGGGCGGCAGCTCGGCGACGTTGCGGCGCTGCCCTTTCGGCTTCCGACCCCCGTACAAAATGTCGAGGAGAACAGCGACAGCTGACTGCAGTTCACCTTCCACTATGGCGATTCGCTCGTGAACTGCGGCACCAGCGAGATCTGGCCCGAGCCGACGGATGAACGGCAGGAGGTAAGCGTGGAGGTCTGAGGCAGGGGGGCAGGACGCCAATCACGTGTCCCGACGGTACGGCCGAGCCCGATCTCGTGGTCACAAGGCGAGCTCTCCTGCGTCGAGATTATACCGCCGGCGCGTTTCGTCGGCGCTGAGCAGATCGTCCTCGATCGCGGCGACCACCGTCGCCTTCATGGCCGACGTCCAGCGGCGATTGAAGCGGTGAGGCAGGTCTTCTTCGGTGGCTGCTTCGAGCAGGTGCTGGAAGGGCCGCTGGGCGTGGTGGAAGCCGCTTTCGCGCGCATCCGGCTGAGTGGCGCGAGTTCGCGGATGCGGTTGTTCCCTGGGCAATAATCCTCGATTATGCCACTCGGGTTGGTGAGAACCCTGGTGGGACCATGCCGCGAAAGCCATATAACGATGTCAGCGCCGACGAGATCAGACAGGCGCTGACTGCCTCCTGCGGCCTGATGAGCGTTGCGGCGCGAAGGCTCGGGATGACGAGGCGCCGGCTCAGGGCCAGACTGGATACCGATCCCGCGCTGCAGGATGCCGTTCACGACGCAGAGGCAGAGATGGTGGAACTGGCCGAGTTCACGCGGCGAGAGAATGCCATGAACGGCAAGGGGGTCGTTGCCTTCCTGAAGAGCATGGGCTGGCCGCACTTCCAGCGGGAGCAAAAGCCGGTACTGTCGGGCAGACTGACCGAAGAGGAATATGTGCGGTTCTTGGCGACCGGCAAGCTGCCTGAACCGGGCAAGGCAGAGCGCTCGCGCTAGCCGCGCTGGCTGCGATGAACGAGCCGGTGGGCCTTTGCCGATGCGAACCGCCCCTCGCGCAGCAGCAGATAGTCGGCGCGGTGGCCGGTCACCGGGCATTGCAGATACCAGCGTGCGCCTTTCGCGCCCGGGTTCGTCGCCACGAGGTCGACGAGCAGGCGCTGGAACGACGACCCACCCTCGTGGCCGAGCTCCAGCAGCAGGAACGGCTTCAGCGGATCCCGAAAGTCGGCGACGAGCAGCACGGGCGGAACGTCGCCGGAGGCATCCCTCCAGACCAGCGAGTGGGTCCAGACCTCTGCCCCGTGCATCCTCGTGGCGAGGTCCAGCACGCGCAGATCCAGCGCCGGATAGTCCTCGAGGATGCCGGCCGGCGCGGGCACAAACGCCGGCGTGCTGCGGATGGTCGGTATTCTCCAGCTCTCCGCCGGAAACCTGCTCTGCCTAGCCAGCCGTTCTGCGCCGGGATTCTCTTCGCCATCGAGCAGGGCAGCCGCGGTGGAGCAGGGCCCCGACAGCCGGTTGGAACGAAGCTTCGAACGCTCCCTCGCTTCCTGCCGTTCGGCCAGCCTGACAAGACGGATCCGGGCATCGTCCCGGACAGGCAGGGGCGCCTGCTCGCTTTCGGCTACCAGCCGGAGCAGTTTTTCGCGGTTTTTGCCGCGCGCTTTCGGCCAGCCGTCGGTCCCGGCGAGCCGCCCGAGTGCTTCCGTCAGCTTGCGTATCCTGCGATCGACATGGGATCCTTCGTTGCCGGAGAGATATCCCCGCTGGCTCCAGAACACCCTGGAGGCGAAGCGCCCGTCGAACAGGTGCAGCTGCCGTACGGCGATGACCTCCTCGGGGCACAGGAGGTAAGGCATTGTCACGGCACCCTGCTGACTGAAGCAGACGAAGATACACTGCCGTCGCGGTTGCCCATTGTCCCGGAACGCCAGATCAAGCCGGATCGATTTGTCGCTTCGGTCGGCAATCGTTATGACCACCACGATACCCCGTAACGAGACTGGAACATGATCGCCCGCCCGACCGCCCGGAACGCCCGCTTTTTTCAGATCATCGATGGTGATCACCGGGTGATCTTCGATCCGGCTGTGGTGCACGGTCTGGCCTTGATAGACGGGTTACGGGCTTAAGGCCACTATTAGCGCCGAAACACCGGGAGCGGAACCGCCCTGAAAAGCAGACGGGTTCGCTCCGGACTGCGTGGCGCACCACCGTTTCTATCGTTCCTTATCAAAGACTTAGCCTTCGGGCGTGGGCCAAATTGTCCCCGCTTTTCCGGGGGTTTGCGGGCACCGGAAAGCTGGAGTGGAGCCGGGAGACTGGCGTCTCGGTTTTTGTGGGTCGGAAATGCGGCGCCGTCTCTAAGGGCCATTTTCCAAACTCCACTCTCTGGTCTGCGCTTTGATGATGCCGGCGCAATAAAGAAGCC